>NVUL01000055.1 GCA_002401885.1 SAR86 cluster bacterium
AGCATGATCTGATGATAGCGGAGAGGTCTTCCAGCGCCGTGTCGAAGTCGTCGTTAATGACAACGAAGTCGGCCTCTGCGACGTGGGAAATCTCCGTAACCGCTTCTTTCATGCGCTTCTCGATGGTCTCGGTATCGTCCTGAGCTCGATTCTGAAGGCGAGTCTTTAGGGTTTCCAGAGATGGCGGCAAGATGAAAATGGAGCAGGCATTTGGCTCGAGATTACGAACTTGAACCGCACCTTGCCAGTCGATCTCGAGAATTACGTCGAGGCCAGCTTCTAGCTGTTCATTTACCCACAATTGCGAGGTGCCGTAGTGATTACCGTAGACATGAGCGCTCTCAAAAAAATTGCCCGCCCGCAGCATCTCCATGAATGCGGATTCATCGACAAAATGGTAGTTCACGCCACCTTCTTCGCCGGGACGCTTGGCCCGGGTGGTGTGAGACACGGATACACGCAGTTGCTGTTCGCGCTCGATCAATGCCTTAACCAGGCTGGTTTTGCCCGCACCGGAAGGTGCCGTCACGATGAATAGTGTGCCTCTAGACATGCAGCTTGATCCCCGAAACTAGGTTTAGTTCACTCATTGTTATTCGATACTACTATTCGACATTCTGAATTTGTTCGCGCATCTGTTCGATCAGCACCTTCAATTCCACCGCGCTCAGTGTAGTTTCGACGACGATGGATTTGGAGGAGAGTGTATTGGCTTCGCGATTCAGCTCCTGCATGAGGAAATCGAGGCGCCGCCCCTTCTGGCCCTTCGCACCCAATACACGTTCCACCTCGTTAAGATGCGAGTGTAGTCTATCCAGCTCCTCCTCCACATCGGCCTTCTGAGCGAGCAGCGATACTTCCTGTTCCAGTCGCGTCGGCTCGAGCTCTGCCTGTAGCTCTGCCAAGCGATCGAGAATATTCTGTTTCTGCTTCGCTAGAATTTCCGGCATTTTACTGCGAATGCTAACTACGATCTCGCGGACGGAGTCGATACGCTGCTTGATAAAGCCCTGCAGCTCTGCACCTTCGCGCTCTCTCGTCGCCACCAAGTCATCTAACGCAGCGCCGAATAAGCTAAGTGCTTGTTTCTCGATAGATGTCTTATCGAAGTCTTGTTCTTCAATGACGCCTGGCCAGCGCAGCACTTCCATATTGCTCAGACTTATCGATGTGCCCGTAATCTGTTCTATCTCGATGTTTGCCTGAACCAGTTGTTTAATTAGCTTTTTATTCAGGTGCAGATCAGAAGAAACTTTCGCCTCTGACTGAAAGCGCAGTGCGCATTCCACTTTGCCGCGGGTGAGACGTTTACGCACCGCCTCGCGCACGCCATTTTCCAGCGCTCGAAACGATTCCGGCAGGCGTACACTGGTTTCCAGATAGCGGTGATTCACAGATCGAATTTCCCAGGTAAGCGAACCCCATTCCTGTTCTTGCTGCTGCCTAGAGAAGGCAGTCATACTTGATGTCATAGTCTAATATCCGAATACTAAGGTGAATCCAATTGGCAATATTTTAACCTAATCACAGTGTACTTTGTTGGTGTACTTTGTCTCAGGTCTCTCTCCGGACTTTGTTTCCATTTTTGACGGCACTAGAGCACGACTTGCGGCTCGCTATAACAATCAATATCTAGGATAATTTGGCCGCGGCAAGTCATGTGCTTGCAGACATTTACCCACAGGAAAATTATGACTGAACTTATAAGACCAAGCCAACGAAGCGCAAATCAATTGCGGAATATCTCCATCAGTAGGAATTACACGAAACATGCGGAAGGCTCTGTATTGGTCGAGTTCGGTGATACCAAGGTGCTATGCAATGCGAGTGTGGAAAAATCGGTCCCACGCTTCTTGAAGGGTACTGGCAAGGGCTGGATAACGGCTGAATACGGCATGCTGCCTCGCTCTACGAACAGCCGCATGGATAGAGAGGCGGCAAGAGGCAAGCAGTCTGGCCGTAGCCTCGAGATTCAGCGACTAATCGGTCGCTCCCTACGCGCAGCTATAGATCTGACCCAGTTGGGCGAGCATACGATCAAGATCGACTGCGACGTAATACAGGCCGATGGGGGAACGAGAACCGCATCGATCACTGGCGGCTGTGTCGCGATGATGGATGCGATCAATCATATGATCGCGAACAAAATGGTGAGCGGAAACCCAGCCAAGCAGCTAATCGCATCCGTGTCAGTTGGGATATTTCAGGGGCATGCCGTGCTTGATCTCGACTATGACGAAGACTCCAATGCGGAGACCGACATGAACATCGTCATGACTGAATCGGGTGGATTTATCGAAGTGCAGGGCACGGGCGAAGATGGCGACTTTAGCCATGATCAATTGTTAGAGATGCTGGCGCTCGGCAAGAGCGGTATACAAGAATTGGTAGCGAAGCAGAAGCAAGCACTTTCATGAGCTTGCCTAAGCTAGAAGCTTAGTTTATTTCTTACAAACCTTTAAGAACACGATCCGGCGAAATGGGGCATTGATGCAAGAATTCCAGAAAAACTTCCTAAACTTCGTGATTCGGAATGAGATTCTTCGCTTCGGAGAATTTACTCTGAAGTCAGGGCGGGTGAGTCCCTATTTTTTCAATGCAGGGCTTTTCAATACTGGAGAAAAGCTATCCTTCCTAGCCAGGTGTTACGCCGATGCGATCGTCGATGCAGGAATCGAGTACGATGTTTTATTCGGGCCGGCATACAAAGGCATTCCGCTGGCCACAGCAACTTCGATGGCGCTGGCGAATAAACACAAAGTGAACAAGCCATACTGTTTTAATCGCAAGGAAGCGAAGGCACATGGAGAGGGCGGTTCACTAGTCGGTGCTCCGCTTAGCGGTGATGTGTTAATCGTCGATGATGTTATTACGGCGGGCACGGCGGTAAGAGAAGCGGCAGAGATTATCAGCAGCAATGGTGCCCACCTAAATGGGATAGCCGTCGCCATGGACCGACAAGAAAAAGGAACAGGCAGCCTGTCGGCAATTCAGGAGATAGAGCAGAGCTACCAAATAAAGGTTGTTAGTATAATTAGCTTGCAGGACATCGTAGACTATTTGATGGCATCCGAGAACGAACAACTTCAGCCTTATCTTGATGCCGTCGTGGCCTATCGCGAAGAGTACGGAATATCTGCCTAGCGAGTCTGAATTATAGCTAGACAGTTGTCTCCGTTTCGGCTGTAGCCGAATAAGGTTCTAATAAATTTTTGCTTAGAAAGTCCCACTGAGTGTCCCAATTGTCCAGAGGCGAGACTTTGAATTCGCTGCGAACAAACTGCACCAACCTGCCTTCACATGAGGCGAGCAACAGATTCGCGAGAACGGTTGGAGAGATAGTCGTTTTCAGATTTTCCCGAATCTGAGCCTCGCGCAATACCTGCTTTAGTTGGGATTCTAACCGACTAAAGAATTGGGCGATGCGTTCGCGCAGCCTTTCTGTTTCTCCTGCGAGAGCATCTCCGGTCAGTAGACGTGTCATTCCGGGATTCTTGTCGCAGAATGTGAGTACCAAGAGGAGGATATTATGACAGCGAATTTCTGCGCTTTCTTCTTCATTGATTATTCTGGTGATACGCGCGAACAAGGTGTCCTCGATGAACTTGATGAGTCCTTCGAACATTCTCGCTTTGCTCGGGAAGTGTCTGTATAGGGCGGCCTCGGAGACACCGACCTCTCTTGCGAGGGCAGCGGTCGTAATTCGCTGGCCTGGTGCTGTTTCCAGCATGCGCGCTAGCGCTTGCAGGATCTGATCTTTTCGAGAAATCTTGTTGGCTTTGTCCATGTCTTCTTATTGGCCTGGTTAGTTCTTATCCAACCCGCTCTTGGATATCAATGTGCCGACCCCTTCGTCTGTAAAAATCTCTAGGAGTACCGCATGTTCTACTCTTCCGTCGACAATCGTGGCGCTGGTAACACCCTTCTTAACAGCGTTCAGCGCGCACTCGACTTTGGGGAGCATTCCTCCCTGTATTGTTTTATCGGCAATAAGCGTATCAACTTGCTTAATGCTAAGGCCGGTTAGCACATTTCCCTTCTTATCTTGAACGCCGGCTATGTTAGTAAGCAGGATTAGCTTCTCTGCGCCGAGCACACTAGCGATCTCGCCGGCCACTGAATCGGCATTAATATTGTAACTGGCGCCATCGCTATCGGTGCCGATGGGAGCGATCACTGGAATAAAATCGCTATCCTTCATCACATCGAGGATCTCTGTATTTATGCTAACCACTTCACCAACCTGACCAATGTCTATGGCCTCATCAGCAGGCTTCGAGCCCTTGCGCTTGATCTTTAGCTTTTTCGCGCGTATCAGATTTCCGTCTTTGCCGCTGATGCCTACCGCCTTGCCCTGATTTTTGTTCAGTAATGAGACGATCTCTTTATTCACGAGGCCGCCTAATACCATCTCAACTACATCCATGGTTTGGCTATCGGTAACTCGGAGCCCCTCGACGAAGCTAGACTCGATATTGAGCCTCTCCAGAAGGCTCCCAATCTGAGGGCCGCCGCCGTGTACGACGATCGGATTGATTCCAACAAGTTTCATCAACACGACATCCCGCGCGAAGCTCTGCTTCAGTGCTTCGTCGACCATGGCATTGCCGCCGTACTTAACTACCACCGTGCGGCCCGTAAATTTCTGTATATAGGGAAGCGACTCGGTAAGAACCTTGGCGATGTTTTTTGCATTACTTAGTGATAGTGACATGTCTTTTCATTCCGTGATCTCGAAGACTGTGTGTGGCAGTCATCCAAGATTCAACTGTTAGTTCTTTATAGCGTCCTAAAAGCCTATTTCTAAATTCTTATCTACGCTGAGAATTAGAGTTCTAAACTTCTCTTGGATCTCATCCATTCTTTCCTGGGAGTCTGCTTCGAATCGAAGTAGCAGGGCAGGGCTGGTATTCGAGGCACGCACCAGACCCCAGCCGTCGGCATATTCCACACGAAGGCCGTCGAGGGTGATCAGCTTCGCCGCTGGGAAATTGGCTAACTCGAGCAAGCGATCCATCAGCGAGAACTTGCGCTCTTCTGGAACCTCAATTTTAATTTCAGGTGTACAAAACCCTGTGAAGAACTGATCGAATATTTCGTCACTCGATGCAGAGGACTCGCTGATTATCTTAAGGAGTCTGGCAGCGACATACAGACCGTCATCGAACCCAAACCAATCATCTTTTATGAAGATATGTGCGGCGTACTCACCTCCAAGAATGGCATTGGTTTCCCGCATCTTCTGTTTCATGAAGGAGTGACCGCTGCGGTGCATTACGGGAGACCCGCCAAATTGTTCAACTAAGGCGCCTAGTTTGCTGCTGCATTTCACATCAAAGACAACAGCCCTGCCCGAGTAGCTCGGTAAGATAGTTTGCACGAGCAGCATCAACATGCGGTCGGCATCCACGAACTTTCCACGATTCGTTATGAGCCCTACCCGGTCTCCATCGCCATCCAGCGCGACTCCGATATCCGCATTTTTTTCTAGTACGGTGGAGGCGAGTGCGGCTAGGTTTTCGGGCACGGTTGGGTCGGGGTGATGGTTTGGAAAGCTACCATCGATTTCGCAGAAAATTGGATGCACATCGCAGCCCAGTTCTTGAAACAATGTCGGCGCGATCTTGCCGGGTACGGCATTACCGCAATCGATCACAATCTTGAGCGGCTTGCTTAACTGAACGCGACCGCAGATGTTGTCTATGTAACTACGATCGACTTCGAGCTCTGCAAATCCGCCCCTGCCCGTTCTTAACTGATCGTTTTCAATGCGCGTTCGAATTGTCTGAATCTGATTGTCGGCGAGACTGGTCTGGTTGAACACGATCTTCAAGCCGTTGTAATTGGCCGGATTATGACTGGCTGTTAGCATAACGCCGGAAGTGTAGTCGGTCGTATAGGTTGCGAAATAGAGAAGTGGCGTTGGTACGAGACCAATACTCACCACACTACAACCACTACTTTGAATGCCTTCGATCAATGCGATCGACAGGGTGGGGCTTGAGAGTCTACCGTCATATCCGACTAATAGTGATGTAATGTTCTGGTCGAGAGCTTCACTACCTATTGCCTGACCGATTCGCTTTACACTTGCCGTAGTGAGCTGTTGCTCGGCGATACCGCGAATATCATAAGCTCTGAAAATGGAGGCCGGAATAGATTCGGGGTCAGCTTGTGTTGCAACTTGATTCATGTTCGTCGCCGATAGATTTTTCGAATAGTAGTAATGACTATCGTTCTTTCAGAGCTGTAGCGATGAGTTGCAACATGCTTCTTGCAACTACATTCTTATTGCCTTCTTTTAGTTCAGTTTCGCTTGTTTTAGTTAAAGCTGTGACGATTATGGAGTCGCTATTAAAGGTCTCGGTCGCGTTATTTGCAAACAGCATATCGAGACCTTTGCGCTTCAATTTGTCTTTCCCGTTGCTGACGATGTCATTTGTTTCGGCCGCGAAGCCTACGACAAAGGGCTTTTCTTCGAGCTGGGCAACCGCACTGATAATGTCTGGGTTCTTAATAAGCGTGAGTTGCATCTGCTCGTCAGATTTTTTAATCTTCTGTGCTTCGATCTGCGCAGGCCGGTAGTCGGCCACGGCGGCAACGCCGATAAATACATCGCAATCTGTCATGGCCTCGTGAGTCGCCACGAGCATCTCTGCCGCACTGATCACATCGATGCGTTTGACGCTTTCAGGAGTGGATAGGTTAACTGGCCCGCTGATGAGGGTCACTCTTGCTCCCGCAGCCACTGCCTCGGCAGCCAGCGCGTAGGCCATCTTGCCGGAGCTGTGATTGCTTATGAATCTTACTGGGTCGATTGCCTCTCGCGTCGGCCCTCCAGTGATGACGAAGTTCTTACCTGCGAGTTCGCCCGTTTCAAACAAGCTGGCACTTAGCTCTAACAATTGCGCGGGTTCCAGCATGCGCCCTGGTCCTACATCGCCACAGGCCTGCTCACCGTCTGCTGGGCCAAAAATATGGTATCCGCGATCAACCAGCACATTCAGATTGGTCATCGTGCTGTCATCTGCCCACATCGCCTGGTTCATCGCAGGTGCGACGGCAATCTTCGCTGATGTGGCGAGTACCATAGTGGAGAGGATGTCATCTGCTTGACCGTGGCTGATTCGAGCAATGAAATCCGCTGTAGCAGGCGCGATTAATACTAAGTCCGCCCAACGAGCTAATTCAATATGGCCCATGGCCGCTTCAGCATCGCTATCTAGCAGGTCTAAATGGACGCGCTGGCCTGATAGTGCCTGCATCGTAAGCGGCGTAATGAATTCCGTAGCGGCTCGTGTCATGCCCACTCTGACCTCGGCGCCCGCCTTGATTAGCAGGCGCGTCAGTTCGGCACATTTGTACGCCGCTATGCCGCCCGTAATGCCGAGTAAGATGCGCTTGTTAGTAAGGCTTAACATGGAGACCCAACAAAACTAGGTAGTTCAAGGGACAGCTAGACTAGCAGCTAGCATTGGGTTAAGCAATTTGACGGCAAATTAACGCTTCCGTCGGGCGCAGTCTATTCTTCTATTAGTTAGGGAGTAGTGGCTAGCGATGGAATTGCCAAGGATGACGGATGTAATCAAGGGCTCAACCTGATGAGTATGGCGGGTTGGCCACAGGGCGAGCGCCCTAGAGAGAAGCTGTTTAATAAAGGCGCCGACAGCCTGTCTGACGCAGAGCTGCTGGCCGTAATGCTACAGACAGGCACTAGGGGCAGGACTTCGCTGGATATTGCTAGAGGCATGCTCAGTCGCTATGGGGGCTTGGTCGGTCTCTTGGCGGCAGATCACGCCAGCCTCACTGAGAATCCTGGAATCGGTGCGGCTAAGGCTGCACGATTTGTGGCAATGAAGGAATTGTCGCAGCGCCATATGCTGGAGGGCATCCAGTCGAAGGATATCTTGACCAGCTCTCAAGCAACTCGAGACTATCTGCGTGCAAAATTCAGGGACTGTCAGAGCGAGATATTTAGCTGTCTATTCCTTAACAATCAACATCATGTTGTGAAACTGGAAGAGCTCTTTCGCGGTACTATCGATGGAGCTGCCGTCTACCCTAGAGAGGTCGTCAAACGCTGCCTGTACCACAATGCGGCCGCTGTAATACTGGCTCACAATCACCCCTCCGGCATAGCTGAGCCGAGTCAGGCAGACATAGCCATAACCAACAAGCTACGCATTGCATTGGAGACGATTGATGTGCGTGTATTGGATCATCTGGTGATTGGTAACTCGATAGTAGTTTCATTTGCAGAGCGCGGTCTGCTGTAAGAGGGCAGCACCAGAGGTGCTGATTTGGCTGGCAGATGACCCTGCATTGGGCCCGAGGCTTTGCCGAGCAGGGCCTGCGCGAGAAGTCCGAGGTTCTCATTATCTTGCTATTGGCACATCGTTCTGGTATAAAACGCAGCTCTTTTTTGTGCCTAGTTCTCTGTTGAGCCTCGGCTCAGGAAATAGCCAAATAAGACAAGTAATTAGTTAACTGAAACGAGGCAGCAAAATGTCCAGGGTCTGTATGGTGACTGGTAAGAAACCAGTTGCAGGAAACAACGTTTCCCACGCGAACAACAAAACACGGCGTCGATTTTCGCCAAATATCCACTCTCATCGATTCTGGGTAGAGTCTGAGAAGCGCTTTGTTAAGCTGCGCTTGTCGACTAAGGGTATGCGTATCATCGATAAGAACGGCATAGACGCAGTACTAGCGGATATTCGAAACAATGGCGTTCGCGTATAAACGCGTCAAGGCCAAGCTAGCAATAAATAGGCAACGATTATGAGAGATAAGATTAAGTTGGTTTCAAGTGCCAAGACTGGTCACTACTACACCACTGATAAGAACAAGCGAACGATGCCGGACAAGATGGAAATCAAGAAATTTGATCCAGTTGTTCGCAAGCACGTGGTCTACAAAGAAGCTAAAATCAAGTAAGACCGCTTTGGGGTAGATTTTCTATTCCCAGAATCGGAAAAGCCGGAATTTTCATCTGAGAACTCCGGCTTTTTGTTGCCTGCATGATTATGAATCAGAAATTCACCGCGTAATGCGGGGGGATGCTATTGCAACAGAGCCTTTTTCGACAATGTGGCCTGCACGGGGTTGAATGAGAGAACTATCGTGCAAAGCGCCATCGCATAACGCGTGGGCCTCACTGAATCATAAATTCACCGCCTAGAGTGGAATCGTCGCAACGTCCGTGCATTTCCCCAATTTATCTTCCTTTGCTAAGCCGCTTCGTCAGCTTCTCTGTGCTGGCAACCAGTTTCTTGTCTAAGCCAAACTCTTTCTTTAGTTTTCCGACGGTCGTTGAAACAGTGCCATAGCGCTTCAGTTTAAATAGCTTTGCGATTGACTGCAGAGTTACGGCCGAGAGCTCCTGACACAGATACATGGCTACCCAGCGGGGCACGTTCTTTGAGCCTGGGCCTCGGGCGGCTTTATAGATACTCTTCTCGGCAACTTTAAATTCCTTAGCCACCGCGCTGATGATCTGTTTGCAGGAAGGCCTCCATTTAGCATTCGCGCCTCGGGAAACACCGCGAGCGGTGGTGGCTGATTTCTTCTTCTGTGCCGCCTTGCGAAACTTGTCATCGCCAAGCAGGGAAGACAGATTCTTCTTCCCGTAAAAATGCGCTAGTTCTTCCGTTACCCCTTGGGCAACTAATTTCTTGTAAGCAACGGGGCGCTTCGCCGGAGCGGTGCGTAATTGTTTAAGCGTTTCGTCACGATTGAACCAGATCGGTGGTTTCGCCTTGCGGGTGAATTTAGTGTAGCTGGACCATGGGTAGCTATTCAGCTCAGCGGCCTTCACTCGCGTATGTATATAGCAGGATAGCGGCAGCAGGTATTTCTCGGATTGAACTAGCACGGCTTTGTAACGGCCTCTGAAAAGCGAACCATCGCTGCCCTTCATTTTTTGATACTGCTGGGTGTATAGGCCATCGACTTGGCGCATGAAGCGGCTAAGGTTAGCCTCGGGTGTCTTCACCACGAGGTGATAGCCGTCTTTAAGTAGGCAGTAGGCAAGCACGTCTACATTGAGCCGAGAACAGGTTTCGCCTAGACCCTCGAGGAAAGCCTCATAGTACTTCGCTGAAGGAAACACACGCTGTTTGTCGAGGCCACGATTGGATACGTGATAAACAGCATCGGGATACTCAATTCTCAGTGGTCTGGCCATCTTGTTGTTCTCATTATTATCAGGGATAGAATTAGAGCTGACCCTCTATGGGCAGGCGTAGTGTTAGCGCAATTGCTCTAGCGCGTCAACAGTGATGCGATTGATGGAATGGAAATTCACCTAATATGGGGAAGAGAATAGCTAGCGCGAGATTGTGTCACTGTAAAAGCAATGTTTTTTACTAATTGTTCCACGAGAAAAAGCGCTTCATGACCCCTTGAATAGTTGACCAATTCAGTCTGAATTAGAAGTGAATTGGTAGTTGCAGGAGACTAGATAAGTTGGAAGATCGAAACTAGGGGCGAATTGCTTTTACTACTACTCGCTTCGGAGCAGGAAGGCCTTCTATTGTGAGCTGCGGATTATTCACATCTAGAGCATCTTCGAGAGAGTCAAAGGGCATCCATTCGGTTTTGCGTTGTTCATTTACAGATGTAGTTGATTCATCGATTACCGAAATTTGTTCCATCCCGCAGCGAGAGAGCCATTGTACTAAAGTGCGAATACTTGGTACGAACCAGACATTGCCCATGCGCGCATATTTCTTCTCGGGTGTCAGGCTGTAACCTGCCTCGCCATCGACACAGATCGATTCAATCACCAGTTCGCCTCCGGGCCGTAGGCAGCTCTTCAGCTCCAGAATGTGGTCGATCGGCGAGCGCCGGTGATAGATCACTCCCATCGAGAAAACGGTGTCAAAATAGTTCAGTGACGGCGGCACCTGTTCCAGTGTCAGGGGCAGCACAAATACGGGAGCCTCGGCTGCAAAATGTTTTAGTAGCCAGAACTGCGCAAGGTAGGCGATATGCGGATCGATGCCCAGCACCATCTCGGCGCCTTCCTCTAACATACGAAATCCGTAATAGCCGTTGCCGCTTCCGACGTCGAGCACACGGCGCGACTCTAGCGGCGAAATCTCTTTCACTAGGCGGTCCCATTTCAGATTGGATTGCCACTCCGACTTTATGTCTATGCCAAATAGATCGAACGGCCCCTTGCGCCAAGGTATAAATTCTAGGAGTTGCTCTCGTAGTTGAGCAAGAGTGTCCGGGTCACTATCACTAGCGCTACCGATTTTAACCTTGCTGCCAAACTCGACTGAACTGGGCTGAATTTGGGGCAGTTCGGATAGCAACTTACGCCATCTTGGGAAATCGCCGTGGCGAATCTGTTGCAAGAACTCTTCGTTGGCAAAGGGAAGCAATGCTTCCAGTGCTGAGCCGCCAATCAGTTCTTGTAGAGGCTTCAGGTTCATAGGCTTTACTCTGTTGATACTAAAAAAGTCATCCCTGACTTTTTTAGTACATCGTGCGCCAAAAGCTGGCGTAAAAATGTCATTTCACTGGTTTTTGGCGCACTCGCATTGCCCTGAACGGGCAATGGTTGCACATCCCTGTGCAACGCAGTCGACCAAAAAAATGCTTGAAGCGGCAGTTTCCTGGTCAAAACGTTAGTGACAGTTGAAGCTAAGTGATTTAAATCCATATCGAGATGCATTTTTTAGGGTCGACTACTTAAAGGCAACCATAGAGGCAAAGTTAAAGCACTGGAACCAGACATCGACAGACTGAAAACCAATCTTCTGCAGTCGGTCTCGATGTACGTCCAGAGTCTCCGGGAGCAAAACCTTTTCTAAAGCCGCTCTCTTCTGACTTATCTCCAATTTGCTATAGCCCATGTTCTCTTTAAAGCTGTGGTACATCTCAATAAACAATTGATTGAGCTTCTCATCGGGAAAGGTAATCTTCTCTGAGATAATCAAGACACCGCCAGGTTTCATTCCCGCGTAGATTTTACTTAGTAAGGAAGCTCGCTCCGCAAGAGGGATAAATTGAAGAGTAAAGTTCAATACTACCACCGAGGCATCCGTTATTTCTGAGTCACACAGGTTTTCACAGCGACACTCAATCTTGCTGGCGAGTCGTGGCATACTTTTTAGCTTGGTTTGCAGGCGGTCGATCATGGCAGCCGAATTGTCGATCGCAATTGTGGAGAAATCCTGGCACTTAACTCGATCTGCCGCGGCGAGAGTGGCGCCCCCTAGGCTGCAGCCTAGGTCATAGATTCGGCTCTGTTCCTGACAATACTCCTCTGCCAACACACCAATCATGGCTATGATGGTGCTATAGCCCGGAATCGATCGATTGATCATATCTTCGAACACGGAGGCGACTTTTTCGTCGAAAACGAAGTCACCGGGAAGCTTCGTCTCTGCGAATATTCGATCTTTATTCTGAGTGGGTTCGGTCATTGTGAGTTGCTTAGTGAGCTGCCTGTTTGAGAATTGGATTCGATCAATTGACTCGACTTATTAAGAAGACTTAGTGCTATTCTACGCAGCACTTGCTCGTAACTCGAACAGAATTCGAGACGCTTTCCATTCTAGCTGTCTATCTCATTCTATCCAGTGCATTATCCTGCTATCTTATTCTTATTCGAACCCGTTCATTATCCTGTTATCTAATTCTCATTCAAATGCCAATGCGTCATCATTTCTTGTAGATAATTATGGCTTGTTCGACAATCTACAAGTTGGGAATGGCGTCTTGGATCTCGCCTGTGGCAAAGGAAGAAACGGATTATTTTTAGTTAGCCATAATGTTCCTGTACTATTTGCAGATAATAATGAAGCCCATCTACAATCCATTCCGCCCGAACTAGAGTCAGCAGGGACTAGAGCGAAGAAAAGTACGTGTTGGTTGATAGATTTTGAGGCAGAAGTGAGTGAGGGCAGAAATCCCCTAGCCGGTAAAAGTTTCGATGCAGTCATAGTATTCAACTATCTGCACAGGCCGCTTTTTCCTTTTATTAGAGAGGCGATTCGGCCAGGTGGATTGATTATCTATGAGACATTCACGGTAGATCAGAAACGTTTCGGCAGGCCGAGTAACCCAGATTTTCTCTTGGGGCATGACGAATTAGCCCAGGCTTTTGCAGGATGGGAGCTTATCGAGAGCTTTGAAGGTGAGGCGTCGAACCCAGAGCGAGCGATAGCAAGATTAATAGCCAGAAAGCAGGCTAAAAAGTGAGTCTAATGAGCAAGGCAAAAATACTTCCCTTAAATTTTGGCAGCAGAAGCAAGGCTGTAAAGCGACCGTATGAGTGCGAGATACTGCGCAGCAAGCGGAAGACGCTTGCTCTGTATATCAAGCAGCAAAAAGTAGTAGTTCGCTGCCCGTTGCGTGCACCGAGATTGGAGGTCGAGGAATTCATTAGTTCGAACCACGCTTGGATAGAGGGTCGGTTATTCGAAGAATCTCTGCGCGAGAAGCAGGCGTTGAGGGTCGAAAGAGGGGCTAAGGTTTTCTATCGGGCCCGCGAGCGCACCATCGTCTTCAAGGAAGGGCGCAAGCATCGAGTAATGGTAGTTGGCGATGAATTCATTATTCAGGGTCATAAGCTGACTCCAGCCAAAGCGAAGATACAGGTAGAAGACTTTCTAATCGACAAGGCGAGTGAATATATCTTGCCCAGGGCCCGAGGCCTGGCCCGTCATCTGGGTGTCGAACACAAGATTACTGAGATTAAACTCAGAAAGACCAAGTCCAAATGGGGGCATTGCACGTCAACGGGAGTACTGCAGTACAACTGGATGATTATGTTGGCGCCTTACAGCATTATTGATTACATGATCACTCACGAGGTCTGCCACCTGTTGCACATGGACCACTCGCAGCGATTCTGGAATCGGGTTGAATCCATCTGCCCCGATTGCGACCGCTATATCAATTGGCTCAAAGAGCACGAGCATCGACTCTGGTTCTAGCTCATTGCTTCGCCTGAAACCTTAAGTCCCACACCCCATGACCGAGGCGCTGCCCTCGCTTCTCGAATTTTGTAACGGGCCTATCTGGCTCCGGCCAGTAGTTTTGAGCACCTAGGGTGTTTTCCAAGCAAGGGTTTGCCTCCAGCACTTCCATCATGTGTTCGGCATAGGCCTGCCAGTCTGTTGCGAAATGAAGCTCCGCCGCCGTGTTCAATTTCCTCAGCAGCAGCTCGATGAATTCCGGCTGCACTAAGCGTCGCTTATTGTGCCGCTTCTTGTGCCAAGGATCGGGGAAAAATAGTAATAGCCTGTCGATGCAGTTATCGGGCAACCCGATTTCCAGAATTTCTCTGGCGTCATGGCAGATTAATTTGATATTAGTGAGTTTGTTTTCGACAATGCCATTGAGGAGCTTGCCGACGCCGGGCTGGTGCACTTCAATTCCGAGGAAGTTCTGATCAGGGCTTTGCTTCGCCATCTCCAGGAGTGAGTCACCCATCCCGAATCCGATCTCTACCGTTAGCTTCTGCGGCTTCTCAAACAGCGTATCGAGGTCCAGAGCTTCTCTGTTGAATTCGACGACGTACTTTCCCCAGTAGCTTTCGATTGCTTTGCGTTGTGCATCGGTCAAACGTCCGGAGCGAATAACATAGCTGCGGATCGGTCTCTTGTTCTCGTCTGGTATAGATTTAGACACAGGTATGTCGACTCTTCGATTGATTGATGGGACGCAGTAAGTGACGTCTATGCTAGGAATACTCCATCTATTGAGAGGAAGCAGAGACACAAAGACGCCTCGGCATTCTGCCAGCTAGATAGGCTTCTCGTCCTGACGCAACTACTTTATTTATCGCTGAAGCCATTATTTGTAGGTTCGGCCTACCTTTAGATTGCTATTTAAGCTGTAACGTTTAGCTGGGGAATTGTTGCTTTGCAGCGAACCAGACTATGAGCGCCCATGCTGTTAAAAAGCAGAGTCCACCTAAAGGGGTAATCGCACCCAGCCATCGTATTCCAGTAATGCTTAGCAGATACAGGCTGCCGGAAAATAAAACAATGCCAGCCAGCATCAAGTAGGCGCTGATGCGGAGGAGGTTCGTTGTTGGGAAATTAAGCATCATCAATCCGATGCCGAACATGGCGAGTGCGTGGTACATATGATATTGCACGCCAGTTTGAAATGTATTGAGTAGCTCCGGGCTCAGTCTATCGCGCAGCATATGTGATGCGAATGCGCCGAGTGACACAGCGAGGAAGCCATTAACTCCGGCCAGCATAATAATTAGTTTGGTCATGGTAGTTCGCGCTCAGTGATGCAAAAGGTAGCCGGTCAAATTCAGGTCAAAAAAAAGCCGCGAGAGTTCGCGGCTTTTTGCTGTTCATTGCTTAGGCTGCCATTTTTACTTTGATTTTATTCATCGCGTTTTTTTCGAGTTGGCGAATTCGCTCAGCGGAAATGCCATAGCGGTCGGCTAACTCATGCAGCGTAGCTTTTTTATCACTCAACCAACGGCTGTTCAAGATATCTTTACTGCGATCATCTAGTTCAGACATAGCTGAGTGAAGACTGTTATTCGTTACTTCTTCCCATTCATCCTCTTCGACATTGGTAGCAAGATCAGACGCCTGATCTTCTAAGTAGTAAGCCGGTGCTTTGTAGGCTGCTTCATCGTCACTGTCTGAATCGGCATCGAAAGCGGCGTCATAGGATGCCATTCGGCCTTCCATCTGCCTAACGACTTTAGCATCAACACCAAGGTCCTGTGCCATTGCTTCGGCTTCTTCGTTGTTCAACCAACCAAGACGTTTCTTAGAGCTGCGCAGATTGAAGAACAGTTTGCGCTGCGCTTTGGTGGTAGCGATTTTGACAATTCGCCAGTTGCGCAGAATGTATTCATGCATCTCGGCCTTGATCCAATGTACGGCGAAGGATACTAGGCGAACACCCACCTCTGGATTGAATCGCTTAACAGCCTTCATCAGGCCAACATTACCTTCTTGGATCAGGTCTGCCTGAGAGAGGCCATAACCGGAATATGTTTTGGACATGTGCACGACGAAGCGCAGGTGTGCGAGAACCAGTTGTCTGGCCGCATCCACGTTATCTTCATAGTAATACTGCTTGGCCAGATCAAGCTCCTGCTCAGGCGTCAGCATAGCGATGCTATTAACCGAGGAGATATAAGCAGTTAAATCCTGACCCGGAGTTGTGGGGTCGAAAACTTGTAAACTGTTAGCTGTGCTCATTTGTGTTCACTCTTTCCTGAATAGTTCGAAATCTACGATAGACTACGAACCGATACCCTATTTTAGCATTCAAACTTTCCCTCCGCCAATAATACCTTTTCTCTAAACGCCCTTGCTTACGGGACTTTGCGGAGGTTTCAGCGCTAATTGTCTCGGCGCCAGTCCCATAGTTTCGCAAAAGCTTAGAAATAGCCTTGAAACGAAAGGCGGGAACTAGCCTATACATGGAGCTGTATTCCAGCATATCAAGGGCTGCGAACAAGAAATTGCTGTGTTGCTAGGGGTTGATAGCGCGGATATGGCGCAGACTAGCCATGAGTGCTGCTGCCCAGCCAATAGCAGCGCCGGCAACGACTATGAGCAGTGCACTCCTGAATCCGAAGCCACGTAACTGGAAGTCGCTCTCATACAGTTGCATCAATACTTCTAAGTTTGAATTAAACGTAGTTAAAACAAGGCCCTGAAGTAGCGTAGCCAAGATTCCACCGCCGAGTCCATAGAGGAGGCCTGTGTATAAAAAAGGTCTGGCGGCATACATATCGCTGCCACCTACCAACTTAATCACTCGGATCTCCGCCTTGCGGTTCTCGATTGCCAATTTTATGGTGTTGCCCACCACAAAGAATAGCCCGAGAATCACGATCACCGCGAGCACACTGCCAATGGCGCTAACCAGGTTCGATATCGCCGCTAATCTTTGCAACCAGAGGCTGTCCACCTGAACCACATCGACTTGGGGTAGTTCTTGTAGCTGCCTCGCAAGCTCATCTACCGCCGCAGGTGAGACATCGGCTGGGGTAAGAACAATTGCTCCTGGCAATGGGTTGGTGGCCATCTCTTGGAGTAAGTCTTCCAGGCCGCTAGCGGCGCTAAACTCCTCTAGCGCCTGAGAAGGTGAGACATAGTATGCGTCTTCAATGTCGATCCTAGTTAGTAAGCTCTCACTAACTTCTTGGCCGTCGACCTCTGAAACACCATCTTGTAGATAGAGAGTCACCTGAGCACTGTCTTGAAAACCGGCTAGAAGGCTGGCCAGGTTACTGTTTAGGCCGAACAGAAGGGCAGGCAGCAACAGGGCTACTGCGACTACAAAGAGTGTCACCAGACTAGATGCCGGTGTTTCCAGAAGTCGACTAGCGCTGCCTCTTGCGATGCGCCGGTGGAGCTTTACTCGATTTGCGAATGATTCGGTCTGTTCCGCACGCGTGTTGCGCCTAGCTCGAGGTTGATCCGGATTCCTATTGCGGCGCTTAGTGGCACTCACAGTGATGGCCTAGGTTTCTGGTCCGCCAAGAGTTTCCCGTCTTTGAGTACTAGCGTTCTGCAGTTCAAGCGCTCTATGAGTGCCGCATCATGACTCGCAACCAATAGACACACACCGACGCTCTGAAACTGTTGGAAAACCTTCATCACCTCTGCCGATAATCCCGGGTCTAGATTTCCAGTGGGTTCGTCGGCTAGGATAATACTAGGTCTGTTAACGACTGCACGAGCGATTCCCACGCGCTGCTGTTCTCCGCCTGAGAGAGCTTCGGGAAAGCTCTTTTCTTTCTTCAGCAAGCCAACTTTGTCGAGAGCGGCCCTGACGCGCCGGGCAGCATCATTCGGTTGATAGCCACAAATTTCTAGAGGAAGCGCAACGTTGTCGTACACACTGCGATCGTGGAGCAGCTGGTGGTCTTGAAAAACGGTACCGATCTGGCGGCGGTGGTGGGCAATTTGTGTTGCAGAAATTCGATTTAGATTTACGCCGTTAGCAATTAACTGTCCTGAACTAGGCGCTTCCATTGCCAAGATAAGTTTTAAGAGTGTGCTCTTGCCAGCTCCAGAGTGTCCGGTAATGAAAGCAAATTCGCCGCGACTAACTTCGAAACTAATATCAGACAGCGCTTCCCGACCATCGGCATAACGTTTACTCACGCTATCAAACTTGATCATTCCGCTGGCCTGGTAGAGAAAAATCTAAATTAACAATGGGGCTCATTCAGAAAAAAGAGCATCGACGTAATCTTTTGCCTTGAACGGCCTTAGGTCATCTATTTTTTCACCTACACCGATGAAGCGAATGGGCAGGGAGAGCTTTTTGGCAAGTGCGAACACCACACCACCCTTCGCTGTTCCATCTAGCTTCGTAAGAGCAATACCACTTAGGGTTGTAGTTCTATTAAAACTCTCGGCTTGGTTGAGTGCGTTCTGGCCGGTAGTTGCATCGAGTACCAATAAGACTTCGTCTGGCAGACGCTCGTCCTGCTTCTTCAATACTCGAACGATTTTCTCTAGCTCGTTCATGAGATTGTCTTTCGTGTGCAAGCGCCCAGCAGTGTCTGCGATTAACACATCGACATTCTTCGCCTTCGCAGATTGATAGGCATCGAAAATCACTGAGGCACTATCGGCACCGGTAGCCTGCGCTACCACGGGAACTGAGTTTCTCTCGCCCCATACTTGCAATTGCTCCACTGCGGCGGCTCTAAAAGTATCGCCAGCGGCCAGCATGACATTCAATCCCTGCGACTGATAAAGTTTCGCGAGCTTACCAATCGAGGTTGTCTTGCCAACACCATTTACCCCTACCATCAATATGACAAAAGGCTTGGACTTGGATTGTACGATGAGGGGTACATCGACCGGCTCTAGAATATCGGTGAGCTCTTGCCGAAGTGCCGTCATGAACTGTTTCGGGTCGGCTAACTGCTTTCGCCCGAGCTGCTTTTTAAGGTTGTCGATAATTTGATCGGTTGCATCGATGCCAACATCTGCAGTGAGTAGCTGCGTTTCTATTTCTTCCAGCAGATTGAGGTCGATAGTCTTCTCGCCGAGAACAATTTCGGCCAGTCCATCGCTAAGTTTGCTGCGCGTGCGGCTTAAGCCATTCTTCAGGCGCGCAAATATTCCGGCCTCATCCTGATTGGCTGTGCCGTCAACGGAAGCAGACTCATTGGGTTCGCCTTCTAAGGCTTCGTTGGACTTCGCGTCTTCAGGTTTCTTTTTCTTGCCTAGGCCAAACATGATAAGAACACTCAAATGGGTACGACTACAGGGCAGCTATGCTACCACAGCTGTGCGCTCCATCTAATAGAGTGCCGGTGAACAATTCAATGGCCACTCTGGCTTTTGGACTGTCCCGAGATCAAGGCGTTTCCTTGTCGGGCCTGTCGAAAGAAACAACAAAGAGATCGGGACAGTCCAAAGGCCTCAAAAGGCATGTCTTGAAGCATTTATCCGCTCAAAGCAGCCTTTGTTAAGGACTAAGGTCATAAACGGCGAGAAGCGCCTCGCAGCTGAAAGTTTCAGACTCGCAATCAGTGGGTTGTTCCGAGGCATCCCAATGTGTCTTCGATGAGGGCTGAGATGATAGGCTTACGCTTTGGCTTCGCAGCTCATAAGTATTAGTGTCCGAAAGAACGTAAAACTATGCCGCAATCTACCAATCAAACAGACAACAGCGTTCGCATCATAGCGGGTGAGTATAGAAGTAGAAAACTAGAATTTCCGAGCTTGGAGGGATTGCGGCCCACTGCAGATAGGATTCGAGAGACGCTCTTCAATTGGCTGCAGGGCAGTATTGCAGGAGAAACTTGTCTAGATTTGTTTGCAGGAAGTGGAGCGCTCGGTTTCGAAGCTCTTTCAAGAGGCGCAAGCCAGGTTGATTTTATCGAGCAGAACACATCGGCCGTAAACTCGATCCGAGCTAATATCAAGCGATTAGACGCCAAACAGGGCAACGTGTATTGTTCCGATGCGTTCGCGTGGTTAGACAGATATGCGCAAGACTCAAAGCAATATGGCTTGGTATTTCTAGATCCTCCATTCGGAGGCGAGATGCTCGCTCGCGCTATAGTAAAACTCGATAGTGTAAATTTGTTAAGAGACGGCGGGCTTGTGTATATAGAAAAAGAGAAGCAATCGATCGGTGATGACTTGCCTAGCAATTGGGTAGAAGTAAAAAGCAAGAAAGCCGGATCAGTTCAATTCGGCTTGTACAATATTTTAAGAAGCAGCGAATAAAAATGTCAACTGGCACTAGTGAAAACGAATTCATTCCCACTTGGTGGTTGCCGGAAGGTCATAGTCAAACCCTGTGGAGAAAATTCTCCCCTGCAAAACAGGTTGTGCATAGGCGACAACGAATCGAGCTTGACGATAGCGACTATATCGATCTCGATTGGACGACTCTCGATCCCAATGAATCCAATGACAAGACGATCGTGTTCTTTCTCCATGGCTTGTGCGGATGTTCGAAGTCTTCTTACATTTTAGCCATGCAGTCCTTGTTGAATGATCAGGGTATCTCTTCCGTCGCAATGAACTTTCGTGGCTGTAGCGGAGAAATGAATAGGCTCGCCCGAGCATACCATTCAGGAGTCTCAGAAGACGTCAACGAAGTGTTTAGCAAGCTGGTGACCGAATATCCTCAGCACAATTTTGTGTTTGTAGGCTACTCGCTGGGTGCGAATGTACTCTTAAAATGGCTAGGCGAGATTAATTCTCACTCCAGCATTCGTAAAGCGGTGGCTGTGTCGACTCCCTTCGCCTTGGAATATTGCTCGCAAGCCATGCTGCAAGGTGTGAGTCGAATATACGGCCAATACTTTGTGCGCCGCCTGGTGAAAGACTTTCAGAACAAGCAGCAACATCTGCAGTCGTCTAATCCAGAGCAGGCAGAACTCATTGCACGCTTAGGTGATACGCGCAGCATCTCATCCATATGGGAGTTCGATGACCAGATAACCGCCCCCCTTCATGGATTTGAAGGAGCAGAAGACTATTACCGAAGATGCAGCAGCACTGTCTTTCTTAGTTCAATAGCAGTCGACACATTGCTGATTCAGAGCAAGAACGATCCCATGATTCCTCCCAAATCGATCCCGGATAGAGAGATGCTCTCGCCGTCGGTGCAGATGCAGCTAACTGAGAAGGGAGGGCATGTGGGCTTCGTTTCCTCAAATCCTGATAATTGGCTAGAACAGAGAATATTGAATTTCATGCAGGTGTGAGTGATCATAGGCGCGAACACTAGTTTAGAGCCAAGGTCTTAGTGCCGGCCCCAATAAAAATGAGAATGTTATGAAAATTGCTGTCTACCCGGGAACGTTTAATCCAATCACTAACGGCCATACAGATTTGGTGCAGCGGGCAGCAGGCCTGTTTGACAGGATTATTGTGGCGGTAGTCGGTCAGAATCAGCAGAAGTCCAATGCCCTGCCGCTAGAGCAACGGATGGAACTTACAAATAAGGTTTTAGGCCATTTAGAGAATGTTGAAGTTAGGTCCTTCGACAATCTGCTTACGCAGTTTGTTAAGGAATGTGACGCCAAGATTATCCTGCGTGGGCTGCGCACCGTTGCGGATTTCGAGTATGAGTTTCAGCTAGTTGGCATGAATCGCGTTTTGGAGCCGAGTATAGAAACGGTGTTTCTCGCACCTGCAGAACATCTTTCCTACATCTCATCTACGCTGGTGCGCGAGATCGCAGCCTATGGTGGCGATATCTCTAAGTTCGTCGACCCGGTGGTGGCTGAAGCCATGGCAAATCAGCAATAGACACAGCATCGCCCTCGAATTAGTCAGGGCATCCCCATTACTTTTGGCATTGGCAGCAGTACACCGTGCTACGTTGTCCCTGGCGACTCTCTTTCAAAGTACTTTTACACACATGGCAGGGTTCACCCTTGCGACCATAGACGTGAAGTGACTGTGCAAAATACCCAGGCTCACCGTTGCTGTCCGTGAAGTCTCTGAGCGTAGTACCACCCACATCGATCGCTCGCTGTAAAACTTGCTGAATACACGCCACCAGTTTCACATAGCGCGGCTTTGAAATTTTTCCTGCGCTGCGCTTTGGATTGATGCCAGCAAGAAAGAGCGATTCATTCGCGTAGATATTTCCTACACCAACAACGACTTTACTATCCATGATGAAAGTCTTAACCGTAACGTTCCGGGTACGGCTCTTCTTGAATAAATAGTCGGGGTGAAAATTGTCACTCAAAGGCTCGGGACCGAGAGAGGCCAATAGAGGGTGTGATTCGATGAACTCCGTAACCCACAACATGCAACCGAAACGTCGCGGATCTGTGTAGCGCAGCACCTTGTTGTTCGTAAGCACGATATCGACATGATCGTGCTTCGCCGCCGGTCGATTTGTATCGACGATTCTGAGGCTACCTGACATTCCAAGGTGAATGAGCAAGGTTCCTTTCTTGGTTGCGAGCAGCAAGTATTTCCCGCGCCTAGAAACTGATTTAAAGGTTTCCCCCGGTAGATCTTGGCTAAGCGCCGGAGTAATTGGCCAACGTAAAGTCTTGCGGCGGAGTATGACTTTGCTGACCTTCTTATCCTCGATGTGTGGCTCGATGCCGCGACGGGTTGTCTCTACTTCAGGTAATTCCGGCAATTCGCACCTCGATTGTATGATTGCTAGCAGCTTGCGCAGACTGCTTTATAATCTTTCCCTTAGTTGAAAGGAAGCAGTCATGAGTTCGCAGCAGCAAATGCTATTAGGGATCGATGCGGGTGGAACGTTTACGGATTTCGTCCTAGTGCGACTTGAGCCGACCGTCAGCGTCAGTGTTCATAAAACCTTATCTACTCCTGACGCACCCGAGCGGGCAATTCTGAATGGCATAAAGGCAATGGGCCTGGAGTCTCATCTTAATGATGGTAGCTTGCAGCTCATCCACGGAAGTACTGTTGCGACCAACGCCGTTCTAGAAGGCAAGCTGGCGCGGACTGCCTTCATTACCAATCATGGCTTCGCGGACATGTTACAACTCGCACGGCAGACACGCCCCGAGCTCTATGCATTAGAGACGCCTGCAGTGCCGCCTCCGGTTCCACCTGAACTGTGCCTTGAGACGGGTGGCAGAGTCGCTGCGGACGGCACTGTGGTCTTGCCTCTTACGCAAATTGAGCTCGATGAGCTGCTTGCCAAAATTGAAGCCCTTGCACCCGATGCCATTGCTATCAATTTGCTCTTCTCGTTTCTCGACGATAGCTTTGAGCGCAGAATTGAATCCGCGATTAAGGCGCAATCTGGCGAGTGCTTCGTAAGCCGCTCCTCCACTGTATTGCCCGAATACAAAGAGTATGAGCGTGGCATAGCAACCTGGCTCAATGCCGCATTGGGTCCGGTTATTAGTGGATATCTCGGCGTGCTGCAGCACGAGCTAGGCAGCACCTCGCTACAGGTCATGCAGTCGAGTGGTGAGACTATGTCTGCGAGCATGGCCGCGCAATCGGCGGTAAATCTTTTGCTGTCTGGTCCTGCGGGCGGACTTACTGCTATCGCCTATCTCGCTCAGCAAGTTGGCAAGTCGAAATTTCTTAGCTTCGACATGGGAGGCACTTCTACGGACGTTGCCCTGTTGGACGGTAAGATACGCACGAGCAGCGAATCCTCAATTTCGAATTATCCGATTGCTGTGCCCATGGTTGATATGGAGACAATCGGAGCGGGAGGCGGCTCGATAGCCTATGTCGATACCGGGGGAATGCTTCAGGTTGGTCCGCGCTCAGCGGGTGCAGACCCCGGGCCCGCTTGTTACGACTGCGGTGGCCTTGATGCCACAGTCAGTGACGCGAACTTGGTACTTGGTCGGCTGCAATCTGATTCCGCACTCGCCGGTGATCTGCACCTCAGCCTCGAGAGAGCTGAAGCAAGCATAGAGCCGCTCGCGCGGAGAATCGGCCTATCGGTAGAAGAAACAGCGCTTGGCATTATTGATATAGCCAATGAGCACATGGCGAAGGCGATAAGGCTTATCTCTGTGAATAAGGGCCACGACCCGAAAGATTTCATACTTGCGAGTTTTGGTGGTGCCGGTGGTTTACATGTGTGCGCACTCGCCGATGCGATGGCTATGAAGAATGCGTTAGTGCCAATACATGGAGGCGTTCTTTCCGCGCTCGGCATGGTGGTAGCGGATCAAGGAAGACAGTTTTCCAAGACGCTGAGTCTTGATGCGCAGCAGATTGATGAGAAATCCCTGGAAGAGCAATTTGTCCAATTGGAACAAGTTGGCATGGAGCAATTGGCTCTGGAAGGTCTGCATGCCTCGGTGCTGGTTTCTAAACGCAGCGCGGACCTCAGATATAAGGGACAGTCTTACACGCTGAATATCGATTGGCATGCCCTAGCCGGAGCGCTCGATGTTTTTGAGCAACTTCACCGGCAGCGCTACGGTTACAGTCACGATGCCCCAATTGAGCTGTTGACGATCCGCATTAATCTAGCGACTGAAAAAACGCCATTCGCTTTGCCACAACTTATTCCTGAGTCGCACTGCAATAATATTCGACACTGCAAGGTCTATGGAGAGGCTGAGCAGGCAAAGCTATTGGCACGTGCGGATTTGTATCCGGGCGAATCGATAGAGGGCCCTGCAATTATTACGGAATATTCAGCGACGACGTTCGTGGCCACCAATTGGTCGGTAGCCGTCGATGGTTTTGGTAATCTAGAATTGCAGAAGCAAAGTTGACGACACAGCTGGCTTTGCGGCCCTAGCTTAAGCCGCGTTGCATAGCCTGCGGATAGCGCCTAAGTACTTCCGAGATGAACTGGTTTGCTCTCCGAAGTCGTATATAGGTAGATATGGTCCATTATTGCGTAGCAGTTATTTACAGGCCAAATTCTCAGGTGATATAACTGAACAGCTCGCAGGATCCATTCTAAGCTTTATTCCCAACGCCCCGGTGAACGCATCGGCGATGGACAGGAACAAGGCAATACAGGCAGTAAATGAGACTACGCTTTCTTGGGCACACTTACTTGGTATCAGGCTTGGCATCGGGCTTAATCGCCGTCCTAGCTGGATTTTCGGTGTCTGCACAGGAAGCGGCGGAGTCTGATGAGAGCGTTCGCTCGCGATCGCCACTTTTGTATATCGACTTGCCGGTCCTCGTAGTGGAGGGCGTGGATCCAATAATGCCCCTAAGAGCCCCGCCCATCGACCCAGAGACCGACCCGGCCTTCGGCCAGCGCTCGGATAGTATTCGGCAATACAACAGCACTGTGACAGATATAGAGCTGGATGGAGGCGCTTGGGATGGTGGTCTTGTAGAGGAACTTGCCTCTATGGGACGTTTGCAACAACAGCAGGGCAATCATGCCGCTGCAATTGAGACGCTGGATAGAGCGATCCATGTAAATAGAATCAATTCCGGCCTCTATACCCTTGAGCAAATACCTGTAGTCGAACAGTTAATACAGAGCCACATGGCTCTGGGCGATTGGGAACAGGCTGATATCTACAATAATTATCTCTTCCATGTGCAGCAGAAAGCGTATGGCGTCGATGATCCGCGCCTTATACCAGTGCTGGACAGCTTAGCGACATGGAATATTCAGGCCTTCAAAATTGGCTACGGCAGGTTACAGGGCATTAGGTTGCGACAGGCTCAGATAATGTTTAACGCAGCGGCACGCATGGTTGGCATACATTTCGGTAAGACCGACGAGCGTTTTGTAAATTATCAGAGGAACATCGCAAATTCTGCTTATTTGATAGCCAGAAATCCAGAATTGATGATGGAGATCGATAGGCCCGAATATAGAAATATGCAGCAGATGCTTGCACAGCAACTCAATGAGCAACGCCGAGTGCAGCCTCCAGGTTTTCGAACCGGCGAGCGTGCTCTGATAGAAATTGCCATGTTCTATCAAGAGCAGGGAGACGATGCGTATGCTCTAGCCGAAGCGACTACTCACTTAGCTGACTGGTATCTGATGTTCGACCGGCGACGAAGCACTCTGGAAAACTATAAGATTGCGTGGGATATGCTTCAGGAACTGGAAAACAGTGAAGAATTAACAGAGCGACTGTTTGGCACTGTAGCTTCACTTCCCTCATTCGCGTCAACCATTGCGACACCTGATGCGTTCTATAGGAATGAGGACGGCTCCGAGGCGTTGAATTTTGATTATGCCGATCTGACCTTTGATGTAACAGCAAACGGCTTGGTTAGGAATATAGAGACTATCTCAGAAGAAACAGAAGCGAATCAGGCGCAACTGAGCAAATTGCGCATATCAGTTCGCTCTAGGCGGTTTCGGCCGCTGATCGTTGACGGCGAGCCACAACGCTCTAACGGGAACCACTTTAGGTACCGGTATTGGTACTAATTTATTAAGCTAACAGGTAGCATCGAGCCAATAATAGGCAGAGATGAGGGGCTTGCGGCGCGGTCGTTAAGCCTTGGTTAAGGCGCTTAGGGCTATTAATAACGACTATATTGCCAGCAGTGAGATTTTTATAATTGACTAGAAAAGCAGTTTAAATCTCACAAAAAGCGGCTAAAAACCATTAAATTTCGAAAACTGGCCAGTGCCGGAATTCGAGAATAGGAATTCACAGTATGGCATCCATGCAACTGGGGAACTACAAGGGCATTCAGCATCTGCCACTGCCGTCTCTATCAAGGCTTTTTGCACTAGCGGCGCTGAGTCTTAGCCTAGTGGCGTGTCAGTCTAGTAGCTCGAGCTCAAGCTCAAGCAGCCCGCCTTCTATGCCTTCTTCCTCTTCAAGCTCCAGCAGCTCGCCGCCATCAAGCCCCAGCTCTAGCAGTTCTTCGAGCTCTAGCCAGAGCCAAAGCAGCGGCCAAAGCCAGAGTACACCCAGCATTCCCTCAAGTCAGAGTGGTCAGCAATCCAGCCAGAGCAGTGCGCCAGGGAGTCAGTCCTCGGCAAGTTCAAGTAGCGCGGGTCAACAGGCCGGGCAAGAAGGCAGAGATGGGTCAAGCCCCGCAGCACAAGGCGCTCAGCAGGGTAGCCAATCGACGGGCAGTGCGGCAGGGTCAACGCCGGCAGGCACACTAGGTAACAGTCCTGGCCAGGCAGCAGGGTCTCAGTCTCGATTGCCAGGGCAGGGAAGTCAGTCTGGTAGCACTGGCAGAGATGGGTCTACTGGCGACCTCGATGGTGGCACAAATCAATCATCTGGTGGCGGTTTAGGGCGTCCAAGTGGAGATTATAGTCTAGACACGCTACCAGACGGCGTATTAAGTGGGGGTCGCGGCAATGAAGACTCGAATGGTCAGGCTAGCTCAGGAAGTGGAGATGGCGGGGCGCAACCTACGGGTAATGGCGCGATGACGGCTGAAGAGCGTGGACAAGTGTTAGATGAAAGACTTCGCCGCGGCTATGAAACATTCGATGGATTTATTCTCAGTGAGCGTGAACGAGCGCAGGCCGAGAGCAATGAAGCGGGATCAGCGGCCATCGGCGGTGCGGCTGGTGGCGGAGGAAGCAGCTCCTCACAACCGCAGACAATGCCTGAATCAGGTGCCTCTCCCTCTGCAGTATTGGCATCCTCACTACCGCCGGGAGCATCTCGCTTGCCCCCTCCTGAAACGT
Source organism: SAR86 cluster bacterium (assembly GCA_002401885.1). Classification (GTDB taxonomy): domain Bacteria; phylum Pseudomonadota; class Gammaproteobacteria; order Pseudomonadales; family Pseudohongiellaceae; genus UBA9145. The sequence continues at coordinate 27,556 of NVUL01000055.1, forward strand.
TTCCCGCGCCGGAAGATATTCCGAATGGACGCGATGACGATGTTGTAGCGAGACAGCTTCGTGAGGCGGCAATGAGTGAGTCCGATCCTCAATTGCGTGAAGCCCTCTGGCAGGAATATAGAAACTATACAGGTTTAGGTGAAGACCAATGAGTGCAATGACAGCTTTAACGGCGCAGCAGACAAAGAACATTTTGTGCGTAGGGCTACTAGCGCTCCTGCTGGCGGCTTGTAATACACACACCGTTAAGACCACCAGCTATACGCCCATCGTCCAAGATAGTCAGAATGTGCCGGAAGATTTACTCCTCGATGTTGGCGTCGCGGTGTTCGACCCCGGTATAGATGAAATTGATAAGCGCGACGAAGAAACTACCAATCATGAAATCCGCGTAGCGGAGTCGCGCTATGCACCCTTCCTCTTGGCGGAAACACTGCAGCGGTCGGCGAACTGGGGCATAGTGCGTTTGATGCCCAATAACGAAAGCCCCATGGACGTTGTTATAAATGGCACTATCTTGCAGTCAGATGGCGAAGCCATGCAGATTCGCATCCAAGTTTCCGATTCGAGCGGCCGCGAGTGGTACACCAAGGTTTATGATGAGGTAGTCAGTCAGTTCAACTACGAGCCTTCGCAACGACAGCAAGCCGATCCATTTCAGGTTATCTACAACAAGATCTCCAATGATTTATTGACATATAGAAACCGAAACTTGACGAACCCACAGATCGCAGAGATTCGCACTATTTCTGAATTACTGTTTGCTCGCCGATTCTCGCCGGAGGTATTCGATCCGTATTTAACGACCAATCGCCAAGGCAATACGGTAATTGCCTCGCTCCCGGCCGAAACGGATCCGGTCCTACAAAGAGTGCGCGACATTAGAGAGCGGGATTTCATGTTTATTGACACGGTTCAGGATCATTACGCTACCTATGTTCGGCAGATGCGCTTGCCTTATGACACATGGCGGGCATTGAGCTACGACGAAACGATTGAGCTTAGAGAGTTAAGGGCATCGGCTAATCGCCGGTTCGTTGCAGGTGCAGCGGCGGTTGTAGGTGGCTTGGTAGCAGCGACTAGCGGTGGAAATTATGCGACACAAACTGGTGGCGCAGTGGGTGTTGGTGCAGGTGCGTACTTAATTAAGAGCGGCTTCGACAAACGCGCCGAAGCGAAATTACACTCGGACGCACTGGAAGAATTGGGCGAGTCACTAGAAAACGAAGTTGCTCCACGCGTATTTAGTCTGGACGATCGTACCATCACACTCACGGGTTCAGTCGAAGAGCAGTATGCCCAGTGGAAAGAAATTCTGGCAGATATTTACGCGTCAGAAGTAGGTGATATTTAATCGGTTCATCCATCATAGTGGGCCTCCCCACGAACAGAATGCGCTATGTCAGATAAAGATGTCGACAAGATTGACTCTGTTAATTTTGATCACAATGATAATTCAGTATTTTTAAATCAGGCTGCTACCCAACAAGCCGAGAAACCTGCGCCGTGGATTTGGTTTGGTCTAGGGGGGTTGTTGTTGCTTGCCCTATTAGTCATCTTTGTTCTCCCCTCCATTGTTTCCGAATACGAATTGCCTTTAGAACGGCGAGTTGATTTGCTTGATACTCCCGTTGCCTCGCCTGTGGCAAATTCGGCAAACGCTATCTCTCCCTTCGAAGAGGCGCAACGCGCCTTGCAGCGAAAGGAAGCACAGGACGTGCTTGCCGAGTTATTGGCATATCAGACAGAATTAGATGTGCTGAATGTAGCCGATTGGGGTCAGCAAGCCTATGAGGCCTCCTTGGAGCGGGCCAATATCGGCGATGACTATTATCGGGCGCAGGACTTTACATTGGCCCGCGAGTCCTACGAGACCGGCCGCGAGGGTTTGCGCGGTCTAATTGACTCAGTTCCTTCGGTTCTCGAGCAGACACTTAGTGAAGCAGAGCGGGCGCTGATCGACTTGGACTCAGCAGAGGCACTTACAAAATATACTTTAGCGCTGCTGCTCGATCCTGAAAACCAGTTGGCGCAGATAGGCGAGCAACGCGCGCTAACCTTGGACGATGTAAGTGCTCTGTTGAGAGAGGCTGACGATTTAGTCGAGGATGGTGAGTTGCAGCAGGCTCTAGCGAATTACCGCGAAGTGTTAGATCTGGACAGTTACAACGAGGATGCAGCGGAGGAAGTTGCTGCAGTCTCTCTACTCATTACCGAGAGTGAATTTGCCCAAATCATGTCGAGTGGCTATGTGTTGCTACAGCAAGGCGAGCCCGAACAGGCAGTAGCCGCGTTTCAGAGAGCCTCGCGACTAGGCATCAAGCAGAATGAAGCTCAAGCCGCAATCAACCAAACTGAGAACGAGATTGCGAATACTGAAATCAATCGCTTAAGTGGGCTGATTACAACTGCGCAGCAGAACGAGCAATGGCAGGAGGCGGTCGATCAATACGACAATGTGCTCGCTATCGACAGCAATCTATTGTTTGCAATTAATGGTCGCGACTACGCAGACAAGCGAGCGAGGCTAGATCGATTGTTGGTGGAGGCAATAGACAATCCGGAACGATTTTCTGAGGATGAGGTTTTCGAAGAGACGCGCTTATCCTATTTCATTGGTCGAGATATCGAGAACCCAGGGCTTCGACTCGCAGAGCAATTAGATGAATTGGAAGCCTTCTTGGAATATTCGCTTGTGCCAATAGACATCTTCTTTAGGTCAGACAATCAGACCGAAGTTACACTGCTGAGAATCGAGGACTTGGGGATGTTCGAGCAAACGTCCCTCTCGTTGAAGCCGGGCCGCTATGTTGCCATAGGAAAACGCAGTGGCTACAGGGACGTTCGCGAAGAATTTACCGTAGGCTTTGGACTCACTCCCGAGACTGTCACCGTTCAATGCGATGAGCGCATCGTTTCCTCAAGCAGGCGATAATCGATGAGCAACAGTGATGAACTAAAAGAGTTAAATGGGGCAACTGACCCTATCATCCCTATAGACTTCACTCCGCACAGTGAAGAAACTCGAGCTTTTTCCTACAAATTTAAATGGCTGCATGTAGTGGTAGCCAGTTTTCTGCTTGTATCGATATCGTCGGGATGGTTTGTGCTAACGGCTCGATCTGTGTTCGTAGAGGTGAATCCTATAACCGCACAGATGAGTATCGATACTGGTACCAGCCTCAAGCTGGGCCAGCGCTATCTCATGCGCACGGGATCCTATCAGCTTACTCTTCGAAATGAGGGTTATCACGATACCGTTACTCGCCTATTGGTAAGCGAGGAACAATCGCAGACGCATCCGTTCGTGATGCGTAAACTCCCAGGCATAGTTAGCTTCGACAGTGCAAACATTTCGGAGGCGAGAATTAGAATCGACGGTGTCGATATCGGACAAACACCGTTAGTGAATATAGAAGTAGAGTCGGGCGAACATCAGTTATCAATTTCCAAAGACCGATATCTCGATTTTGGCGAGACAATTAGTATCGAGGGCAGAACAGTCGAACAGAGCTTTTCGGCAAACTTGGAACCAGCATGGGCGACTGTAAGCCTGACTACCACTCCAAGTGGAGCGGATGTATTGGTGGACGGAGAGCTTATCGGTAGCACTCCGATAAACGCCGAAATTATCCAGGGACAGCGTGACATTGTCCTAAAACTCGCCGGGCACAAGGCCTGGCAGGAAGAATTCGATGTGCTCGCCGGCGAAGATTTTTCTGTGTCGCTGGTTGAGCTGGAGCCTGCCGATGGGCTGTTGTTCATCCAGTCAAACCCTACGGCTGCAAGCGTAACAATCGGGGGAGAATTCAAAGGACTCACTCCGCTAGAAGTCGCACTGTCTCCGGGTCAGAATCATGAACTCACCTTCTTCAAGAACGGTTATAACTCGAACTCGCTCTCGATCCAGACGCAGGCGAATGAAGAACGAGAACTAAATATTGATTTGGAGCCAATACTGATGACTGTCAGTGTCATGGCTCAACCGATTGATGCAGAGCTCTATGTGGATGGAAAGTTTAGAGGAGCAGCAAATCAAACCATCGAGTTGATGGCAGCAAGCCAGCAGATCGAAATTCGCAAGGCAGGCTTTATTCCCTATTCAACCGAATTCACATCCCGTCCAGGGTTGGAACAAATAATCAGTGTCTCTCTCAAATCTCTCGAGCAGGCACGTTTAGAGCAGATTAAACCGGTGATCGTGTCGGCGGCAGGGCAGGCGCTTAAACTCTTTTATCCGGGCGCATTCACCATGGGTGCCTCGCGACGTGAAGCGGGCAGAAGGCCGAATGAGAATCTTCGTGACATTAAGCTAGAAAGGCCTTTCTATTTGGGCAATCGAGAAGTTACCAATGCTGAATACAGATTGTTTAATGCAGAACATAGCTCTGGAACCCTAGAGGGGCTGACTCTCGATAACGAGGCGCAACCCGTCGTCAGAATTACTTGGACCCAGGCAGCACTGTTCTGCAATTGGTTGAGTGACCAAGAATCATTGCCGCATTTTTATGAGGTCTTGGATAAGGATGTAGTTGGGTTCAATGCAGAGTCTACGGGCTATCGCCTGCCTACCGAGGCGGAGTGGGCCTGGGCAGCAAGAACCGATGGCAGCGGGAATCAGCTTAAGTATTCTTGGGGAGGCACGCTGCCTCCGGCAGAAAATTCAGGAAATTTTGCTGACATAAGTGCCCAGTCCTATCTCGGACAAATAATGTTCGATTACAACGATGGCTATCTCGCTACCGCCCCGGTCGCGTCATTCGAAGCAAATCAATACGAGCTCTATGATATGTCGGGCAACGTCTCAGAGTGGGTGCATGATTTTTACGGCGCGGTAGGTGTTATCGGTGGAGTTGAGGTTGATCCGCTCGGGCCGAACGAAGGCCAGTTTCATACGATTAGAGGGTCCAGCTGGGCGCACGGTACGGTAACTGAACTGCGTCTGTCATTTCGCGACTTTGGTGAAGAAGTACGCGACGATGTTGGTTTTCGGATAGCGCGTTATTTGGAGGAATAGGACTATGCGTAAACTGCTTTTGTTTGCACTGTTAAGTTTCTGCCAATTCACAATCGCGGCAGAGAATGATCCGCCTGCTCAAGATGTAGACCTGCAAGAGGCGGCGCAAGTCGAGGCAGATTCTAGCATCGAGACTCAAGAAGATGGTAGCGATTTAGTCGCCGCCGAAATTTTGGATACAAACGAAGATGAAGAAGAATCCTCGGTACGTTTTATCCCGACCGAGGAAATTTCACAGGACTTCGGCGTTTCGTTTCCCGTCGATATTTAGGTTGGCAGAGTAGGAAAGCTAAGGAATCAGTATGAAGCAAAGGTTGTTATCGGAAGCACTCTATCAAGTTGCTGCACTAATTATTGCGGTGATCGTTGTTCACGCAGCCTATGTCGCGGTGATACGGCCTAACGCCGATTTGATCCAGCAACAGCAGAATGTGTTACAGGAAACAGATCCTAACTTTGTTCCAGAACGTTCGATCTATATTATCTTGCGCGACTTCGAGCAAGAGACATGCATAATCTTATTACTCTGGGCGCTCTCGATGCTCGGTATGAAGGTCAAGCAGACACTGCGAGAGAGGGCGCTACTGGAGCGGACCCTGATCAACATATCTGATGGAATGAGTATATTGCCCGAGGATGCACGTAACTATGCGCGTACGGTGCAAGCGTTGCCAGAAGGAGAGCGTCAATTCCTCTTGCCGAGAGCGCTGCTTGCCGGTTTGCATAGATTTCAGTCCACTAAGAATATTCAAGACGTTGCGACTACCATCAAGGTCACTTGCGATACCGAAGCAGATCGAATGGAAACGGAGCTGACGATTGTCCGCTATATCGCTTGGGCGATTCCTTCTATTGGATTCCTTGGCACAGTTCGCGGTATTGGCACAGCACTAGGTCAGGCATATCAGGCAGTGAGCGGGGACATCGTGGGCGTTACCACTAGTCTGGGTGTGGCCTTTAACTCAACCTTCGTTGCACTTGTGGTAAGTATCTTACTGATGTTTGTGCTGCACCAGTTACAACTAATTCAAGACAGGCTGGTATTGGATTGTCAGAACTACTGTGACGAGAGAATGCTGAGACATCTACAAGTGCCAGAGAGAGATGCTAAATAATGAGTTTGAAAGTTATCGAGTTAAACGATAACGCCTTACGTGTTGGCGATGACACCGGAATCTTAGTGGAGAGTCCGGGATTCGCTTTGGTCGCGGGAAACAAAAAGCTGGTACTAGGCGAAGCCGCCAAACAGCAGGCACGGATACATCCTACCAGCAGCTACAACCGCTACTGGCACGAACTCAGTATCGACCCGGTGAATCATACACCCGGCATTCGTCACTTTGCCGATATTGCGTACGCACACCTCTTACATTTAGCAGAAGCAGGCGAGGTCGATGGGGATGTGATATTTGCAGTGCCAGGAAATTTTACTCGACAGCAGCTGGCTATCTTGTTGGGCCTCGTAAAGCAGAGCCCTTTTCGGACAGCAGGCCTTGTGGATTCCGCACTGGCGGCAGTGTCTTCCACGAATCCTGAGTTCGATTCCTACGTCTATGCCGAGATGCAATTGCACCAAGTCGTGCTAACCAAAATCACTGCTGACAACAACATTCTCAAGCGGGAATCAGTTATTCAAATCCCCGGCGTAGGCAGTCAGAATTTCATGGATCTTATGATGCAGTTGGCTACGGATTTGTTCATCCAGCAGTGCCGTTTCAACCCTCAACACGACGCAGAATCGGAGCAGCAACTTTATAACGCGCTTCCTGCGTGGCTGCAGCAGGATGATGGAGATCAGAATAGTCTTCTTCTTGAATTAACGGCTAATACAGCGGTTCACACAGCCAAGATGCCGCGCAAGAGTCTGATCAGTAATTTGTCGAGGCACTATAAGAGTATCGGACAACAAGTCGCTGAGCTCGCGGCGGTTGGCAATAGCAAACTACTATTGAGCCCCGAGTTTGCAGAGCTTCCTGGTTTTCATACTTATCTCTCCGAGAGCATCAAAATAAAGCTGCTCCCAGTCGGTGCGATTAGTAAGTCTGTATTCCAAAATCGCGCAGGCATTATCCGTGATGATGAACAGGTCGAATTGGTTACAACACTAGCTAAGATTTCGGATACGGCAAAGGCGAATGATAAGCGCGCTTCGAAAGCCGCTGCCAAGATGCAAGAAACAGCCACCCATGTACTCATTGGAAGTACGGCGATTCCCCTGGGCAATGCGGATCTCCCAGAGCAGCTTGGACGAATAGAAAAGCACGATGAAACGTTCTACTTAGATAGTGGTAAGCAAGAGTTCTTATTGAATCAACATAAGGTTGCCGGAAAACATGAGCTTAGTCTGGGTGACCTGATTCAGTCCAGTGAAGGTAGCGAGGCGATTCGACTAATACAGGTAAGCAATGTCTAGCACCAAAGCAAGACGCAGAAATCTAAATCCCATCAGTCTGGCATTCCTGGATGTCATGTTTTGTGGGTTTGGTGCTGTGATTTTGATTTTCCTAATCCTCGATCACAACAGTAGTGTGACTACCTCGGAGCAGAATCCCGATCTAGTCGCCGAGGTAAATTTGCTGCGGGAAGAAGTCAGAGAGGGCGAGCTAGGATTGGTTGAATTGCGCAACACGTTCTCTGATGTGAGTTTCGAAGTCGTCACTGCCGAGGGTTTAGCAACGCAGATTCAGGAGCAACTGCAAACGTTTCTGCAAGAGCTAGCGGCGCTGGAAAACTCAAGCGTTGCTACCGAAGAAAGCATCGAGCAATTACGCGCAGACGTGCAAGCCCTGGAAGAGGAGCTACTGCGTCTACAAGCAAGCGCCTTCGAGCAGGAGGGCAATAGTGTGCGTCAATTCTTAGGAGACGGAAATCGACAGTATCTATCTGGTCTGTTTTTGGGCGGCCAGCGTATTCTAATATTGGTAGACAGCTCTGCGAGTATGCTCGACAGCACGCTGGTGAATATTATTCGTACTCGCAATATGTCGGACGATCGTAAGAAGCAGGCCCCGAAGTGGCAACGAGTTGTTAAGATTGTAGACTGGATTAGCACACAATTGCCAATCACGAGTCGTTACCAAATCTGGGAATTCAACGAAGATCTCGAATCGGTATTGGGCGGCCCTCTAGATGGCTGGCAGGAAGTAGCAGACCGTGACGGGCTTAACAATGCGATCGAGAATGTGAAGGATATCGTGCCAGCGAATGGCACAAACATGGAACAAGTTTTTAGGGCTGTCGCAAACATGTCACCTAGGCCGGATAATATTTTCCTGATCACAGATGGTTTACCGACTCTAAGCGATCGCGGCTCAAATGATGCGCTGGTTACGCCCGCGGAGCGCTTAGAGCTTTACGAAGATGCTCTGGAAGAATTGCCTCAGGGGATACCGGTCAACGTTGTACTACTGCCCTTGGAAGGAGACCCAAGCGCTGCCGCTGCCTACTGGCAGCTTGCTCAATACACTAGTGGTTCTTTTATATCACCCTCGAAGGATTGGCCATGAGGCGCAAACGCGGGGAAACAGATTCTTTTTCAGTATCTTTCCTAGACGTGGCTGCCTGTGGCTTCGGCGCCATGATTATCTTGCTGATGATTACAAAATCTGGCGAGCCGATTTCCATCGAGTTCGTCGATGTGCCTCCAGAGGGCGCAATCACCGAGTTGCAGGAACAGCTGTTTGCCATTCGTGGAGAAACCACAATCTTTAACCGTGACCTGAATGCCAAGCACGAACAACTCTCAGCAATGAAGGACCGCATCGCCCGACTACAGAGAGATCTGGATGACGCAAAGGGCCGTTTTCAAACCTCGAACCAATTATCGACCGAAATCACCGACGAGGTGGGGCGCCTCGCCATAGCACAACAAAGTATGACGGAAGAGATGCAGCGCCTGCTCGCGAACAGCAGTGCACCGGAGAACAATGCGATAGGTGGGATACCGGTAGATAGCGAGTACATTATTTTCGTGATCGATACCTCGGGCAGTATGTACAATTATGGCTGGAATAAGATGCTACAGGTCATCGATGACACATTAAATGTCTATCCCGAGGTAAAGGGCATCCAGGTCATGAACGACATGGGCGACTATATGTTCGACTCCTATCGCGGACAGTGGATCCCCGATACACCGGGTCGCCGCAATACTATTGTTTCTACGCTGCGAACCTGGAACCCCTTCAGCAATAGTAGCCCTGTAGAAGGAGTGACACGGGCGATAAATACTTTCTACGAACCGGGTAAGAAAATTAGTATCTATGTAATTGGTGATGATTTTCAGCCAGGCGGGTCTATTCAGAACGTACTGCGGACTATTGATCGCATTAACGTGGAAGACGAGAATGGCGATAGGCTCGTGCGCATACACGGCATAGGCCTACCGATTATTTTCGCAAACGCCGCTCGTTATCAGCAGAGTGTTTATCGCTATTCGACTCTAATGCGAGAGATGACGCAGCGAAATGGTGGTACATTCGTAGGTCTGAATGATTTCCAGTGATTTGGCGGCGAGAATTAGTCGCTAAGAACAAGGTTAATAATGCGTAGAATGCGTGGATCGATGAGAGGCAGGGTGAGAACGGCGCTGATATTTATGGCAGCGCTCTACCTGACTGCCTGTGGCGTGAGCAACGTAGTTATCGAGGGAAGCTTCCCGACGCCCAATATCAGCAAACTACCCCTCAATGTGGCGGTTTACTATGATCCGGCACTCACAGAATTTGCCTATATCGAATACTCCGAAACGGGGACTGAAGAATACAATATTGCTAGCGGGCAATCCCATATTGAACTTTTTAGCACCATATTGCCCGCTATGTTTGACCGAGTGGTAGTGGTCGATTCGATCGGAGAGGCCGAGGCCTTGGGTGTCGATGCGATCTTCGCTCCAATTATAGAAGAGTTCCAACTGGCCCTGCCAGCCAAGACCAAACTCGATGTCTACGAAATTTGGATTAAATACAATATGCGTTTAATGAAGGCGGACGGCGACTATATCGCGGACTGGGTACTGACTTCATATGGTAAGACCCCGGTCGAGTCGCTACGTTCGGTAGAAGCCGCAATCAATGCGGCGGCGATAGTTGCGCTTCGCGACCTGGCTTCGAGTTTTTCTCTAAGCTTCACACAGGTTCCGGAAGTTAGAGACTGGTTAAATACGCTGTAAGGGAAAAAGAGTCGTACAATAAGTCGATTGGCACGAGGAATATCATGAAGCACTTTCTAGGAAGAAATAGACTAGGCATTGCCCTACTGCTTTTGGTTTCGCTTGCCTCCTGCACTACCACGACCATCGACGAGTTTCGTCAAGGCGAAACGGGTATAGAGAGTCATGAGTCGGTAGTTATTCTTGGGCGACGACAGGCCAGCGACTACGAGACGCGGTCCGAATTTGTAAGTTGTGTTGGCGAGCGGATGACTCGGGGCGAAGGTGCAATCAGTATCGTTCCCGAACAAGAATTTGTAGATGCGATGTTTCCGTGGTTCGAACCCAGAACAGCGCCTCTGCGTACTCGTGATCTGGAACGCCTGATGACCGAGGCATCTGTCTCGGATAGGATGACGGAGTTTGGAGTTCGTTACATAGTTTGGCTGGATGGATTCACCGAAACAACAGATCGCAGCGGATCGATATCTTGCACAATCGGTCCCGGTGGCGCGGGTTGCTTTGGTTTCGGGTCGTGGGAAGATGACGCCAACTTCGACGCTCGGGTTTGGGATGTAGGCTCCCTGACTAATGTAGGCACAATAAGCACAGATGCAACTGGTCAGTCCTATCTGCCGGCATTCGTTATTCCAATACCGCTAATAGCTAGGGTTGAAGCAAACGCCTGCTCGCGTCTCGCAACTCAGCTTAAAGAATTTGTAAACGGCAGTTGATTGACGGCTAATTACTTAAGTGTTTGATGCGCTAAGCAACAGATAGAGAATAAATTAGAAGTATAGAGAACAAATTGAACGTAGAAAGAGGTGGCACTATGACGAATCTGGCTGTAACAAGCTCGACTGAATCATCAACTCTGGGAAATCGAGTCCCAAAGATAGCTGCGCTAGTCTGCGTATTCTGTCTGCTTTCCTTTCTTACGTCCTGCGCGGTCAATCCTGCTACCGGTAGTCCTAACCTAGTTCTTATGTCAGAGAGCCGAGAGAAAGAAATTGGTTTAGAGGAGCACGAGAAAGTTCTTTCTAGCATGCCTCTGTTCGAAGATGAAGCTCTGCTAACTTACGTTCGTAAAGTCGGTAATAAGGCGGCCGCAGTTAGCCATCGCCCTGATTTAGAATACACATTTAACATAATTGATAGCCCGGAGATAAATGCCTTTGCCCTGCCGGGTGGTTATGTCTATGTAAATCGCGGTTTGCTTACTTTTATGAATTCGGAGGCAGAATTAGCCGCCGTGCTTTCACATGAGATTGGGCACATTACAGCGAGGCATGCGGTTCAACAGCAGGCGCGTGGGCGTATTGCTCAGACAGCCGCAACGGTTGGCGGATTCGTCACGGCGGTGGCAACCGGCAGCGGCTATGTTGGAAGTCAAATCAGCGAAGTAGCCTCGATCTGGGCTCAGACAGGGCTAAGCGGGTTTGGCAGAGAGCATGAACTCGAGGCCGATAGCCTTGCAGCTGAATATTTAGTCAAAGCTGGTTACGACCCGGCCGCGATGATCGATGTAATAACGGTGCTTAAAAACCAGGAAGACTTTAATCGGTTAATTTCAGGCAGCAGTCAAGGCTATCACGGACTGTTCGCTACTCACCCAAGAAACGATACGCGTCTGCAACAGGCGATCACTCAAGTAGGTAGTATTTCGGGGAATGAAGTTACAGAGACAGATGATACAAATTTCAGAGAGAGTCTCGATGGACTCATCATAGGCCAGAGCCAAGCCTCGCAAACTGCCGATGCGCGTAATCGTTACTATCAGGCCTTACTTGGCTACACCGTCGTGTTCCCTGACGGATGGCAAATAGACGAAACCACCACGACAGTAACTGCTTCCAATGCCGAGCAGGGTTCAATACATATCGAGGTGCAGCGCATACAAGAGAATATAGAGCCACGTGTATTTATTAGAGACAATATGGAAATAGTTGCTCTGCAAAAATCGGAGAAGCTCGAGCAGTATCGGCTGCTAGGCCACACCGGCATAGCGTTGTCACCTGATACTGGCAACTTGGAAAGAGTTGCCGCGATCTATCTGGGGCCGAGAGTGTTCATTTTTCGGGCGGAGATAACTGATGCTGAAGCAGTAGATGAGATCGATGAGCAACTGCTCTCATCTATTCGCACTTTCAGAGCGATTCAACGGGGGGAGACCGCATCCGGAACGGAGGCGAAGATCAAGTTCGTCCAGGCAAGCGAATTTTTCGATTTTTCGGTAGTGGCTCAAACCAGCCGCATCGCGAACTATCCGGAAGAGTCGCTGCGCCTCCTCAATGGCTACTACCCAAGAGGTACTCCCGAAGCTGGAGAATGGGTGAAGTTGATCGAATAGTCAGAGCAGAACCCTGCTCTCGTAGTCTAGCTGTGACATGCTGATAGGCCGTCATTGCGCGTTCTTTGCCTGATTCAACGCGATCAACCTTTAATACCGCCGGAATATCACTCTGACGTTCCCAATAGCTGAGCACAGAGTTTGTTTTTGACCTGTGCGGGGTTAAACTTGGTCAATTCCATAACACACTGATGCTTAGAAGAATTAGATGACAGCTACAGAAGAAGTTAAAAAACCTTCCGTTAAGAAGAATTCTTTGTTGGAATTGAAGGGTTTTCTGAGTGGGCTGCTTAATGATGAGCGTATTAATCAGGAAGATTTTGATGATGCACTCAACAATCGTCGGTCAATCGAAGATCAAGACAAGCACATTCTTCACTACTTAGCCGATCTGCAAGTGGAAGATCGCAAGTCCCCAGGTCGTAAGCTGGACATCGAAAGCTTAGCGATGGCGCTAAGCACACAGTGTGGTCAGGACTACTATCGTATCGATCCTCTGAAAATCGATGCGGCTCAGGTGACGCAGGTTATGTCTTATGCTTTCACTCAACGGCACCATATATTGGCTGTTGAGGTTACCGCTTTCGAAGTGAAGATTGCTAGCGCAGAACCGTATATTGATTCTTGGGAATCAGACTTAGAGCATGTTTTACAGAAGAAAATAGTTCGCGTTGTTTCCAATCCTGTCGAGATCAAGCGCCTTACTACAGAGATGTATAGCCTCTCTAGTTCGATCAGCCGAGCACAGGAAGGCGGCCCGGTTAAGAAAGGTATCGGCAATCTAGAGCAGATGTTGGAATTGGGTCACATCAAAGACCCGGAGGCTAACGACAAGCACATAGTCAATGTCGTTGATTGGTTATTGCAATATGCCTTCGAACAACGAGCGAGTGATATTCACATTGAGCCGCGTCGAGAGAAAGGCAATGTGCGCTTTAGAATAGATGGTGTGTTGTACACGGTCTACTCACTGCCGATGCAAGTTCTGGCAGCTGTTACCAGTCGACTTAAAATTCTAGGGCGTATGAACGTCGCGGAGAAGCGTAAACCCCAAGACGGAAGAATTAAGACCAAGAGCCCGAACGGGAACGAGGTTGAACTTCGCTTATCCACGCTGCCTACAGCTTTTGGTGAAAAGCTTGTAATGCGAATCTTCGATCCAGAAGTGTTGTTGAAACCATTCGAAGAACTAGGGCTCATTAACGAAGATTTGAACCGTTGGAAAGACATCATCAAGAACAACAACGGTATCGTGATTATCACCGGCCCAACAGGTAGCGGTAAGACGACGACGCTGTACTCCACTCTGAAGATGTTGGCCACAGAAGAAGTAAACGTCTGTACCATTGAAGACCCAATAGAAATGGTTGAAGAAACTTTCAATCAGATGCAGGTCCAGGAGAATATCGACCTGAGTTTTGCAGATGGCGTGAAGGCATTGTTGAGACAGGATCCAGACATCATAATGATTGGTGAGGTACGTGACCTTCCCACTGCCGAGATGGCTATTCAGGCTGCATTGACCGGCCATCTGGTTTTCACCACTTTGCACACCAACGACGCGCCGTCGGCGATCACTCGCCTGCTAGAGTTAGGCGTGCCTTCCTATCTCATAAAGGCCACTGTCATAGGCATAATGGCACAGCGACTCGTGCGTGTACTTTGTCCACACTGCAAGAAGGAAACTCAGGTAGAGGCAGAGACATGGGAAGCGCTAACTCGTCCCTGGAAAGTAAAGCTACCGAAAAAGGCCTTTGAAGCGGTTGGCTGTTTGGAATGTCGTGAAACCGGATTCAAGGGAAGGGAAGGTATCTACGAAGTGATGCCATTCACTGAGCCCTTGCAACAGCACTCCGATAATAAGGACGATCTTCCTACTCTTCGCAAGCAGGCATATAAGGAGGGCATGCTCAGTC
>NVUL01000056.1 GCA_002401885.1 SAR86 cluster bacterium
CGATTCGCGCTCAGGTTTGCTCGCACTTGACGAATTGATAACGGGTGACCGCTATCTATTTGTGCGCGAAGCCTATGTGCAGCGAAGAGAATACTTGGTGGCCGACGGTCAGCTTGAAGATGAATTTGGCGATTTCGGCGATTTTTAAATAGCCGTATTATTCTGACGTATCTATCAATTTCTGATTTATCTATCAGATTGATACTAGGCGATTCTGACTTTGAGCTTTGTCTTAATGAAGTCGCTGTGAGAAACGTAGATCAGCTCTGATACCTTCCGGATTAGGTGATCCTCGTATTTATCCAGACGCTTGTCGGAGAAGGCGATGCGCCACATGTTTTCGATCAGCGCTACTTTCTGCTCGTAATCGTAGCTGTCGTTTATTAATCGGGTAAATTCGTACAGTGAAGTGGCTTCAAAGGCCTCGTCCTTCGCTAACTTGGTTAGCTCTTCCAGGTCCGACTCCGCGATATTGTAACTTTGCTGAAGCACCGCCATAAATTCTTGATGCTCGCGTTCGTCCAATTCGTGATCAGAATTCATAACCTCGATTAGCAAGGCAGCGCAGGTGAGATCGACCCTGCTCATCAACGAGCTAGTCGCTTCTTCTTCGTCATTCTTTGTTAGTTTTTTATCAAAGAAATTCTTAATCAATTCGATCACGTCACTCTTCCTTTATAAGGTTTGAACTTAGGGTGCGATAAGACACCCTAGTCTACGTAGGAAATCGCATCGAGTAAAACGCCAATATTGGCGGTTTTGCTGTAGCTATTTTCGCTTAGATGGCGGCGAAATTGCTTGCCGCCTTTCTGGCCCTTGTAGAGTCCTAGAATATGCCGCGTCATGTGATGCAAGGGTGTGCCGCGCTCTAGCTCTTGTTCGATATAGGGTATGAATTTCTGTAATCGCTCTGTGCGTGTTTGGGCATTCGTTGCACCGCCAAAGAAAACAGCATCCACTTCATTTAGTATGAACGGATTCTGGTAGGCTTCTCTGCCCAACATGACGCCATCTGTCTTATTAAGAAGTGACTCTGCGTCCTGGAGTGTTTTAATTCCACCGTTGATGATGATCGAAAGCTGGGGGAAGGCTTGCTTCACGGCGAAAACGCTATCGTATTTCAGTGGTGGTATCTCTCGATTCTCTTTAGGGCTAAGCCCAGACAGAATCGCCTTGCGCGCATGGACTATGAAAGTGTTACATCCAGCATCAGCAACCGTGCCGATGAAATCTTCTAGTTCTTCCTGTGAGTCACGATCGTCAATGCCTATTCTACATTTTACGGTAATAGGCAAGCTAACACTTGCCATCATGCTGTTTATGCACTTGGCGACGAGTTCGGGCTCTGCCATGAGACAGGCACCGAAAGCGCCAGACTGAACTCTATCGCTTGGGCAGCCTACATTGAGGTTTATCTCATCATATCCTGCCTGTTCTGCGAGGACGGCTGCTTCGGCTAATTCGATAGGGTTGCTGCCACCCAATTGCAAAGCGACGGGATGTTCGTCGGGACTATGTTGCAACAGGTACTGCGCATCACCGTGTTTGAGTGCCGCACTCGTCACCATCTCGGTATAGAGTAGGACATGCGCCGAGAGCTGGCGAAGGAATACGCGATCGTGGCGGTCGGTCCAGTCCATCATCGGCGCTACGCAGAAGCGATGATTTAGGCTAGCGGCCGCCCCTGTAGCATCGCTATTTGGTGACTGTTTGTTTGCATTGTCCAATGAATGTACCTAATCGTTTAACGAAGTCGCTGTGTGGGTCGCTCTAATATCTGGAAGCAGGTTGTAGCGAATGCCTCAGCGCATGTCAAGAAGTAGGGGGCCAAACTGTCTATGATAGGAATTAAAGGCGAATCGCGTATAATCTCGCCTTCCGTGAGGGGCGCTTGCTCCTCGAATACTAAGTTTCTTCAGTGCTGTCCCGAGTAGAAAGATATGAACAAAGTTCGCACACGCATTGCGCCATCTCCGACTGGCGACCCCCACGTTGGTACAGCCTACATAGCCTTGTTCAATCGTTGTTTTGCCCATCAGCATGGCGGTGAATTTGTGCTGCGCATCGAAGACACGGACCAACAGCGTAGCACCGATAAGTCAGAGCAGGATATTTTGAGCTCACTTAAATGGCTGGGTTTGTCTTGGGATGAAGGTCCGGGCTGTGAAGGAGATGCGGGGCCATATCGACAGAGCGAGCGCTCGCAGATCTATTCCGATCATATTCAACAGCTGCTCGAGAATGGCTCAGCCTTCCGCTGTTTCTGTACTTCCGAAAGGCTCGATGAATTGCGCAAGCAGCAAATGCAGGATAAAAAACAGCCGGGTTACGATGGTCACTGCTTGAGCCTCAGTCAGCAGGAATGCGCGAGTAAATGTGCAGCTGCTGAGCCACATGTTATTCGTATGAAGATACCTGACTCAGGTGAGTGTGAGTTTGAAGACATGCTACGCGGTAGCGTGAGCATCGCCTGGTCACAGATCGACATGCAGGTATTGATCAAGTCCGATGGGTTGCCTACCTACCATTTCGCGAATGTAGTTGATGATCATCTGATGGAAATATCTCATGTCATCCGCGGCGAAGAGTGGATCAACTCGACACCCAAGCATATTTTGCTGTATCAGCATTTCGGTTGGGAGGCGCCTGCGTTCTGCCATATGCCATTGCTACGTAATCCGGATAAGAGCAAGCTGAGTAAGCGCAAGAACCCTACCAGCATTCGCTACTACGAGGCGATGGGGTACCTGCCGGAAGCATTGCTAAATTATTTGGGCATGATGGGCTGGACCATGCCCTCGGGGGAGGAAAAATTTTCTCTGAGTGAGATGGAGGCGAGCTTCGATATAAACAGAGTCTCTCTCGGTGGTCCGATCTTCGATATTGAAAAGCTTGACTGGCTCAACGGTAAATATATTCGTGAGGAGCTTTCTGATGAAGAGTTTGCTCAACGCTTCGCTGCCTGGGCGTTTGCACCCGAAAAAGTTGCACAGATTGTGCCGCTGCTAAAACAACGTGTAGAGCGCTTCAGCGATGTTGCCTCTCTAGGCGGTTTCTTTATCGACGGTTCACTCGAGATTAGTGAAGAGAGTTTCGCGCACAAGTCCATCGATTCGCCTCAAGGGGCGAAGATTCTACAGTTCACCCTGTGGAAGTTAGAAACATTAGAAGAGCTGAACAGAGATGCTGTCGAGGGAGAGTTACAGGCGCTGGCTGCCAAGTTCGAACTTAAGATAAGGGACTTCTTATTTCCCTTATTCGTAGCCTTGAGCGGTAAAGCCGTATCCACCTCCGTGATTGAGTCCATAGTGATATTGGGTATCGATATCACGCGCGCGCGAATTCGTCAGGGCATATCAGTATTGGGTGGTATCTCCAAGAAACAGGCAAAAGCGCTGGAAAAGGAATTCCGCGATTTCTAGTGTTTTTAGTCTCAGCCCTAGACTGCGTTGACAGGCTCTACGACTGTGCTTAGAATGCGCCTTCCCTCGAAAACGGTCATGGGGCCTTAGCTCAGCTGGGAGAGCGCAACACTGGCAGTGTTGAGGTCAGCGGTTCGATCCCGCTAGGCTCCACCAATTTCCTTCGCGATTTCTTTTACGACAATGTTTAACCGCCTTTGCGGTGCTTTGCTGCGCCTGAGAAAGCTGGACGTTACGAGGATTCTTGTCTGACGGAGAGCCGGAGGGTACAAAATTGTAGCTATCGCCATAGGAGACGATAGCCACGTGGTACGAAACGCAAATTATAGGTGTTAGATATCGCGCTTTGTGTGACCTTTGTAAAGCTGTCTCGGTCTGCCGATACGGAAAGAACTGCTAAGCATCTCATCCCAATGTGCAATCCAGCCCGGCGTTCTGCCAGTCGCAAAGATTACCGTGAACAAGCTAGTAGGAATGCCAATCGCCTTAAGAATAATGCCAGAATAGAAATCGACATTCGGATATAGCTTACGCTCGATGAAGTAATCATCTTCCAAGGCAATTTTCTCTAGTTTACGTGCGATCTTGAATAGGGGATCGTCCTCGACTCCCAGTTCATCGAGCACTTCATTGCATATCTCGCGCATCACTGTGGCGCGTGGATCAAAATTCTTATACACCCTGTGGCCGAAGCCCATCAGTCTGAACGGATCGTCCTTGTCCTTGGCGCGCAGGATATATTCTTCGATATTCTTTACGTCGCCGATTTCTGCCAGCTGTGCGAGTACTGCCTCGTTAGCACCGCCGTGAGCAGGGCCCCATAGTGCCGCTATACCAGAAGCTATACAGGCATAGGGGTTGGCGCCTGATGAGCCAGCTAGTCGCACAGTGGACGTCGAGGCGTTCTGTTCGTGATCGGCGTGGAGTAGGAAGATAGTGTCCATTGCCTTCGCGAGAATCGGACTTACATTCGGTGCTTCGCAAGGAGTGCCGAACATCATGTGTAAGAAATTCTCGGCAAAACCCATGTCGTTCTGCGGGTACATGAAAGGTTGGCCAACGCCGTGCTTGTAGCACATGGCTGCAAGCGTTGGCATCTTGGCAATAATCCTGTGGGCAACTATTTTGCGGTGCTCCGGGTTATCGTTGTCCAGATTGTCATGATAGAAGGCAGAAAGGGCGCCAACTACACTCAATAGCATCGCCATTGGGTGAGAGGTACGTGGAAATCCCTTAAAGAAGTCATGAATCTGCTCATCGACCATCGTGTGATAGCGAATTGTGTTCTCAAATTCTACTTTCTCGGTCGCATTCGGCAATTCACCATTCAAGAGCAGGAAGCAGGTATCTAGAAAGCTGACATTCGCCGCTAGTTGCTCGATCGGATAGCCTCTATGGAGCAGAACACCCTTGCCACCATCAATAAATGTGATATCCGACTCGCAGGCTGCTGTAGACATAAAACCGGGATCGTAAGTAAAAAAGCCTTGGCCGACCAGACTGCTAACATCTATTACGTCTGGACCAGTACTGCCTTCATAAACGGGAAGCTCGATAGGTTTATCAACACCGTCAATGGTTAACTGGGCCTTTCTTTCGCTCATGCGTGACTCCTGAAACTACTATTATTTTGGGTTTTCTTATGGGGAAACAACTGCTTACAGCTGCATTCGCGCTCTCATTGTGGCCTATCCAGTGCCTGAACAGGGACGGCAATACTAGGTAGAGTGCATGCTATTTGTCAAATTTTTATACGCCGAAGCTCAGTATTCATAGCCATTTCAGCCAGATGAGCCCCCTTCTTAAAGGGTGTGCTGCAGTGCTTCATCCTAGTGCGTTATCGATCACCAATTCTCCATAAAGTTGCAGTTGGGAGCACAGCAAAGAAGGCTTTGACAGGATATTGTCATTAAACAGTGAATCGCTGCTGCATTCGTTGTATTACGTGGCTTTACGGCATATACTTTCGGCCGTTTTGCACGCTTAAACGCTGTAATTATTTGAATTATTTTGCGTAGATTCGAAGCGATTCCTTATCGATGGAAACGCAACCCTCATTGGCCAACGCGACGGGCAGAAAGTGAACGATAATAGACCAAAAAATCTCGACATAACCACCTTCAAGTATCCCTTGCCTGCAATCACATCTTTGTTACATCGATTGTCCGGCGCCTTCATTTTTGCCGGCGTCGCCTTGATGTTGTATTTGCTGGAGCTCTCACTGCAGTCCGAATCTGGCTTCGCTCTAGTGCTGGAACTAATGGACAACCTGATAGTGAAATTTGCCGCCTGGGCGGTTCTATCCGGGCTGCTGTATCACCTGATAGCTGGTATTAAGCACTTGCTTATGGATTTAGGTTACGGGGAGACGCTGAAGGGTGGCTTCATAGGAGCCTGCATCACTCTCGCTTTGTCTGCCATGGCGATTATCACTGCTGGAGTATGGATATGGTAACGAATGTTACGAGCTTAGGACGTTCCGGTCTTTACGATTGGGTCATCCAGCGCTTTAGCGCAATTATTCTGGCAGCCTATTCGCTCTGCATACTGGCTAGCTTTGTGATGAATCCAGATATGGATTTCGAGAAGTGGAGCTCGATCTTCGAGGGCAATGCGATGCGCTTCTTTAGCATGATCACTCTACTGGCTCTGTGCGCCCATGCCTGGATCGGTATGTGGACAATCTCGACGGACTATATGACGTCTCTGCAGCTAGGTGGGAGCGCAACTTTTTTTAGAATTTTGTTTCAAGCAGGCTGCGTGCTTCTGATCGCTGTTTATCTGCTTTGGGGCATTCAGATTTTCTGGGGTAATTAGATGACCGGCATGCGTACACTATCTTTCGATGCAGTAATAGTTGGCGGAGGCGGCGCTGGTTTGAGAGCTGCGCTGCAACTCGCGCAGTCAGGTTATAACACGGCGGTTATTACTAAGGTTTTCCCAACCCGTTCGCATACCGTATCGGCGCAGGGTGGCATCACCTGTGCAATAGCGAGCTCGGATCCGAATGATGATTGGCGATGGCACATGTATGACACCGTGAAGGGTAGTGACTACATCGGTGACCAGGATGCGATTGAGTACATGTGTAGCGAGGGGCCGCAGACTGTTTTTGAATTAGAGCATATGGGTCTGCCGTTCTCGCGAACAGAGAACGGACGAATCTATCAGCGACCTTTCGGTGGCCAATCCAAAAATTTTGGCAAGGGTGGTCAAGCTGCGCGAACCTGTGCGGCGGCCGACAGAACAGGTCATGCCTTGTTGCACACGCTGTATCAGGGAAACCTGAAAAACAATACCGCGTTTTTAAACGAATGGTATGCAACCGACATGGTTAAGAATCAAGACGGGGCGATTGTTGGTGTTATCGCAATCTGCATCGAGACAGGCGAAACGGTTTTTGTTAAGTCGAAGGCTACCGTATTCGCCACCGGTGGTGCCGGTCGTATCTATGCGTCCACCACCAATGCATTGATCAATACTGGCGACGGCGTGGGCATGGCCCTTCGAGCTGGTTTTCCAGTGCAAGATATTGAGATGTGGCAATTTCATCCTACGGGAATTTATGGCGCTGGCACACTAGTGACGGAAGGCTGTCGTGGTGAAGGCGGATATCTAATCAACAAGGACGGCGAGCGTTTCATGGAACGCTACGCACCTAATGCTAAAGATCTCGCGGGGCGCGACGTCGTAGCTCGCTCTATGGTATTAGAAATTCTCGAGGGGCGCGGCTGCGGCGAAAATGGCGATCATGTCATGCTGAAGCTCGATCACTTGGGAGAAGATGTGCTGAACTCTAAACTGCCGGGCATTCTCGAGCTGTCCAGAACATTTGCACATGTAGATCCGGTTAAAGATCCGATTCCAGTGGTGCCCACGTGTCACTATATGATGGGTGGTATACCGACAAATGTGAATGGCCAGGCGCTAACTCAAGACGAGAAGGGTGTGGATAAATTAATACCTGGATTGTTTGCTGTGGGTGAGGTGGCCTGTGTCTCGGTTCACGGTGCAAATCGTCTCGGCGGAAATAGCCTATTAGATTTGGTGGTGTTCGGTCGCGCCGCAGGCAAGCATATCGAAGAAATGTTGCGTCAGGGGATGGAGCAACGAGAGGCATCCGAAACGGATATTGAACAGGCTCAGAACAGATTGTCTCGACTCAACGAATCTAAATCTGGCGAGAGCGTGGCTACCTTGCGCGCCGAGCTTCAGGACGTTATGCAGAATCATTTCGGCGTGTTCCGCCGCGGCGATTTTATGCAGGACGGCATTCAGAAGTTAGCCGCCTTGAGAGAGCGTATAGCGAATGTTCATCTCGAAGATAAGAGCCAGACATTCAATACTGCGCGCATCGAAGCACTGGAACTAGAGAATCTCTTTGAGGTTGCAGAAGCTACGGCGATTGCCGCAGAGGGCCGCAATGAAAGTCGCGGGGCCCATGCGCGCGATGACTTCCGCGAGCGTGACGATGAAAACTGGTTATGTCACTCGATGTACTTCCCTGGCGATAAACGCGTGGGCAAACGAGACGTGAATTTTTCACCAAAGACTGTCGATACAATGGAGCCGCAGGTTCGCTCCTACTAGTTAGTATCACGATACAGAATTGAACATGAATCCTGCGCATTTGATGCGCAGTCATAAGCAGCTAAAAGCTACAAATATTAAAGGGTGAGCCGTGTTAGTAAGCATATATCGCTACAATCCTGATACAGATGATAAGCCATTCATGCAGGACGTCCAGGTGCAGTTGCCTGAAGACAAAGACCTCATGGTGCTAGATGTATTGGAGTTGGCAAAGCAGCAAGATCCTAGTGTTGTCTATCGCCGCTCTTGCAGAGAGGGTGTCTGCGGTTCCGACGGCATGAACATAAACGGAAATAATGGATTGGCTTGTATTACGCCGATGTCCTCGGCGGTTAAGCCCGGCGGTAAATTGGTCTTACGCCCGCTACCCGGTCTGCCAGTTATTCGCGATCTTGTGGTAGATATGTCGATTTTTTACAAGCAGTACGAAAAGATTAAGCCTTACTTGATCAACGATACTGCTCCCCCTGCTATCGAGCGTCTGCAGTCGCCCGAAGACAGAGAGAAGCTGGACGGCCTCTACGAGTGCATACTTTGCGCATGCTGTAGCACAAACTGTCCTTCTTTCTGGTGGAATCCAGATAAGTTCATTGGCCCTGCCGGTTTGTTGCAGGCTTATCGCTTTCTTGCGGATACTCGAGACACCGCAGATGTGGAGAGGTTGGCTGGTTTGGATGACCCGTTTAGTGTATTTCGCTGCCGCGGGATCATGAATTGTGTTGCAGTTTGTCCTAAGGGCTTGAACCCAACTCGAGCGATCGGTCATATCCGCTCGATGCTAATTCAGCAGGGAACTTAATTAATCCTCACAATGTGTCGTAATCTCTAGCAGCCTTGAGCCTAACGTCGCCACTTGGAGCGAGGTTAAAAGGAAGTAGTATGCAAGACAGCTTACTTGAAATAATGCGCAGTACCGGCCACCTGTCGGGATCGAATGCAGCGTATGTCGAAGATTTGTATGAAAGCTTCTTAGCCGACGCTGAATCAGTGCCCGGCGAGTGGAAGGAATTCTTTCAGTCCTTGGCTGCCGCCAATGATGACACTGGTCCCGATGTCTCTCATGCAGCTATCGAAAATGAATTCAAGACGCTAGGCAAAGCCAGTCGTTTCGCCCCAGTGCTCAGCAACGATGCAGTCGTGCATTCCGAACATGAAAGCAAGCAAGTTCAAGTTTTGCAGTTGATAAGTTCCTATCGTGTCCGTGGTCATCAAAAGGCTGACCTCGATCCTCTGAAGTTGATGTACCGCGAAAGTGTTCAAGACTTGGAACTCGAATTCCATGACTTGTCTCCGATAGACTACTCCACCGTTTTCCAGACGGGTTCTCTTTACATCAGTAAAGAGCGTGCGCCGCTCAGAGAGATTGTAGATTCGCTAGAGCGTATCTACTGCACCTCGATCGGCTATGAGTTCATGCACATTGTAAATCTAGAAGAGAAGCAATGGATACAACAGCGTATAGAGAACAATGATGGTTATCCAGTATTTGAAAGCGAGGTTAAGCGCCATCTACTAGAAAGGCTGTCAGCCGCTGAAGGCTTAGAGAAACATCTAGATTCGAAGTATCCGGGAACTAAACGTTTTGGCTTGGAAGGCGGCGAAAGCCTGATTCCCGCACTTGATGAGCTCGTGCAGCGCGCAGGAAAATTCGGCGCGAAAGAGATCGTGCTTGGCATGGCGCACCGTGGTCGTCTTAACGTGCTCGTCAATCTATTGGGCAAAAATCCTGCCGACCTGTTCGATGAGTTTGAGGGGAAAGCTGTTTACGAAAGTTCCGGTGACGTGAAATACCATCAGGGTTTCTCCTCGAATATCATGACCGCTGGCGGTGAAGTCCACATAGCGATGGCATTCAATCCATCGCATCTGGAAATTGTCGCGCCAGTTGTTGAAGGCTCGGTGCGTGCCAGACAGTTTCGACGCAAGGACGAAGAAGGCCTCCTCGTACTACCTATTATCATTCATGGTGACGCTGCGTTTGCTGGCCAAGGTGTGGTTATGGAGACATTCCAGATGTCTCAGACACGAGCCTACAAAACTGGTGGAACAGTACACATAATCATCAACAACCAGGTAGGATTTACTACGAGTCGCCAAGATGACGCGCGCTCTACCGAATACTGCACTGATGTGGCGCGTATGATTCAGGCGCCAATTTTTCATGTGAACGCCGACGATCCTGAAGCTGTTTTATTCGTGACACAACTGGCGCTAGATTTTCGCTACAAATTTCAGAAAGACGTTGTAATCGATCTGATCTGCTATCGCCGCCGGGGTCACAATGAAACCGATGAGCCCGCGTCTACTCAGCCACTCATGTACGCGGCCATCAAGCAACATAAGTCGACCCGCGTCCTATACGCAGAACGCCTTGCTAATGAAAATATTATCTCTATGGAGGAGGCCGACTCCATAAACTCGAGCTACCGTACTGCTTTGGATACGGGCGAACACGTAGCGAAGAGTTTGGTTAAGGAACCGTCTATAGAATTATTCGTCGACTGGAGTCCGTACATAGGTCACGAATGGAGCCCGTTCTTCAATACTTCGATGCCGCTGAAAAATTTGCAGGCTATCGCCAAGAAGCTCGCTGAGATACCAAAAGACTTTACACTGCAGCGTCAGGTTAAACGCGTTATGGATGATCGCGCGAAGATGGCAGCTGGTGACATCCCGGTGGACTGGGGTTTTGCAGAAACCCTAGCGTACGCAAGCATTTTAACCAGTGGTAACAAGATTCGTATCACGGGGCAGGATGTGGGTCGTGGCACTTTTTCACATCGGCATGCTGTTCTGTTCGACCAGAAGACAGGCGATACCCATATCCCGCTGCAGAGTCTTGTGGAAGAGGAAAATGGATTTCTAATCTACGATTCGCTTCTTTCAGAAGTGGCAGTGCTTGCCTTCGAGTATGGCTATGCCACGACTATGCCAAATGCGTTAGTAGTTTGGGAGGCGCAGTTTGGTGACTTCGCGAACTCAGCACAAGTCGTCATCGACCAGTTTATTACGAGTGGCGAGCATAAGTGGCAGCGACTATGTGGCTTAACGTTACTGCTACCACATGGCTATGAGGGGCAGGGTCCCGAACATTCTTCTGCGCGACTGGAGCGATTCCTGCAGCTCTGCGCCGAACATAATATTCAAGTTTGCTTGCCGACTACCTCAGCTCAAGTTTTTCACATGTTAAGAAAGCAAGTGTTATGCCCCTTGCGCAAGCCGTTGATTGTTATGTCTCCTAAGAGTTTGCTGCGGCATAAAGAAACCGTTTCCTCGTTACAGGATATGGCCGAGGGGAGTTTTCAGGTTGTGCTCGATGAAACAGACGACTTCGATGCAGAGAAGGTGCGCAGGCTTGTAGTATGTAGCGGAAAGGTCTACTACGATTTGCGTGCTGCACGACGCGAGCGAGAGATAGATGATATAGCGATCATTCGACTCGAGCAGCTATACCCGTTTCCGCAGGAAGATTTTACAAAGTGTCTGCTTCAATATAAAAACCTGACATCGATTGCTTGGTGCCAGGAAGAACCTATGAACCAAGGCGCCTGGTATTCAAGCCAACACCATTTGAGGCGCCCGATTCAAGAATATTTCCCTACCATCTACCTCGAGTATGTGGGCAGAGAAGCATCAGCCGCAGCGGCAGCGGGTTATCCTGCGTTGCATTTAAGCCAGCTAAATGAATTTATCGACCAAGCATTAAGCTAGCGTGTTCGCGCACTATAGAAGATGTTAGCAAGGACTATATATGACTATTGAAATCAAGGCCCCCACATTACCCGAATCGGTGCCCGATGGAACGATCGCTAACTGGTATAAGAATGTAGGCGATACAGTTGCACGTGATGAACTACTCGTTGATATCGAGACAGACAAGGTTGTCATCGAGGTTGTTTCGCCAACGGATGGCACGTTAAAAGAAATCTTAAAAGATGCTGGCGAAACCATCGTAAGCAATCAGGCCATTGGAAGCGTGCTAGCAGGTGATAGCAAGCAGGCAGCCGTTGAGGCGCAGCCTGCCGCACAAGCTGCGTCCACCTCGAATGGAGCTGAAGCGATGATCAGCCCGGCAGCGAAGAAGCTCATAGAAGAGAACAATCTAGATGCGGCGTCGATTACCGGCAGTGGAAAGGACGGCCGGATTACCAAAGAAGACATTCTAAAGAAATTGGAGTCTGGCTCAGCTCCAAGTCCTGCAGTGAGCACAGCTACTGCGCCAGCCAATATAGGTATCTCAGAAGAAGGGCGGCTTGAAGAGCGTGTGCCGATGAGCCGACTGCGCGCGAAGGTCGCCGAGCGGTTGCTTCACGCGAGCCAATCCACAGCGATGCTAACAACATTTAACGAAGTGAATATGAAACCAGTTATGGATATTCGCGCTCGTTACAAGGAAGAATTCGAAAAGGCACACGATGGCACGCGCCTCGGATTCATGTCGTTTTTCGTTCGTGCCTGCACTGAAGCATTGAAGCGTTTCCCTGCCGTAAACGCATCTCTCGATGGAGACGATGTTGTTTATCACGGCTATCAGGATATCGGTGTAGCCGTTTCCTCACCACGCGGCCTGGTCGTGCCAGTTCTGCGCAACGTTGATTCCATGGGCTTGGCGCAGGTAGAAAAAGAGATTAGACAGTTCGGATTAAAAGCTAAAGATGGAAAACTTTCCATTGAAGAAATGTTAGGTGGCACCTTTACCATCTCAAACGGCGGGGTATTCGGCTCGCTGTTATCGACGCCAATCTTGAATCCTCCCCAGACTGCTATTTTAGGTATGCACAAGATTCAAGAACGTCCAATGGCGGTCTCTGGCGAGGTGGTTGTTCTGCCTATGATGTATCTGGCTCTCTCTTACGATCACAGAATGATCGATGGTAAAGAGGCGGTTCAGTTTCTTGTTACAGTCAAGGAATTGCTAGAAGATCCGACGCGACTTCTGCTGGAGATTTAACACAGGCACGCTGAAGAAACACTGGCTTGTAGCCGTGCTCAATGCTTCGCTTATCAAATTACAGAATTGAGAAAGACTTATGTCAAATGAATATGATGTTGTAGTTATCGGCTCAGGCCCTGCGGGCTATGTTGCCGCTATTCGATGTGCGCAGCTGGGCTTCAAAACGGCCTGCATAGAAAAATGGCTTACAAAGGATGATAAAACTGTTTTTGGTGGTACCTGTCTGAATGTTGGCTGTATCCCTTCGAAGGCGCTATTGGATAGTTCGCATAAATTTATGGACGCGCAAAACCATTTCGAGGTTCACGGTATCAGCGTCGGTAAGGTTGCGATAGATGTTCCTGCCATGATTGCGCGCAAAGATAAGGTCGTAGATCAGCTTACCTCCGGCATCAAAGGTCTATTCACAGCGAATAAAGTCGATGGTATCGCTGGAACGGGCAAGGTTACAGGTCCTAACAAAGTTGTAGTCACGGACAAAGATGGCAAGCAACAAGAGCTCGCAGCAAAACACATTATTATCGCGGCAGGTTCGGTTCCGATTGATATCCCTCCAACTCCAATCGACCATGAAACTATTGTCGACTCAACAGGAGCATTGGAGTTTCAGGAAGTGCCTAAGCGTCTCGGTGTGATTGGTGCGGGAGTAATTGGATTAGAGCTCGGGAGCGTCTGGGCGCGACTAGGCGCAAAAGTTACTGTGCTCGAAGCACTGGATGATTTTCTACCTATGGTCGATCGGCAGATTGCAAAAGAATCGATGAAGATATTGAGTAAGCAGGACCTCGACATCAAAATGGGTAGTCGAGTCACCGGCAGCAAACTCAGCAAGGGTGCGAAGAAATCAGTCACGGTTGAATACTCTGACAAGGATGGCGAGCAGACGGAGGTTTTTGACAAACTTATCGTGGCAGTCGGGCGTAGACCATTTACAGATTCCTTACTCGATGAATCTGTTGGTGTCGAATTGGACGACCGTGGCTTCGTCAAAGTGAACGATCAGTGTGCTACTAACATTCCTTCTATCTATGCAGTCGGTGATGTTGTGCGCGGTCCGATGCTGGCACATAAGGGCATGGAAGAGGGCGTGATGGTCGCCGAAAGGCTTGCTGATAAAAAGACGCAGGTAAACTACGATTTGGTGCCATCGGTCATCTACACCCATCCAGAAATAGCCTGGGTCGGGAAGAGCGAAGAAGAATTAAAGGCAGAGGGCGTCGAAATAAATATAGGCGTCTTTCCTTTTGTGGCAAGTGGTCGCGCCTTAGCAGCAAACGATGCCGACGGCATGGTTAAGCTAATAGCAGATGCTAAGACGGATCGGATATTGGGCTGCCATATAATAGGTGCTAGCGCTGCGGACTTGTTGCAGCAGATTGTTATAGCCATGGAATTTAGTGCCAGCGCAGAAGATATTGGCCTAACTATGTTTTCGCATCCGGCTCTTTCTGAAGCCGTGCACGAGGCAGCGTTAGCAGCGAATGGTCATGCAATACACATTGGGAATCGCAAGCGTCGTAAGTAGTTTCGATACTGCGCAGCTTGAGAATAAGTTAGTTAAATGAATGGAGCATAAATGAATTTACATGAATATCAGGCGAAGCAACTTTTTGCCGAATACGGGCTTCCCGTATCAGAAGGCATTGCCGTAGATACTGCAAGCGACGCCGCCGCTGCCGCTAGAAAAATCGGTGGTAGCAAATGGGTTGTTAAGGCGCAGGTGCATGCAGGCGGTCGAGGGAAGGCTGGAGGCGTTAAGCTGGTCGATACACCTGAAGAGGCCGAGGCCTTTGCTGAGCAATGGCTCGGCAAGCAGATGGTCACCTATCAAACCGATGCGGGTGGCCAGCCTGTCAGCAAGATTCTCGTGGAAACTTGCACTGATATTGCTCAGGAGCTTTATCTCGGGGCAGTCGTCGACAGATCTTCACGGCGCGTCGTATTTATGGCCTCTGTGGAAGGCGGTGTAGAAATAGAGAAGGTAGCGGCAGAGACGCCTGAGAAAATATTAAAGGCTGCAATTGATCCTTTGACTGGCGCGCAGCCTTATCAGGCGAGAGATCTAGCATTTCGTTTAGGTCTAAAAGGTGTGCAGGTCAAACAATTCACGAACCTATTTCTCGGCTTGGCTAAACTGTTTCACGACATGGATCTAGCGCTACTTGAGATTAACCCTCTGGTGATTACGGACGAAGGCAATCTGCACTGCCTGGATGGCAAAATCAACATCGATGGCAACGCCATGTATCGTCAGCCTAAACTGCGCGAGATGCATGACCCAAGTCAGGATGATGAACGCGAGGCACAGGCTGCTGAGTGGGAACTCAATTATGTTGCCCTAGATGGCAATATCGGTTGCATGGTAAATGGTGCGGGACTGGCTATGGGTACCATGGACATCGTCCAACTACATGGAGGAAGCCCGGCTAACTTCCTGGATGTCGGCGGGGGTGCGACTAAAGAGCGCGTTACCGAGGCGTTTAAAATTATTCTTTCCGATGAGAACGTGGCTGCAGTACTGGTCAATATTTTTGGCGGAATCGTGCGCTGCGACCTGATAGCTGAAGGCGTAATCGGCGCAGTCAATGAAGTAGGAGTGGAAGTGCCTGTGGTAGTTCGTCTAGAAGGAAACAATGCCGAGTTGGGCAGAAAAGTATTAGAGAAGAGTGGACTAAACATTATCGCGGCGACTAGTCTTTCCGATGCGGCCGAAAAAGTTGTCACTGCAGCTGGAGGTGCACAATGAGCATTTTAGTCGATAAGAACACTAAAGTTATCTGTCAGGGCTTTACCGGATCGCAAGGTACATTTCATTCCGAGCAAGCTATCGAATACGGTACGAAGATGGTGGGCGGCGTAACACCGGGCAAGGGTGGTCAGGTTCATCTCGACTTGCCAGTATTTAATACGGTACAGGAAGCGTTCGACGAAACTGGAGCTGACGCCTCAGTAATCTATGTTCCCGCAGCATTCTGTAAGGACTCGATTCTTGAAGCGGCAAATTCCGGAATTAAATTAATTGTCTGTATCACGGAAGGTATTCCAACTTTAGACATGTTGGTGGCGAAAGAAAAATGCGACCAGCTAGGCGTGCAACTAATCGGACCTAACTGCCCAGGTGTCATTACTCCGGGCGAATGTAAGATAGGCATCATGCCTGGCCACATTCATCTTCCGGGCAAGGTGGGTATTGTATCCCGTTCCGGAACGCTTACCTATGAGGCTGTCAAACAGACTACCGACCATGGCTTCGGGCAATCATCCTGTGTTGGTATCGGCGGCGACCCCATTCCAGGTTCCAACTTTATCGATATACTTTCTCTCTTTGAAGCAGATGCGCAGACTGAAGCCATTGTAATGATTGGAGAAATCGGCGGCACTGCAGAAGAAGAGGCTGCGGCGTACATCAAAGCGAATGTGAGCAAGCCGGTTGTCGCCTACATCGCCGGTGTAACCGCACCTCCAGGCAAAAGAATGGGCCATGCTGGTGCAATAATTTCTGGCGGCAAGGGAACGGCTGACGAGAAATTTGCCGCACTCCAAGATGCGGGTGTAAAGACTGTGCGCTCTCTCGCCGAAATCGGTAACGGTCTCTCCGAAATAACTGGCTGGTAGTTTCCGGCTAATTATTTCCCGCCATTCTCCTCTCCATATTCCCTCTTAACTATCACTCGCATCGCGCTTAACTTTTCTAATCTAAAAGGTTCTAAAAGCGCGATGTAGTGTGATAGTCTTACCCCGAATTCATGCTTAAAGCGCTGAATTTAAGGGACTATTTAGCCGTTGTATATTTGGCTAATAATAAAGTCAATTGATTGGTTACGAAGCGTCTCAAACTTTTGTGGTTTGGGTAGATTGGTAACTAACGGTGGGCTTTATTTCATGGAAAGCTGTCAGTCACGAGAGATTTAGAAAAATCATGAAATTCTCAGACAGTTTATTTAGGTGCCAGTTGCTGGCACTGAGAAAAATAATAGTTTGTCGTGTCTGTACTAGTTGCTGCTGAACTTTTGATCTACAGCAGAAACTTGATAGTTCAGATCTGATTATTTAACAAGAAAATAGGATGGCACATGAAAAACCGTCGAATTACAAATATGAGTATGACTGCTCTAGCATTGCTCATGTCTTGCATCATGGCTTCGGCTCAAGCTGCGGAAATTCTCGTAGATAGCAGTATTCTTGATCAGGCTATGGACGTTATAGAGGCTAAGAACACCGAAGCCGCTGCAGCGCAGGAAGAAATTAACCGCTTGGCGAATTCAACAAGCTCTACGTTTGAAAATTTTAAGCGACAGAATGACGCATTAGAGGCACTACTGGTGCTGAATGCAGGTTTCCGTAAGTCAGTATCTATACAGGGAGAGAATATCGCTACGCTGGATGAGTCGATCGCAAGCGTTGAATCGATCACTCGAGAGATTCCACTATTAATGGAGAAGATGCTTTCTAGCATCGAGCAATTCGTCGAGCTGGACTATCCCTTCCAGGTTGATGAACGTGCCAACCGACTTCAATTTGCCCGAGACGCCATCGACAATCCCGATGTATCCATCGCGGAGAAGTTTCGTCAAGTCTTGGTGATTTATCAAACAGAGTCGACCTATGGTCGCACCAATGCCACCTATCCTGATGTGATTGTAATCAACGGCGCAGAACGCGACGTGAATATCGTTCGAATCGGACGTGTAGCGTTGATGTATCAAACTACGGACCGTCAGGTTACTGGCGCATGGGACAACAATGCTCGACAGTGGGTCGAACTACCTGCAGGTGAATACAGAACAGCAGTACAAACTGCTATCCGCGTTGCATCAAACTTGGATGCCCCAAAAATCATTGAACTGCCTGTATTGGCTCCGGAGGTGGCACAATGAGAAACCTTATTAAGATTACTGGCCTAACGGCTACAGCCTGTCTACTTGGACTGACTTCTAACCTCGTTTTGGCGCAGGGTGCTACGACTCTTTCTGGTCTGCTAGACTTGGTTGAGAATGATCGCATTGCTGAGTCGGCCGAGTACGTCCAGCGTCAACAGGAATTCGAGCAGAACGCGAATCGTCAACAGCAGATTCTCGATACGACTAACGAGCGCATTGTTGAGCAAGAGCAAACGCAATCGAATCTTAGTGACCAGTTTGAAGCTAATGAAATCATCATCCGCGACAAGCGCGACATCCTACGCGACCGTCGAGGTGATTTGAACGAACTTTTCGGCACGCTACAGGGCGTAGCTGGTGATTTCTTAAGCAACTTCGAAAATTCACTGATCAGTGCACAATATCCTGGTCGCTCTGAATTTATCGAAGGCTTCATCGCGAAAGCAGGCAGCACTATTGAGCAGTTGAACCCAGAAGAAATAGAGCGTTTCTGGTTCTACATGCAACAAGAAGTTGTTGAATCTGCGCGAGTCTCTA
Source organism: SAR86 cluster bacterium (assembly GCA_002401885.1). Classification (GTDB taxonomy): domain Bacteria; phylum Pseudomonadota; class Gammaproteobacteria; order Pseudomonadales; family Pseudohongiellaceae; genus UBA9145. The sequence goes on from NVUL01000056.1 coordinate 18,384, forward strand.
AATATAACGGTGATGTATCATTGCCCACTGGAGATACTGTAAATCGCAGCATCACTCGCATCGGTAATTTCAATGCGATTTCGGAAGGTGAATATCTTAGCTACGATGGCGACATCGGTCATCTTCAGGTTCTTCCTCGCCAGCCAGATGGAGCCCTTCTAAGTGCTGCAAGTGCATTAGAAAGTTCAAGCAGCGGCTTCACTAAAGTCGGTATTGATCCGACCGGCGGTGTAGGCGGTCAAGTTATGGCTAATCTAGTTAACTTCCCATCTGTTGAAGAGCAGGTTCGAAATAATTCTGGAACCATTGGATTCATTATTATTGGTGTGGGTATTGTTGGTATCTTAATCGGATTCCTGCGACTACTAATACTGACTCTTGTTTCAATTAAAGTCCGTAGTCAGCTTAAGAGTGATAAGGCATCGAAGAACAACCCACTGGGTAGAGTCTTGCTAGTGGCTGAGTCTAATCCGAGTGCTGATACTGAAACATTGGAGCTTAAACTTGGTGAGGCTATTCTGCAGGAAACGCCTGCACTAGAGAGCATGCTCACTCTAATTAAGATGATCGCAACCATCGCTCCACTCGGCGGATTACTTGGTACGGTTACCGGTATGATTACTGTGTTCCAGCAGATTACTGTGTACGGTGCGGGTGACCCAACGATCATGGCTGGCGGTATTTCATCAGCACTGATGACTACCGTGCTCGGTATCGTTGTGGCGATTCCTACAATCTTTATGCATACAGTAGTGAAGAGCCGAGCTGACAACATCATCCATATCCTGGAAGAACAGGCTACTGGCATGATCGCGCAGAAAGCCGAACAGTCTGCGAATCGCTAACTAGTCACCAGAGGAAGAAACTATGTATTTTGCGTTTCTGGATATTACTGATTCGGTGTCACTTTTCATGGAGCGTGGCGGACCGGTGCTTAACATCATCGCCATGCTTCTATTAGTGAAGTGGTCGCTAGTGTTCGAGAGAATCTGGTATATAAATACTACCCATAAGACCAATGTGAAGAACACGTTGGCTGCATGGAACGCGCGTGCAGATACTAAGTCGTGGAGCGCGCATCAAATTCGCACCATGATGATTTCCAAAATTTCATTGGACGTGCGAAACACGCTGCCCATCATCGAAGTACTCGTAACCATTTGTCCTCTTCTTGGGCTGATCGGAACGGTGACAGGCATGATTAATGTGTTTTTCATAATGGCCGTCACCGGTGGTGGTGATGCGAAGTCAATGGCGGGTGGAGTGTCTATGGCAACCATTCCAACAATGGCTGGCATGGTAGGCGCCATATCGGGGATTTTCGCTTCTAACTATTTGAAGGCGAAAGTTGACCGCGATATGGAGCTGCTCGAAGACCATTTACCGTTGAGCGACTAATTGCGGAAGCGGATCAAGCTTTAATGAAGAGCTTGATCCTCTCAATAGCATTTTATATTTTGATCGAAATTATTTGAATCAAGGTGAAATAATGAAATCAGGTTTAATGAAAAGGAAGGACGAAGAAGATGCAGGTGAGATTGATCTCACTCCTATGCTCGATGTTGTTTTTATCCTTCTAATCTTTTTTATTGTGACTTCGGTGTTTGTCACCGAAGCAGGTATCGACGTCACAAGGCCGGAAGCCTCTACTGCCGAAAGCAAGAAAGGCGACCTAATACTTATTGCAATAGGTCCGAATGGAGATATATGGATCGATGGCGATCAGATTGACCCTCGGTTTATACGTTCACGTTTTGAATTGAGGCTAGCTGATGCTCCAAATTCAGCTGTGATTATTCAAGCAGACGCTAATGCTGACAATGAGCAGGTAATGCTCATTCTAGGGGCGGCCAGAGAAGCGAATATCACCGACGTATCAATTTCAGCGGAGGCATAGACTATGATAATAATCAGATGGGCTGTTTCCATGTTAATGGCAGCCGGCATCACTTTGGGGTTGTTCTATTTCATGCAGGCATTGATAGCGACAGGTGCAGACCTCGACCAACGCGTTACTGTGATAAAAATTGTCGATGCAACAATGCCTGAAATTGAACTGGAAGTTATCGAAGAAATCGACAAGCCAGAACCGATTCAGGATGACACCGAAGTTGTGGAAGACGTTCCAGAGCGCCAGGTAAATTTGTCTGAAGGCCCGTCTCTTAACATCGAGCGCTCATCAGTAGAAATAGATACTGGACTACAACTGAGTAATGCATCGATATCTGCAACAGATGGTGACTTCTTGCCACTTGTGGCAATCGCACCTCAGTATCCTACTCGTGCTGCACAGCGCGGGATTCAAGGATGGTGCTTGGTGAGTTTTACGGTTGATGGACTTGGCAATGTTGTAGAAGACTCAATTGTAGTCGTAGATGCTGAACCCTCTTCAATGTTCGATCGGTCGTCAATCCGTGCCGCCGGTAGATTTAAATTTCAGCCGCGTGTTGTTGATGGACAAGGCGTTGCAGTGAATGAAGTGCAGTATCTGTTCACCTATGTACTTGAGGACGATTAATGATGAGACTACTTAACAAGTTTAAGCTAGGATTCCTCGTGGGTGTACTTAGTGTCGCTATGCTACCGCTCCAGTACGTGAATGCAGGAGAGGAGCAACGCGCTCCACCAGCAGCCAGAACGTCCGGCACGCTGGGCCCCGCAGTCATGCGCGCGATTTCTCAAATTCAGGAGATGATGCAGCCTGAAGACGAAGAAGACGAGCCTGATTATGCCGGCGCAAAGATTGAGCTGGATGAACTTCGTGAGCGTCGCTTCGACCGCATGAATGACTTCGAGAAATCAACTCTACTCAATTTCTATACTAACTATTATCTCAATGTAGAAGATTATGTTGGCGCCATAGGGATCTTCGAAGAGATGCTCTTTATTGAAACCTTACGCGCTGATATCCGTCTGCGTACTCACCGATCTCTAGGACAGTTGTATTCTTCCGAGGAGAATTGGCAGGGCGCAATCGATAATTACCAAGAGTGGCGTAATTTGTCTGAGGAAGAGGACGAAATCGTCTATCGAGGTCTTTCCTACGGGCACTATCAGTTAGAGGACTTCGAAGCAGCCAAGCCATTCTGGATAGATCGTATGGAGTTGTTACTCGCTACAGGCGAGACTCTCGAGAGGGCAGACTATGCATATCTGAATGGACTGTACTTCACGTTGGAAGACTTTCAGTCCGCATTAGATCTTACAAAGACTATGATCGTGCTATTTGATGATAGGGCCGATTGGCAGAATCTCAGCGCAATCTATTCGAGCTTGGAGAATGATGACCGTGGTGTACAGGCATTAAACCTCTTTTACTTGAAAGGATTGATGGAGGATGACACCCGCTACATAAACCTCGCTCAATCTCTTGCCGGAATCGACATTCCTTATACTGGAAGCAAAATACTGTCCGAAGGTATGGAAAAAGAAATCGTCGAAAGAGACGAGGAAAACCTAACACGTCTCACTCAGATGCATCTAATGGCGAGCGAGTACGAAAACGCGTTGGAGCCTGCTATGGCGGCAGCAGAGGCCGATGAGACTGGTGACGGCTACGACACACTCGGCTACATCCATTACGTACTTCATGACTATGAGGCTGCAGCAGAATCCTTTCAGTCGGCGATCGATAAGGGCGAGCTTAGTGATCGCTCCGATACCCTCATGTTCCTGTCGCGGGCCTATTTAGAGCTGCAAGAATTCGATGCGGCCAAAGAAGCGGCTACAGAGGCAGCCGATGCAGGAGATGAGCGTGCTAGCAATTCGGCACGGGATTTCATCCGCGCAATTGATAGCCGGCGTATTCGCTACGACACAATTGCTAGCCGTAGGGAAGACGCTATAGATTTCTATCAGGCATATCCGCCCATACGGTAATTATAGATAGTAGGGCGAGCTTGAAATACTGAGCTAAGCCCCCATTGAAGACCCAATCATGTGGTGAATTCTGCAGATTGGGTTTTTTTATGGGTCGAGTTTTCGACTTAGCTAGCGAATATAACGAGGATTGATAAATGGCAGCACAGAAAGCGGAAACCAGAGGATTCGAGACGGAAGCGAAGCAGTTACTTCACTTGATGATCCACTCTCTTTATAGCAACAAGGAGATATTCCTGAGGGAGCTGATATCGAATGCTTCAGACGCAGCGGATAGATTGCGCTTCGCGGCCCTTTCTCAGCCTGAGCTAATAGAAAGTGGCGGAGCCCCGAAGGTACAGATCGATTTCGACACGGAAAAGAATATCCTAGTTATTAGCGATAACGGTATCGGGATGACTAGAGACGAGGTGATCACAAACCTGGGAACGATTGCGAAGTCGGGGACAGCACAATTCCTTGAGACTCTTACCGGTGACCAGAAGAAGGATTCTCAGCTAATCGGTCAATTCGGTGTTGGTTTTTATTCGGCCTTTATCGTCGCGGATAAGGTTGAGGTGCGAACCCGAAAGGCAGGCACCGCTGCGGATGAAGCCACTCTTTGGATTTCCGAGGGTGAGGCTGACTATTCACTCGAGGCGGTAGCTAAGACTACCGCTGGCACAGAGATTACATTGCATCTAAAGGAAGATGAAAAGGAATACGCAGAGAGTTTCCGCTTGCGTAGCATCGTTAAGAAATACGCTGACCATATTTCAATTCCAGTCTTCATGCAGAAGGAAGACATGGGAGGCGTTGCTGCGGAGGAAGAAGACGAGAGCAAGAAAGGTGAAGAAAAAGCAGTAGAGTATGAGGCAGTCAATGAAGCGAAAGCACTTTGGACTCGTTCTCGTAAGGATGTGAAGGCTGACGAATATAAAGAATTTTACAAGTCTGTCAGCCATGACTTCGAAGATCCCCTCGAATGGAGTCATAACAAGGTTGAAGGCAAGTTGGATTACACGAGCCTGCTCTACGTACCGGCACGCGCTCCGTATGATTTGTGGAACAGGGATTCGGCGAAGGGACTAAAGCTATATGTCCAGAGAGTCTTCATTATGGACGACGCGGAACAATTCTTGCCGCTCTATCTACGCTTCATGAAGGGCATCGTAGATTCGAATGATATTTCTCTTAACGTCTCTCGTGAAATCCTACAGAAAGATCCCGTAGTGGATTCTATGCGCAGTGCATTGACCAAACGTGCCTTGGACATGCTGGGGAAAATGCGTAAGAAAGATAAAGACAAGTACAACGGTTTTTGGAACGAGTTCGGCCAGGCATTAAAAGAAGGCCCTGCTGAAGATTTTGCGAATAAAGAAAAGGTAGCGAAGCTCTTGCAGTTTACAACTACTCATTCGGAATCAGACGCACAAGATCAATGCCTGGATGAATACGTATCGCGCATGAAGGATGATCAGGAGAAGATTTACTTTCTCGTTGCGGAGTCTGCAAAAGCGGGTCGCAACAGCCCTCATCTTGAAATTTTTAGGAAGAAAGGCATTGAAGTCATACTGATGCATGATCGAATCGACGAATGGTTAATGAGTCACTTGCAGGACTTCGATGGCCGGCAATTTCAAGACGTAAGCCGCGGCGAATTAGATCTCGGTAAGCTGGAAGACGAAGAAGATAAGGAAGTGCAGGAAAAGACCGAGAAAGAATTCGTAAAGTTGGTCGAACGAATTAAAGAGAACCTAGGCAACAAGGTCAAAGAAGTTAGGGTAACTCATCGCTTAACAGACTCGCCTGCGTGCTTGGCAGTAGATGATCACGACATGGGCATGCAGATGAGAAAGATCATGGAAGCTTCGGGTCAGGCGGTGCCTGAAACGAAGCCTATCTTTGAGATAAACGCGACTCATCCCTTAGTAGTAAAGCTAGACAAGGAAGCGGATGAAGACCGCTTTAGCGATATCGTCTCTATCCTGTTCGGTCAGGCTGGCCTCGCCGATGGCGTGCAACTAGAAGATCCCGCAGACTTCTCCACGCGGCTCAATAAGTTGTTACTAGAGTTGGTTGGCTAGCCTAGAGCATAGCGACGAAAGTGACGTCCTTGCAGTAGCATCGCTGCTGTGAGGACTCGCTACATCTTTTCGAGGGTTTCAATGCCTAGCAGGTCAAGTCCCTGCTGCAATGTGGCAGCCGTAAGCGCGGACAGCGCGAGACGTGAGTCTCTGAGTTGTGCATCAGCTTTTAGAATTGGACACGACTCATAGAAGCGCATGAACAAACCTGCCAGTTCATAGAGGTAGTTGCACAATAAATTCGGGTAGCAATCTCGCGCTACCATGTCGACGACCTCAGGTAGCTGCATAATCTTCAGCAATAAATTTCTCTCAGCCACTTCAGAAACAGAAGTAATCTGCACGCCCTCCAGGCCCGAATTCTGCTTTCTTAAGATACTGCGAATCCGTGCATAGGCATACATAAGATACGGAGCGGTATTGCCTTCGAATGACAACATGCTGGACCAATCGAAAACGTAGTCGCTGGTTCTGTTCTTCGATAGATCCGCGTACTTAACAGCGGCAATCCCTACCTTCTCTGCGATCTCGGTGCATGTCGCTTCGTCTAGACCTGGGTTCTTCTGTGAAACCAGCTCGTAAGCACGCCGGATCGCTTCATCCAGTAAATCTACAAGCTTGATCGTATCGCCCGAGCGGGTTTTGAACGGCCTGCCATCGCTTCCCATCATTGTGCCGTAGGCGATATGTTCCAAAGAAATATTTTTGGAGGTAAATCCTGCTTTACGCGCAACGGCGAACACCTGTTGAAAGTGTAGCGACTGCCGGGCATCGACAACATACAGTGAACGTTCTGCTTTTAGATCAAAAGAACGAAATTGGACGGCGGCGAGATCAGTCGTGGCATAAAGATAGCCGCCGTCTGTTTTCTGAATGATAACCGGCAATGGCTCACCGTCTTTCCCGATGAACTCCGGCAAGAATACGCAGCGAGCGCCATTGGAAATTGAAAGTAGGGAAGCCTCTTCCAATTTTTTTACAACACCTTCGAGATCCTTGTTATAGAAACTCTCCGCCTTGAGGTCTTTGCGGCTTAGCGTTACATTGAGCTTGTCATATATAGCCTGGCAATGCTTCAACGACTCGTCGATGAACTGCTGCCAAACTACTAAGTGATCTGCGTCGCCGCCTTGAAGTTTTACAACACTGCCGCGCGCCGTATCGGCAAAGCCTGGGTCGGCATCGAATCGTTCTTTCGCCGCTCGGTAGAAAGATTCAAGGTCGGCAAGTTGGGTTGGTAGGTCGCCTTGTGAGACGCTGAGTTCGCGCATATAGGAGATCAGCATTCCAAACTGGGTTCCCCAGTCGCCTACGTGATTCTGTCGAATTATTTCGTGACCTTGGCGCTCAAGTACACGCGCCAGGCAATCGCCTATGATCGTGCCACGCAGATGTCCAACGTGCATTTCCTTCGCCAAGTTGGGCGAAGAGTAATCGACCACAATCTTCTCGACTTTATTTGTCGTCGGTATCAGTTTTTGCGTGTCGCTCTGAATCTCGGATGCGCGCTGCATTAAGGCGAGATCGGATAGATGAATATTGATAAAACCTGGGCCGGCTACTTCTAACTTCGCGATGAGTGGATTCGCGTCCGCGGTTATTTTTTCAACTACATCACTGGCAAGCTGCCGGGGATTAGTTCCAGCTCTCTTCGCAATCGACATGACCCCATTGCTTTGATAGTCGCCGAATTCCGGCTTAGAGGCGGTTATGACGTTCGGGTCGCAATCAGCGAGCCCAGAGACTACGTTTAGAGCTTCGCCAACGAGCTGGTTTAGTGTGTGTTTGAGGGTATTCATGGATTTAGACAAGCGCAAAAAGGAGAAGATTGTACACCATTATTCGAGGCGCAGATTGGTGTAAAATAGCGAATTCTTGAATTTAACTAGCTCTTAGTAGCTTTAACCCCAACTCTTAGACCTTAGACCTTAACCAGAGGAAGACCGTGAAAAGCAATAGCAGTGTCAGTGACGGCGTCCAGCTGGTCCGCGTCGATAAATCTCATACCGGGCAGCGTCTAGATAACTTTCTTATTAGGCACCTCAAGGGCGTTCCTAGGACGCGCGTATACCGGCTCATCCGCAGAGGAGAGGTTCGGGTTAATAAGAAACGATGCAAGCCAGAGCGGAAGCTGGATATAGGGGATATGGTTCGCATCCCACCCTACAGGTCTAATTTCAGCGAACAGACCGCGAAGCCGAGCCCAGCACTGCAGGAATTTCTATTAAATAGCATCCTGCTCGAGAACGATGAGCTGCTGGTAATCAATAAACCAGCCGGCATGGCAGTGCATGGTGGCACCAGTGTGGCCATGGGTCTCATCGAAGCGCTTCGTCAATGCAAGCCCGAATGGGGTGAATTGGAGCTAGCCCATAGAATCGACAGGGGTACTACGGGCTGTCTTGTTATATCTAAAAACTCTATATTTTTAAAACATATACAGAACCAACTTAAAGTAAAAAATGTTAAAAAACACTATCTTGCCTTGGTCCACGGCATCTGGCCTGCATCGCTCAGTGTCGTCGATGCGCCCTTACAGAAAGACCCCGTTGGGGAGAATGAACGCATTGTGCGGGTGCTTGAAAGCGGCAAACCCTCTCTGACTCGTTTTGCGGTGAAGCAGCATTTCGAGGGAGCAAGCCTGATTGAGGCGATGCCAGAGACGGGGCGTACTCATCAAATTCGTGTGCATTGCCAGCATTCGGGACATGGAATCGTGGGGGATGATAAGTACACTTTTAAGGCCAAGAACAGGGCTCTTGCGAAGGTAAAAAACCTCTGCCTACATGCCTGGAAAATCGAATTTGAACTGCCCGAAGGGGCCGCTCCTATCCGTGTGGAAGCACCTATCCCAAATCAACTAGACTCGTTAATACAAATATTGGGTAAATAGCTTTAAATACAGGTGCTTACAGAATTATTTAAGCGACTAAAATTTCGATAAATCTTTGACAGATGACGGCCATACGCCTATTATGCGCGCCTGATGTCAGATAGCTCTATTCCAGCCTACGCAGACACCCGCAAAATCTTCCTGCAAGAAGCAAATATCAGCGGGAATTTAGATCTAGATAGGCTGCCTCGGTTCCGCAAGACCCTGGCGAATGATCAGGGATCGGTGTCTCTTGAGTTGAAGTTCACGCTCAGCGACGCGAAAGAGCGCTTAATATCGGGTAGTTTGCGGGCTAAGGTGAATGTTTTCTGTCAGCGCTGTCTTAAGCCTCTAGCTATAGCGCTTGCGGACGACATAAAGCTGGCGCTAGTGCGGGATGAGGAAGCGGCGCAGCGACTAGATGCGGAATTGGACCCTTGGATTTGCGAGGATCATAAGCTAGATCTGGCCGAGCTGGTCGAAGAGCAATTGATTCTATGCACGCCGATTGTGAGTTACCACGAAAGTGGCGACTGCATTAGTCAGAAGGATTATGTAGCGGGTGAAGATGCTACAGAAAGTGTTACTAGCGAAAGCCCGTTTGCAGTGCTTAGGTCACTTAAAGATAGTGATGCGAGCAATTGAAACAGTTTAAAGAATTTGTATTAGGAGATTGAAATGGCAGTTCAAAAAAGCAAGGTCACCCGTTCACGGCGTGGCAAGCGACGAACTCACGATTCCCTCACGGGACCTACGCTATCTACGGACCAGACGACTGGCGAGATTCACCGTCGGCATCACGTAACGGCTGACGGATTCTACAAAGGCAAGAAAGTATTGGATCTCGGCGAAGAATAGAGCGCCCAGCCTTGAGTTTGCATAAGCGCATAGCAATCGACGCTATGGGCGGTGATGGAGGGGTAAGAGTTACTCTCCCAGCCGCTTTGCACGCTCTGGAATTAAATTCCGATCTCGCAGTTACCCTCGTTGGCGATAAAAGCCAGATAGAGCCCTACCTGGACTCTGTCTCATCTGCGCTCGCCGATCGCATCTCCATAGACCATACATTAGACCTCATTAGTGACGAGGATAAGCCCGCGCATGTCTTGCGCAGCGGCAAGACATCCTCGATGTATAAGGCTGTGCAGTTGCTTCAGGACGGTCACGTAGAAGCCATGGTTAGCGCAGGTAACACGGGCGCGCTATTGATGATCGGCAGACACCTGCTGAAGACAATAAGGGGTATTCAAAAGCCGGCCATAGTGGCAAGCATTCCCGGTGCTACACGGCCGTGTTTTCTACTTGATGTGGGCGCCAACCCTGAGGTTAATGCACAACAACTATTCGAATTTGCCGTAATGGGCTCGGTTCTCGCCGAATCTCTGCAGGGCGAGATCGCGAAGGTTGGACTACTCAATATCGGTTCCGAGCAATTTAAAGGTACAGAAGAAGTACGTGATGCGGGCGCACTGATGGAGCGTTGTCCCGCTTTCGACTATGTCGGCTTTATTGAGGCAAACGAGTTATTCGAAGGCAGAGCAGATGTCGTCGTCTGTGACGGATTTGTAGGCAATGTAACAATCAAGACCAGTGCCGGTGTTGCGAATGTCGTCAAGAAACTGCTGTCCTCACAGATATTTACAGACTCTACAAGCCCATCAGAGAACGAGGGTCAGACTACTCTATTCAAGAGCCTTAGCGAGCAAATCAATCCCCACCGCTTCAATGGAGCGAGCCTGATAGGACTGCAAGGCAGCATCATAAAGAGCCACGGCAATGCAACGATAGAAGGCTTCGCTTACGCAATCCAACAGGCAGTTAGAGAGGCAGAAAACGCCGTTCCTGAATTGATAAGAGAAAAAGTAGCTACGATCATTGAGGAGAGCTGAGTAGCAGACTATTTAGCCCCTGACTATTTAGAGCGTAAGCAGTACATTATTAAGAATTAGCGAGGATCGAGACCAGAATGAATAATATTGGATTTGTCTTTCCAGGCCAGGGGTCGCAGAAACTAGGCATGTTGGCGGATTTAGCGGCAAACTTCAGCGCGGTTGAAGAAGTTTTCGCGGAGGCATCGGCAGTATTAGATAAAGACCTCTGGGAAGTAAGTCAGACTGATCAGAACGAACAACTCAATCAGACGGACATTACTCAGCCCGTGCTGTTAGCGGCATCAGTCGCACTATGGCGAGTCTGGCAGGGTCAACAAGGTGCACAGCCATCGATACTGGCAGGGCACAGCCTTGGCGAGTATTCGGCGCTAGTCTGTTCTGGCGTGCTTGCCTTCGGCGACGCGATTCAACTCGTTCATCAACGGGGCCGTTATATGCAGGCCGCAGTGAGCGCCGGAACCGGTAAGATGGCAGCTATAATCGGTCTAGATGACGGGAAAATAGCAGGGCTGTGTGAACAGGCTGCTCAGGGCCAGGTAGTTTCCGCCGCTAACTTCAATTCGCCCGGCCAGACTGTCATAGCAGGCGATGTCGATGCCGTTGAGAGAGCGATGGTTCTGTGCGTCGATGCGGGTGCTAAGCGGGCACTACCATTGAATGTCAGCGTTCCTTCGCACTGTGAGCTGATGAGGCCCGCCGCCGAACAACTGCAGACGGAATTAGAAAGGGTGCAATTCAACTCTCCACAGATTCCGGTGGTGCAGAATGTGAACGGGGAGATCTGTGAAGATCCAAAACTGATAAAGGAAAACTTAATAAAACAGCTGTATGCACCTGTCCTGTGGGTAGATTCTGTAAAATACATGCGTGCAAACGGCGTTGACACAATACTCGAATGTGGCCCAGGGAAGGTATTAAGCGGGTTAATTAGGCGAATCGAGCCGGATATAAACTGCTTTTCCAGCGAGGATCCTGAGGATCTGACTAGCGCTATAACCGAGTTATCGCCTTAGCCGCTGATAAGCATCGAGCGACTGCAACTTAAGAATAAAGAGCTAAAGAACAAGGGAATGAGGACATGAACGATTCTACGACAATAGCGCTGGTAACCGGAGCAAGCAGGGGTATAGGTCGAGCCATAGCCTTGGATCTAGGCAATCGTGGACTTACCGTTATCGGCACAGCAACCACTGATTCTGGGGCACAGAATATTAGTAGTTATTTGGCTGAGCACTCAATTCAGGGCGAAGGCATGTGCCTCGATGTCTCCTCGGACGAATCTGTCGCCACCATGATGTCTACTATCGCCGAAAAACACGGTGCCCCGACGGTATTGGTAAATAACGCGGGAATAACCAAAGACAACCTGCTCATGCGAATGAAGCCTGACGAATGGTCCGACGTAATCGACACCAACCTCGGCTCCATGTACCGCCTGTGCAAAGCCTGTATGAAAGGTATGACCAAGGCGCGCTGGGGCCGGATAATTAACATCAGCTCAGTAGTGGGTTCGAGTGGCAATGCTGGACAGTCAAATTACGCGGCATCAAAGGCGGGTATCGAAGGCTTTAGCCGTGCCCTCGCTAAGGAGATAGGCTCGAGAGGAATTACGGTAAACGCCGTTGCACCGGGCTTTATCGCAACCGACATGACTAAAGACTTGCCAGAGAAGCAGGCGGAGGCTCTTCTATCATCGATTCCTCTGGGCCGGCTAGGGCAGCCGGAGGAGATCGCCGCGATGGTAGGTTTTCTAGCCTCCGATAGTGGCGCCTATATCACTGGAGAGACGCTACACGTGAACGGTGGCATGTATATGGGGTAACGCTAAGTAATTGAGTTTTAAGAGGGTTTATGGTGCGATGCTTATTTTTGAATTTAGGCATTACATCGCATGGAAATAGAGGTAAACTTGCGTCCTGAATTATTCGCTGGGTATCTGCGAGGCCCACGAAGAGCAGCAAGCTGGTATAAAGTTTGCTGCTAATAAAGTAACTTGATTGTTTGAAATTAACCCGAATAACCAATAACAGGGCTGTTCGAAAGGCCACTGGCAACACAGCTAGAAAAACAGTATTAGGAGCTAATAATAGATATGAGTAGCATTGAAGAGCGCGTTAAGAAAATTGTCTGCGAACAGCTTGGCGTAAAGGAAGACGAAGTAAAACCTTCTGCTTCTTTTGTTGAAGATCTAGGCGCTGATTCTTTAGATACAGTCGAATTGGTGATGGCATTAGAAGAGGAATTCGAGACAGAGATTCCTGATGAAGAGGCCGAAAAAATTACTACTGTTCAATTGGCCTCAGACTATATCAACTCACACCTGTAACACTGAACATCAGCACGAAACAAAGCTACTCTAGTTTATTCTTGAGTAGCTTTTGTTTATCTGGCGTTTACTGTTTTTAGTCAGGAGATCAAAGCATTGAGTAGCAGAAGAGTAGTGGTGACCGGACTCGGCCTTATCACTCCAGTTGGGAATGATGTCGAAACCACCTGGAACGCCCTGAAGAATGGTCAGTCAGGTATTAATACGATTGAGCATTTCGATACTTCCGACTTCAGTACTCAGTTTGGCGGCACCGTCAAAGGCTTCGACTGCACTGATTATATGTCCGCGAAAGAAGCTCGGCGCATGGACATCTTCATGCACTACGGCATCGCTGCCGGCGTTCAGGCGATTCAAGATGCCGGTATAGATGAGACCAATCTCGACCCCAAACGCGGCGGTGTCGCAATTGGATCGGGCATCGGTGGTATCGGCAGCATCGAAGAGACCACTGTCATCATTCAAAAATCCGGTCCTCGTAAAGTATCTCCCTTCTTCGTACCTGGCTCAATTGTAAACATGGTAGCCGGTTCACTCTCTATTCGATTCGGATTGCAGGGGCCTAATATCGCCGTTGTAACCGCTTGCACTACTGGTACTCATAACATCGGTCTAGCGGCCAATATGATTGCGAACAACCAGGCTGATGTCATGGTCGCCGGTGGCGCCGAAATGGCTACTACGCCGGTCGGACTTGGTGGCTTCTGCGCAGCTAGAGCGCTTTCCCAAAGAAACGATGATCCGCAGCGCGCGAGTCGCCCCTGGGATAGAGATCGTGACGGCTTCGTACTCAGCGATGGAGCTGGGATCATGGTGCTCGAAGAGTACGAGCACGCGAAGAGTCGTGGCGCGAATATTTATGCAGAACTAGTTGGCTTCGGCATGAGCGGCGATGCTTACCACATGACATCTCCCTCAGAAGGTGGCGCAGGTGCAGCGCAATGTATGCAGAATGCATTGGATAGTGCAGGCCTTAATGCGACAGACGTGGAATATGTAAACGCGCACGGCACATCAACAATGGCCGGAGACATTGCCGAGACGCACGCGATAAAAACTGTCTTTGCAGACCATACATCGAAGCTCTGTATCAGTTCTACAAAATCGATGATTGGTCATCTGTTAGGTGCGTCGGGGTCTGTCGAGGCAATCGTGTCAGTTTTGACGTTGCGCGATCAGGTGATTACCCCGACCATAAATCTTGATAATCCGGATGAAGGCTGTGACCTCGACTACGTACCCAATGAAAGTCGCGACCTGGAAGTTAATGTCGCACTAACTAATTCGTTTGGCTTCGGTGGCACTAACGGCAGCTTGATTTTCTCTAGGCTTAAATAGCCGGTTCCCCCTCATGCTCGACGGACCCTTGCAGAGTTTAATAAACGGACAGCAAGCGGAACACATTTCAATTCGTGACCGCGGATTTCAATACGGCGACGGCTGTTTCGAAACCGTTAGAGTCCTCTCTAGCAAACCGATACTCTGGCCAGCTCATCTCAAACGGCTACAACATGCCTGCAAAACGCTGCAACTATCCGTAAATTTTGAATTACTGCAAAGTGAAATATCGCAGTTGTTGCAGGCTAATAAAGCAGCGGACGTCATCCTAAAGATCACCATAACTCGCGGCGAAGGCGGCAGAGGCTATGCCCCGACCGAGCAGACTGACTGCACCCGCATAATGCAGCTAATAAACTATGTTGCTCCTGTTACAACCAACGGCGCAAGAGTGGTCATCTGTCAGCACAAGCTATCCAGCAATTCGCTTTTAGCCGGCATAAAACATCTAAATAGGTTGGATCAAGTATTAGCTAGCGCGCAGATACCAACGGACTTTGATGAAGGCTTGTGCATGGATGAGGAGGGCTACGTCATCGAGGGCTGCAGAAGCAACTTACTTCTCTCTATCGGCAATAAACTAGTTACACCGGATCTTAGCAAAAGCGGCGTACAAGGCGTTATGCTAAACCACCTGATCGATGAATTCGCGAAGCAGGGTACACGGGTAGTAAGGAAAACTATTAGTCTCGGTGAGCTGAAAAACGCTGACGAGATTTTTCTCTGTAATAGCGTCTTTGGTGTTTGGCCAATAGCCGAAATTCAAAATGAAGATTGGGGAAAAACTCGAAAAGAAGAGCCTTTCAGCGCAGCGGCTCTGGAGATTCATAACAAACTATTTCGAAACAATACCCAATGAGCAGACGACACCTTCTTATAGCAAGTGTGACAATCCTCGCGGCCTTCTTCGCAGTTGCTCTCGTTAGTTATAGGGCAGTGTTCTCAGAAATTGCATTAGACTCGCTCGAATCCACGCCTGTAAAAATAGAGGTGGTGGCAGGAAGCTCCTTGTCACGGGTCGCAAGGGAACTCGGCGAAGCGGGTTATCTCCCAAGTCCCACGCTATTTAAATTGTGGGCGCTGCTACAAGGTGCAGAAAACAGCATTCAAACTGGGGAATACGAGCTTCAGGCAGGAATCACGCCAGCGCAGTTGCTGAATAAAATTGTCCGTGGCGAATCCGTGCAGTATCGAATCACCCTTGTAGAAGGATGGACTTTTCAACAGGCACTGGAAGCGCTCTGGAGCTCGGAGAACATAGTCAGCAGCCTAAAAAGTAGTAGCCCAGCAGAAATTGCTCTGCGCATGAACTTGGACCACGAGAACCCCGAAGGCTTGCTCTATCCTGATACCTATTTCTACACGAAGGGCGCCACCGATATCGAACTGTTACTTAGAGCGAATGAAAGACTCGACACTATATTGAACGAGGCTTGGGAATCGCGACTGGGGGCCTTACCCTATGCAAATCCCTATGAGGCTCTCACTATGGCTTCCATTATCGAGAAGGAATCTGCGAGTAACAGCGAACGTGGCCTCATCGCCGCGGCCTTCGTAGGCCGACTGGATCTAGGCATGCGGCTGCAGTCCGATCCAACGACTATCTATGGGATGGGCGATCGTTATGCCGGCAATATTAGGCGTGCAGATTTATTAGAGGAGACTCCCTATAATACCTATCGAATCGATGGAATGCCGCCGACACCGATAGCGTTAAGCGGAGAAGCGTCGATTGTAGCAGCGCTTAATCCTTCTGCTTCTGACTATTTGTATTTTGTGGCGAGGGGCGACGGGAGCCATCAATTCTCGCGCACCTTGGAAGAGCATAATGCCGCTGTTCGCGAGTTTCAGTCAGGCTCCAACAACTAGACCGGAGTGCTTGGGTTAGCCCATGCTATCGCGGCACAGTGAATTGGCAACAAAAGTGAAAAACAATGACAAATAGACGGGGCCTCTTTCTAACTCTGGAAGGTGCAGAGGGAGTAGGCAAGAGTACAAATATTGAGTTCATCACGCAGTATCTAGAGCAGCGCGGAATCGAATACGTGCTTACTCGAGAGCCGGGTGGCACACAATTGGCAGAAAGGATCAGAGATCTCTTACTGGCGGTACACGAAGAGCCCATGGCGGAGCTAACCGAATTATTACTCGTGTTCGCCGCGAGAGCACAGCACCTTGATAAAGTTATAGAGCCCGCACTCACGGCAGGAAAATGGGTCGTCTGCGATCGATTTACCGATGCGACATTCGCCTATCAGGGAGCGGGGCGAGGGCTGAGCGTGGAGACGATAGGTCAATTGCAGTCTATGGTGCAGGGCGAGCTGAGACCTGACCTGACACTGATCTTAGACCTCGACCCAGAAATTGGAATGGAGAGGGCGAGCAATCGAGGCAAGCTCGATAGGTTCGAACGAGAACAGCAGAGTTTTTTCCGTAGTGTCCGGCAAGGCTATCTCGATATCGCACAGGCTGAGCCCGAGCGCTGCACAGTGATCGATGCGTCGAAGCCGTTAGAGGAGGTCAAACTGGATTTGTTGGCTGCCTTAGAGCAGGGCCTTTCGAGAATCACATAAAGTAAATCAACGATGACCGAGACTACTTCGAATTCAACAAATGCTCTAAGCGCGCCATTACCCTGGCAGGGCGCCCAGTGGGCACAACTTTGCCGCGCATTCGCAGCTAGTCAGTTGGCGCATGCCTATCTACTCAGTGGCAGCGAAGGTTTGGGTAAATCACTATTCGCCGACAGTTTTGCGAGATATGTTCTGTGTTTGAATCCTATTGCTCAGAGCACGGTAGGCGGACTCGCCGAGTCGGTTGTTGCCTGCGGTACATGCACGAACTGTCTTAAAGGCGGCACGGGCAACCACCCTGATATTCTAACCATCGAGCCAGAGGAGGGTAGTAAGAACATCAAGATCGATCAGATACGCTGGCTGTCAGAATTCGTGATTCGCAGCAGCCATTCTGGCGGGGCGAAGGTGGCGATCATACAGGGCGCACACCTTCTAAATGCGAATGCGGCGAACGCGCTATTAAAAACCTTGGAAGAGCCTAACGACAAAACTCACGTTATTCTCGTATCCGATCACCCGGGTCGACTCGTTGCTACAATACGGAGTCGCTGCCAGAAACTCGCGTTTCAAGTTCCCCGTGCCGACATTGCCGCTGCTTGGTTGCAGGCGATCATAGGGGTGGGAAATGTAGACTCGATTCTAGAGGCTAGTGACATGAGACCACTCATTGCACTTCAGCTAGCAGGGGGAGACTCGTTGCAGGCTAGGGCACAGTTTCTGCAGGGCATCTGTGACGTGAAAACTGGCAAAAAATCTATTCAACAAGTGCTCGCACTAATCGCGAAGAACGGAGAATCGGAAGTATTGCAGCACTTCTCTGCATTCTTGTCTAAACTTACAAAGTATAGCCTAACCGGTATTCAAGAGAACGAAGACGATCCTGCGCTTCAGAGTATGTATACCCTGTTGGTTCCTTCTAAGGAGAAGTCACTTGCGCAGACAGTTGCCAGTTCGCTAGCGCATTTCTATACCGAAGTAGAAACCGCGAGGAGGCAGCTAACCTCTAGTACAAACCCAAATCCACAGCTCATTATGGAGTCTATTCTGTGGCAATGGAGTAAGCTAAATCTTCACTAGTTAAATGGCGCGCAATTCGTATAAGCAGTAGCAGAAAGAGGGATCGCTCATCATTACCAGCACAGCCGTTCTTTCGATTCACATAGATAGCCTCGACACACTAAAAAGTGTTTACATGCCGTTCCTAAAGAATGGCGGGCTATTCTTGCCATTCACGGCGGTCCCTCAAAGGGGAGAGCAGTCACGCAACCGCTATAAGTTTCAAGACAGCGTGTGCCTCCTATTACAACTTCTCGATGATTCACAACGACACTTTTGCATAACTAAAGTAGTCTGGATAACGCCGGCTAAAATCCGCGGCGATCGCTGCAGAGGGATAGGCTTGCACTTCGATAGAATTGACTCACCGATTAGAACATTGATCGAATCCCGGCTTAGCACTTGCCAGATTGAGTCAATCCAATCACAGACACTGTAGAGTTAATTCTCCAGCTCAAAATTATATTCGAACTACAGCACGACGCGCTCGGTAATGTGCCGAGCAATAGCAAGACTCGCCGTGAGCCCGGGCGACTCCATGCCGAATAGCTGAATCAAGCCAGGCACGCCATGCGCACCTTCTCCTTGAATTTCAAAATCGGTCGCCGCTTCGCCTAGTGCCGATAATTTCGGCCTAATCCCCGAGTATGCAGGATTTAGATCGTTACCCTTGATCGCTGGAAAATAGGAAGAGATACTTTTCGCAAAGGCTTCTGCTTTGTTGCCGTCAATTTCGAAATCGATTTCCTCGACATACTCTGTATCTGGCCCGAATTTAAGTTGCGATGACATATCCATTGTCGCGTGGATTCCCAGACCAGCCGTATTGGCTTCGGGCATCGGATAGATTAGATGGGAAAAAGGACTGCGCCCGCGGTAGCCGAAGTAATCTCCCTTGCAATAGTAAAGTCTGGGAATAGTGTTCTTTGGTAGGGAAGATACAGTGTGTGCGATAGCTTGCGCCTCCAGCCCGGCCGCATTGATTAGTTGCTGGCAATTAAATTGATATTGCTCAGAGTTTCTATTCTCGTCGAGCCGACAATGCACGACGAAAGCGTCGGCCTCAGTGTCAATTTCCTCGACGCGCGAGTAGGGCGAAAACTGTACGCCAAGATTTTCTGCCAGATGGAGCAGGCTTTGCATATAGCTGTGGCTATCTATGATTCCAGTGGACGGGGAATGCAGAGCAGCATCAGCTTCGATATGGGGCTCTAATCTTTGCAGCTCGGCTCTATTCAAAAGTTGCAGGTCTAGGACGCCGTTAGCGATTGCTTTTTTCTTAAGCTGCGCTAGCGCATCGATCTCTGTATTTTTTGCGACTATAAGCTTGCCAATTTTCTGATGCGGAACATCGAACTGTTCGCAGTGACTATAGAGTAGCTCTTTGCCCGTAACGCATAGCTCTGCTTTTAAGCTGCCGGTCGGATAGTAGATGCCGGCATGAATCACCTCGCTATTGCGACTGCTTATGTGTTGCCCAAAGCTCGACTCTCGTTCCAGGATCACAATGCTTACATCTTGGTTCTTGTATTTCTTAGCAAGCTCATAAGCGATGGCCAAACCAATCACGCCGGCGCCAATCACGCAGATATCAAAACTATCCCTATTGCTCATAAATCTCAGCCTTACTAATCCTGTAACGAGGCGCCCGCCATTGATTTAATCGCTGATAATATTCCTAAAAGTAAGATTGATGCGTGCTTCCTGCAATCCTTTTACCTTAGGTAGTCGATGCAACCAATATTGCTGCATTGTCCCGGCCATAATAAGCAGGCTTCCATGGCGCAAAAGTAATTTGTATTTCCTCGCCGGTGTCTGCTGCTTGTGCTTTAACTCAAAGATTCTTTCTGCCCCTAAGCTTACAGATGCTATCACTGGAGTGTCGCCTAGCTCGGCCTCATCGTCGGCATGCCAAGCAACGCTGTCTTGGCCATTTCGATAGAAGTTGATCAATACGGAATTGAAATTAGTGCCGCTTAACTCGGCGACGCTGTCATGAATGCTTTTTACTGTTGCATGCCAGGGGCAGGGGGTGAGTCTCACACCCGAATAGCCATACTCACTTGTTCGATCACCCATCCAGCATTGCAGTCGTGGTATGGCACGTAGCTTACCGGCAATCTTTAAGCTTTCTTGCCGCCATGGGATATCCGCAATGAGTGTCTCAAACATCTGCGTGGCCTCAGCAGAGTTAACTATCTGCGGGTACTCAGTCAGCTCAGCGTTGCCGATTAAATGCCTAATCGGTTCCGATAAGGGCTTATCGCCGTCGAATAAATTGGCCTGCATACTGGGTCTTATATTCTCGTGAGTGTAGCTAAGGCATAATGCCGCTTTGCGATTGTGCTTCGAAGCCCTAAGGTGGACTCAAGCAATAAAAGGATACAGGAACTTGGAAGCATTTGATTACGATTTGTTTGTTATTGGGGCAGGCTCAGGCGGCGTTCGTGCGTGTCGGATAGCGGCGAGTTTAGGGGCGAGGGTAGCTGTCGCTGAGGAGCGATATTTCGGCGGCACCTGCGTGAATGTGGGTTGTGTGCCGAAGAAGCTGTTTAGCTATGCCGCGCACTATTTCGACGATTTCGAAGACAGTAAAGGGTTCGGCTGGGATTTCGATAATCTGCGTTTCGACTGGAGCGCGCTAAAGGCCAATAAAGATACTGAAATCAATAGATTAAATGATATCTATAAATCGATACTCGATTCAAACGAAGTAGATATCTACGAGGCTCGCGCCAAGATATCTGGCCCTAATGAAGTTGTGGTCGACGGCAAGACTCTTAGCGCCAAGCACATATTGGTAGCCGTTGGTGGTTGGCCCTGGATTCCTGAGTTTCCCGGTAGCGAGTTAACTGTAAGCTCTAACGATGTGTTTGCCATGGATCAGCTGCCAGCAGAGATTGCGGTAATGGGCGGTGGCTATATTGCTGTGGAATTCGCCAGTATCTTCAGTCGGCTTGGCTGTAAAACCAGCCTGATTTATCGCGGCAACCAGCTACTACGTGGCTTTGATGAGGACATACGGAAGTTCATCACCACCGAGATCGGCACGCATGTCGATCTATATCTTGAAGAGGACATTAGCGAAATACAGAAACAAAACAATAAGTTAGAAGTATTATTTAAATCTGGATCTAAACTAAATTGTGAAATGGTACTCGCCGCAACTGGCCGACTTCCACTCACTGATGACCTCGGCTTAGAAACAGTTGGCGTTCAGTTAGCCAAAAATGGTGCCATCAAGGTTAATGAAAATTTTCAGACAGCTGAGCCCAGTATCTACGCAGTTGGCGACGTCATCGACCGAATCGCGCTTACACCGGTAGCACTGGCCGAGGGCCAGATTGTCGCTAGAGCGCTATTTTCAAATGACGAAAAAGCTATGGACTACAAAAATATCGCCACGGCCGTATTCTGCCACCCAAACATCGGCACAGTTGGCCTGTCTGAGCAGGAGGCATTAGATGCCGGATTAGTGGTAGATATCTATGAGAGCGTGTTTAGGCCACTGAAGCACACGTTAAGTGGTCGAGAAGAGAAATCGATGATCAAACTGATCGTCGATCGTGAATCAGATCGCGTAGTCGGTTTACACCTAGTAGCAGCTGACGCTGGTGAGATCGTTCAGGGATTATCTGTAGCCATTAACTGTGGCGCAACCAAGGCAGACTTTGACCGTACCATCGGCATACATCCAACACTGGCTGAAGAGTTCGTTACGATGCGAACTAAGCGAGTCGATGTCTAGCTGAGATTGTAGTGCAAAGGCGCATAAGCAATGAACTGGGGCGGTATATCACTCTAAAGGGTTATTTCGCTATTTCCGGTAATAAAGATCACTAGACTCGTATATTTTCCGCCAGAACTCTCTTGATTCATTGTCCTTGGCCTTATCCATGTTTTTCATGGCAATTAAGGCCATCGGGTTCATTTCCATCGCATCCGCAATTCTAAGAAGATTCTTATCAGAAATCTTCGCATCGTATTTCACTTGATACATGTACGAAGGTGTAACTTCTAAAAATTTCGCAATCTTATAGAAGCTCCCAAATGTCTCAGAATCGGCAATTTCGTTTAGAACTCTAGTAGTTTCAAGCACTTAAAATTCCTCTCTCAAATATCCCTAAAACAGCCAGCATATTACTACATGCCACTATGGTAGCGTCTACTTGTATATAGTAGTAATTACTAGTATAAAGCTTTGTATGGCCAATTCGACGGGACTCCCGCTCCAATTGACCTACGCATGAAAACTTCCTCTGGTAGCCCCGTAGGGGCTGCTAGAGGTTAGTTTTTAGCGGAAGGGCGAAGCCCTGAGCATAGACTTGTACTAACAACACTTAGTAACCGAGTAGTTGAAATGTCCAGACTAGACCCTGCCAAAAAAATCGAATCGACATTGAACACTCAGCGTTCGGACATCTTGCCTTTTAGTGAATGCACCATGATTTCTCCAGAGCGGGAGACCGGTAACTGCTATCGAATTCATGGCAAGGTCTATTCAACTGGTGATGCAAAGCTGGTAGCTGTTCGATTGATGCCAGATGACAAAGACCGCTCTCGAGGCGGTTACAAAAGGAAGCACACGAAACGTTCAGAAATGGACGAAGTTACAGAAAGAAAATCTTATGCTCGGTCGCGCTCTGTCGCTCGAGACACCTCAATTCAAAAGCAGCTAGATCAAATGCTGACTCTCACCACCCGCGAAATAATGGAATTCGAAGATTTCGACAAAGTATTCAAGTTGTTCCTTAGAAAAATGCGTAATCGCCACGGTAAGAAGTTTATCTATCTGGCTGTCATGGAGTACCAGAAGCGGGGCGCACTGCACGTTCATATGGGAATAAACGGGTTCTATATCTATAACTCAGTTCGCCGTCTCTGGAATAAATGCCTCGCTCACTATGGGCTAGGTGATGGAAACGTAGATTTTACTAAGGCCAGTAAGTTCGGCCACAAAGCATGGAATTCTAAAAATATTGCTGAGTACATCTGCAAATATATTACGAAGTCCGATGTCACAGAATTTAACAAAAAGCGTTATTGGAGCGGTGGCCCGACCGTACCTCTAGTTAAATACAAGGGATATTGCCCCATAGGGAAA
>NVUL01000057.1 GCA_002401885.1 SAR86 cluster bacterium
TTCGCTGCCGTTTCTGCTATGGGTTGTTAGGTATCTTCTTCGACCAGGAAATCGAAGATAAACTCTTTGCAGTCCTCAAATTCAAGCACGAAGAATTTGCCGGCTTCTAGTCCGCTGCGCCTCAGTTTCTCCATGCGGCGTCGTCCATCGACCATTCGATACGCTCTATCACAGGGGTTGGGCATGGCGTGGATCAAGATCCCTGGATACTTCGCTTCCGCCGCTTCATATCTCCTACCAGAAAAATCATCTTCTCCAAACCAGTCTCCGGGCTTCGCGCAGATATCGCTGAAGCGAATCGTCTCGGCCTGTTTCCCCGGCATGTGTTTTTTTGCGAGATCGAGTAAGGCAATATAGCTATACTGACGTCCCGGCAGCGCCCAATCTCCATGCATAGAATGGCCAGGAACCTTGGATGGGTGGCTTACCTGCAGAATGGGTTTATCGAGCGCCATGATTTTCAGATTACTATTAATGAGCTGAATTTAATTTACGAGGATACGATGTGAGCACAGCAGAGAACAAGAAGGGAATCGATCTTTATACATGGAATACGCCAAATGGGCGTAAGGTATCGATAATGCTAGAAGAGATCGGTCTGCCTTACCGCGTTTTTCCCATCGATATCACAAAAGGCGATCAGCTCGATCCGGGTTTTTTACGCCTCAGCCCTAACAATAAGATTCCTGCAATTGTCGATCACGACGCGGGAATTCATTTAATGGAGTCAGGTGCAATTCTAATGTATTTGGCAAACAAGACTGGGAAGTTACTAAGCCCTCTGGGTGAAAAATATTGGGAGCAGATGGAATGGTTAATGCTACAGATGGGTTCAATTGGCCCAATGCTGGGGCAGACCCATCATTTCGTAAAATTCAATCCAGGTAAGTCGCCCTATGCCGAGGAACGCTACAGCAAGGAGAATGCGCGTCTCTATAAGGTATTAGAGAATAGGCTTCAGGATAGGGAGTTTATTTGCGATGAGTATTCGATAGTCGATATAGCAACCTGGCCATGGATATCTCGCTTCGAGTTTCAGCAGATGAATTTATCCGACTACCCTAATCTGAAGCGTTGGTATCTGAATATCGCGAACCGGCCAGCGGTGCAGAGGGGCTATGGTGTGCCGGATGTATTAGCAGTGCCATTGCCTGAATAGCCCGGGTGAGTTTAGGCGAATTAAAGTTGCAGCATCACAAGAGTTAGGTTTCACGCCTAGCTCTTGTGAGTAGAGTGCCTAGTCGACAAGGCTGTCGTAGATAATATCTCGAGAGACATTTCTCATATTCGCAGCACCCGGTCGCCGCTCACCCTGCGCCTGAATCATGCCAATTAAAAACATATCCTCAACGGGGTCAACCCAGAACCATGTGCCGGCGGCGCCAGCCCAATAGTAGGTGCCAGGGCTAGCCGGTGTATTGGCCTTTTCGGGATCATAGATAACCGCGAAGTCGACGCCGAAGCCTAGGCCAACCTGACCTTCACTAGTGGCTGTGCCGCGCAAATTTAGCTCATCGCGTAGGCTGTTGGTACGCATTATTCGAACAGATTCGGGTGAAAGTATCTTCTGACCCTCTAGTTCGCCTTCGTTGACTAGCATTTGTAAGAAGCGTGCATAGTCGTGGGTAGACGAAACGAGGCCACCGCCGCCAGACTCTAATCGTTCTGGGTCGAGATAGCTGGGCCGATCGGTACGGTGTGGTCTCTGTACCAGACGGTTGCGTTCGGAATCCCAATTGTGAACTTCGGCGAAGCGACTGACGTCTTCGGCTTTCACATAGAAACCTGTATCAGTCATGTCTAGAGGCTGAAAGATATTCTGCTGTAGGAATTCGCCGAAGCTGAGTCCTGAAAGCTTCTGCACTATGTAGCCTTGAATGTCCACGGCGATCGAATACGACCATTGTTCGCCGGGTTGAAACAGCAGGGGTATATCGGCAACTTTCTCGATAAGGTCGTCGAGGTCTGAAGAGGCAAGTACTGCTGTGTCGCGAAACTTGTTGTTGATAGGGTCGCTACCGCCTAGGCCGTAACCGAATCCTGCTGAGTGGTTAAGCAGTTCGCGCATACTTGGTTCACGCGCAGCTGAGATCAATTCCATTTCGCCTTCGTCGTTATAGCTGCTCATGATGCGCAGGTTCGCCAATTCGGGAACATGCTTGCTAACTGGATCATCGAAATCCCAGAGGCCTTGCTCGTGGAGTATCATCAGTGCAACTCCGGTCACTGGTTTGGACATTGAATAAATCCGAAATAGTGAATCCATCTGCATTGAAGCTTGATCATCTACTCTGGCAAGGCCAGTGGTCTCGAAGGTGGCAACTTCACCATCTTTAGCAAGTATCCAAACCATACCTGCCACATCTTGATCCGCGACGATTTTTTCCATAGCGGCGTCTAAAGCCTGGATGCCTTCCTCGGTAAAGCCTGCGGCGGCGGCACCTGTTTCCGCTTGTGGCCAGGACGAGTCTGCCTGAACACCGGTGGAAAGGGTTAGGCTGACTGCAATCGTCAGTAGTAATTTTTGCCAGTTGTTCAGCACGAACCTAGTCATTTTCAGCTCTCCGCATATTCTTAGTAGTGTTATTTTGCCCAACTTGGCGGAATCAACTAGCCCCGTATCGAAGAGCCCCTTCTAGAAAGGGCATAGGCAAAGAAAAACCGCGCAAGAGGACGGATAGTAACCCTCTTGCGCGGTCATTGGCTAGTGACTGTGACTGGTCTGAGTCAGTTGCTCAGCTATGGAGATGTTCTCAATGCTACCGAACGTTGTGGAGTCCAGATCGGGCAGCGAGGCGGAATCACCATTCCATGCTTGATAGCTACCACTGGCGTTCATTGCGTAGTACACACCCTGATAGCGATGACACAGTAAATATTCCCAGTGCTACCAACACCCGCCTGCAGCTGGTTTATGACAGGTGCCATATGCCACAGTATCATCGCTGGAGAGCTGCTCATCCCAGAACAGAATCTTTCCCAATACGCGTTTGGATTCCGTAATAGGGTTCTCATCTGGGGCTGGTGCGTCACCGAGAGGCTGTAAATTCTGGCCATCGTTATTCCCGCCGTCAGGGCCACCTCCACCCGGTCCACCGCCCTGCGCGAACGCGATCGATGAAAAAGCTAAAAGTAGCATTGTGCTGAAACCTGTCATGCTATATCTGTGCGCGCGAGATTTACTGTTGGACATCTTCATTCCTTTTTAAAACAGTCAAGCCTGTTAACTATTTCAAACGCGGAAGAGAGGATTCAGCTTACACGGGGGATAAGAAGAAGGTTCCAGAATGATTGATAGCTGGGACAAACCACTACAGTCAGGTTCGGAGAGGCTGATCTTCAGTCGATCGCGTATTCTAATGGTAGAGAAGTCGTGTATTTTATCTGCTCCATGGCAAAGCTGGATGACACGTCGGACAGATCGGTCGTTTGAACCAGCTTTTTATAGAAGGTATCGAAGGCGGGAATATCGGGTACTACTACACGTAACAGATAATCGGACTCGCCGGCCATGCGGTAGAATTCCACCACTTCAGGAAACTGGCTGACCGCCTCCGAGAATTTCGCGAGCCATTGCCAGTTGTGCTGGTTCGTCTTAACCGCGACGAAAACATTCACGCCCAGATTTAACTTGTCCCGAGAGAGTAATGCCACCTTCTTGCGGATGACACCGGATTCTTCCAAGCGTTGGATACGCCGCCAGCAGGGCGTTGTAGATAGTCCTACCCGTTCTGCTATATCTGCCGTGGAGTGAGTGGAATCATCCTGCAGTAGCTTGAGAATATTGCGATCTATCTTATCCATAGAAAATACTTCCATTTAATCTTAATATAAAGGAAATATATTCTAATTAAGTCCCATAGAACAGCAAATACGCAAACTAAATTTCCCTAGTCTTTGCTATCCTGCAGGCCATTCGAGGTGAATCAGCCAAGAAACTAGGCAAAAATAGGAACGTAGTAATGAGTATGAATTCCCATCTAGAAAGCGTGAATGAGAGCTATTTCCAGCATATGCGCCATGCACTGCGATTCACGTTGGATATGCTTGTCGGAGCAGCTTGCTGCCTAGTTCATGCCTTCTTCCCTTCTAGGTTCGAACATGCTGGCAGTCAGATCGTTGATAAACTCTACGATAAGATGGTGATCAATCGCGCGAAGCTCTCCTCGCGCGATCATGACGCACCCAATCAGACAGCCCCCCTCCCGGCTCAAGCCGAAATGAATTGATCGATGACTGGCAGTGTTGAGATTCCAAAAAGGCTCCCGAGGGAGCCTTTTTCATGTGCCTTTTTGACTGTTTGGAAATTGCCTGCGCAATGGCAAAGGAGTAACCTTCGAGAAACTAGTGGTGACCCTATTGCTTACCCAGATGAATAACTACTGATTCTTCGAGGAACAGTCATGAAAAATAAATTCCAACTTGGTCTTCTCATCCTAGGCTCAAGCTTTTGCCTCAACGCTTTGGCCGCGGAAGACTACAGCCCACCGAAAACCCAGTGGGGCCAACCTGATCTTCAAGGCGTATGGAATTTCTCTTCCAACGTGCCCATGCAACGTCCCGAGAGCTTCGGGGAAAGGGAATTCATGACTGTCGAAGAAGTGGAGGAAATGCGTGCCCGACTAGCAGCGCGAGATGCTGCGTCGGATCAGGCAGTCCCACAGGCCGAAGGTGGCCCTGGCGGTTACAACGATTTCTGGGTGGAGAGTGCGGGTATCACCGATCAGATACGGACTTCGCATATCGTCTATCCGACCAATGGTCGTCTACCCAGCAGAGTCGAAGGCGCAGCTGTCGCCTTTGGTGGTCTGGGTGATGATGTTCCTGGGGATCGGCCCGTTCGCTATACAGTGGGCGGCATCGCGAAGAACGGTCCTGAAGATAGAGGCTTATCTGAACGCTGTATCGTTGGTTTTAATTCTGGCCCTCCTTTTGTGCCGAGTCTCTACAACAACAACGTACAGATCTTTCAAAGCAAGGACACGGCGGTAATCATTACGGAGATGATTCACGATGCGCGCATCGTGCCGATTGGTGAACGTCCTCCTCTGGACGAGAGGATAGGATTATGGACCGGTGATTCGAGAGGCTATTGGGAGGGTGACACACTAGTTGTAGAAACGCGTAATTTCAATGGCCTTACCCAGAGCTACAGCGTTTTCGGTGATTCCGAAGATAAACTACTCATCGAGAAGTTCTATCGCACAGATCCTTACACAGTAAACTACGAGTGGACACTAGATGATCCTTCTACTTTCACCGATAGGATCACCGCGATCGTGCCGATGACGAAGGTTGCGGGTCAGCTTTACGAGTACGCCTGCCATGAGGGTAACTATGGCATGCAGAATATCTTACGTGGCGAGCGCATTGCCGAAAGAACGGCACAGGAATCTGGCGCCAACTAAGCGCTCTATTCTTGATTTATGAAACGGCCCTACGGGGCCGTTTTTATTTCCCCTTAGAAATTCTCTTCTCTGCTCGTCACAGTGACACAGACAACCTTCATGTTGTGTGCCTGTCTTCTCAACCGCGCTGCGCCAAATATCACTCCGCCAATTTCTTTTTGGCGACCGCCTGAGCCAATGAGTTGACTTTTAGTCATTCTCAAAATACTGTATATACATACAGTATAATAATCCCTGCACATCATGACCCTAAACTACCCATTAGCACGCGATCCTGTTTCTCAGGCGGAAGCAGGCGTGACCCTTAGCCGTTGCAATAAAGACAGAGGTGCTGCGACTTGGCCGGCAGCGATGCAGACTTACGCCGAACTTCATTGCATCTCGAACTTTACATTTTTACGTGGTGCTTCGTTTCCAGAGGAGTTGGTAGAGCGCGCGGAAGCGCTTGGATACCGCGCCATTGCTATTACCGATGAATGCTCTCTGTCCGGTGTAGTTAGGGCGCACATGGCCGCTAAAGAACGGCGCATCAAATTGATCATCGGTAGTGAGTTCGTGTTGCAGGATGCGGCGACTGAATCTGTACAAGATGAGCAGGCGATTCGAAAAGATCTCGGTGAATCTCCTGCTAGAAGCCGCAATGCACTAAACAACGGAATGCGAATCGTGTTGCTCGCACTCAACCGAAAAGGTTATGGCGAACTCAGTCACCTAATAAGCTGTGCGCGTCGACTAGCAAGCAAGGGTAAATATCGAATTGATAGCGAGCTGTTGCAGGAAAAGTTTCCTGATGACTGTGCGCTCTTGTGGATACCGAATCTCAAGCAGTCAGATGCATGCATCGAATCGCAGGCAAGCTATCTGCGAGCACTAACTGTAGACAATTTGTGGATCGCTGCCGAGCTTCTTCTTAACGGACACGATCGACTAAAACTAAAGCGATTGCGAAAGCTGGGCAAAAGGTTCGATATCTCCGTGTGTGCGGCGGGTGGCGTCTATATGCACGAAGCGGAGCGGCGCATCGTGCAAGATACGCTTACCGCAATACGCTTAAGTCAACCGCTGACGGAGATTGGCTACGCTGCAGAGCCAAATTCGCAGAGGCATTTACGTTCCATCGAGCAGCTCAAGAAGTTATACCCAACACAGTTACTCGAAGAGACACTCGTTATTGCCAACCGCTGCAACTTCTCTTTGGACGAACTTCGCTACGAATACCCTTCCGAGCTTGTGCCGAAAGAGCATACGGCACACTCCTGGCTGTGGCAGCTAACCAAAGAAGGAATTAAGAAGCGCTGGCCACAGGGGATCTCGAAGAAGAATAAAGAATTGATCAGACACGAGATGAGGCTAATAAAGAAGCTGTCTTATGAACATTTTTTCCTGACCGTGCACGAGATCGTTTGCTTCGCTAAGGAGAAGAATATTTATTGTCAGGGGCGGGGCTCTGCCGCTAACTCTGCCGTCTGCTATTGCCTTGGCATCACGGAAGTGAGTCCCGATCATACGGAACTATTATTCGAACGCTTTCTCTCCCCCGAGCGGTTCGAGCCACCAGATATTGATGTGGACTTCGAGAACAGCCGCCGCGAAGAAGTGATTCAGCACATTTATGAAAAGTATGGACGCCATCGCACTGCAATTGCGGCCACAGTCGTTACCTATCGCTCTCGGAGTGCCGTACGTGATGTGGGAAAGGCATTGGGTCTCGATGATGAGTTGATTGACCGTCTTGCCAAGTCTGTCTTCTGGTGGGGTAGTGACTTAGAAGAACAGCTATCGGACTCCGGTGTCGACTACGCCGATCCGAAGATCAAAACATTGCTAACTCTCGCCCAGTCTCTGATGGGTTTTCCTCGCCACCTATCTCAGCACGTCGGGGGCTTCGTTATTAGTCAGGGAAGTTTGTCGCATCTGGTTCCTATCGAGAATGCAGCCATGGTTGATCGAACTATTATCCAATGGGACAAAGACGATCTTGAATCCCTAGGCCTACTTAAAGTCGATGTACTCGCGTTGGGCATGCTGAGTGCGATTCACAAGGCGATAGATCTGGTGAATAGCTACAACACTGAAGAGATAGGCATGGATAGAATCTCTCTGAAGGAGGACTCGAAAGTCTACGACATGATCTGCGAGGCTGACACGGTGGGTGTTTTTCAGATTGAGTCTCGCGCCCAGATGAGTATGTTACCCAGACTAAAACCCCGCAGTTATTATGATCTGGTTATTCAAATTGCGATCGTTAGGCCCGGGCCGATTCAGGGGGACATGGTGCACCCTTATCTGGAACGACGTAAGAATCCTCACAAAATAAAATACGAGAGCGAGGCAGTGCGGGAGACACTGGAACGTACCTTGGGTGTCCCCATCTTTCAGGAACAGATCATGAAGCTCGCTATGGTGGCCGCCGGATTCTCAGCAGGCGAGGCCGATCAGCTACGACGTGCCATGGCAGCCTGGAAAAAGAAAGGAGGCCTTGAGCCGTTTCGAGACAGATTGGTTTCCGGCATGGGGGCCCGTGGCTACAGCGAGGACTTTGCCTTACGTATCTATAGTCAGATTAAAGGCTTCGGTGATTATGGGTTTCCAGAGTCTCATTCGGCTAGTTTTGCACTGCTCGCCTACGTTTCGTCCTGGTTGAAGTGTCATCACCCCGCGGCGTTTTGCTGTGCACTGCTTAATAGCCAGCCTATGGGTTTCTATCTGCCGGCACAGCTGATACAGGATGCTGCGCGTCATGGCGTTGTGGTTCTGACCGTCGATGTGAATGAAAGCTACTACGACTCGACTCTTGAGTTCGGGAAAAATATGCCCGATAAACCCGCTCTCCGTTTGGGTTTTGCTCTGGTAAAAGGTTTGTCTGTAGTAGGGGCTGAATCAATCTGTGTTGCACGGAGTTCAGGTCGATTCAGATCGGTGCAAGATCTGCTTAGTAGAGCCGCACTGAACAAGAAGGACAGCGAAAGCCTTGCGGCGGCCGATGCGCTGAGCACACTGAGTGGAGATAGGCACAGAGCCTTCTGGACTGTGGCTGGGGCCGATAAGCCTCTGTCATTCTCAGAGAATCTGTCAGATAGTCAGGCATGTAGGCAGGCGCTTGCGATAGAGGACTGTGACTTTGGGGTAGATGTGCTGCTGCCAGTTCCATCCGAGGCCAACAATATAATGGCCGACTATGCTAGCACCGGGTTTACCCTGCGCAGACACCCCATGGCCTTGCTGCGCCCGCACCTCGATCTGTACAAGGTAATGAGCGCCAGTAGTCTTCCGTCGATACATCACGAAAGCCTTATCAAGGCGGTGGGTATTGTCACCAGTCGGCAGCGCCCACAGACGGCGGCAGGAGTTACCTTCTTAACCTTAGAAGACGAGAGCGGGTTCATTAATGTGGTTGTCTGGCCAAGCCTGGGAGAGAAGCAGCGCCCCATTGTAAGGAGGGCAGTGCTAATAGGTGTAGTAGGCCATGTGCAGAAGAGCGATGGAGTAATTCACCTTATCGCCAGACAGTTGGTCGACCTTAGCCACTGGCTGGGCGCGATGAATTTGCCGTCTCGAGATTTTACTTAGCCCTCTCGGATAAAAACAAATTATTTTATGCAAAGAAGCCATGTAGGTACCAATTCTTTTTTCCGTTTTTCTCACGGTATATCCAGAGTCTACTGCCACTATGTTCTCTAGCAATATAATAATCTCGACACACATCGACTCCTGACCACCAATGCGTCTCTATCCGTTCGGGTCCACTTACGATGGCGATAGGCTTGCGATGGAAAAGCCTGCCCTTGTTGATGTTGAGTTGCTTAGGTTCCTGCAGTAACCACAGGGGCCTGGGATTTGCAGTGGCTTCTGCAGGCATAATTGTCCTGCCTCCTCGGCTAGGCTTCTCTGAGTAGTCGAGTTGCAAACTCGCATCTTCTGGACAATGCTGAGCCGCATTACTAACACTCTTTACATGATTTTCGCCGAGTCTTGCCTGTAGCTGTTCCATGAACTGAATAAGATTGCGGTCACTATAAGATGCCGAACCTGATGCTTCCTCTTTCAGCAAAGAATCGCTCTTAGCAAAGAAAGCGTCGAGTCTTTTAACTTCGACCTTGATGGCGACTACCGGAGCTGGGATAGATAGCTTATCGAAATGAGTCTCAAGCAATAGCATGAGATGTTGTTGTGAACGACTTGCCACGCGTAGTCCAATACTAACTTCGGTGCTGTCGCGCTTCTCATGGGATAGGGAAAAAATTAGGCTGCTAGTGCTAAGGTCTCGTCGCCGCAAGAAATCGCAAACCTGTGCTAATAGCTCATCGGCGATCGGCAATAGCCGGTCGAGGTTCTCAAGTTCATAGGGTAGGTCATAAGATGCAACGAATGTCGGCGGAGGAACATAGTTGTGCGTCGGTTCAGCTGCCTTCCCTAGTGCCCTGTTTAGTTGATTAACAAAGCTGCTGCCGAAGCGCTTACATAAACCGTCGCTAGGTAAGCGCCAGATGTCCCTTAAATAGCGAATTCCCATGTTATGAAGACGCCGTCGTTGTTCCTTATTTAGGTCTAGTACATCTGTGGATAGTTGTCCTAAAGCCGAGCGCAAGTTTTCTTGTCGATGGACTAGTGCGTTATGTCCGGATCTAGCTAACAGTAAACTACCGCTGATAGTGGGGCTGGCTGCATAAGAAAAACTATCTGCTAAATTCCACTGCTGTAATTGTTCTACAATGAGTTTCTGCAACTTCTGATGAATAACATCGATGCCGGAAAAATATTTCAAACTACTGCGCACCTCGCAGATTAACGCCTGAGGATGAAAGCTCACCGTAGAGCTAACACTTTGCATGAGCTCGGCTAATTGATCGAGATACTTCTTTTGTTGTGCTGATTCTTCCTCTTTAAGCTGAGGAAGATAGAGCGCATACCACAGGCTGTTAGACCTAGTACGCTTTGCGATGGGTTTGATGCTCTCCTTACTCGCAGCAGCGCTGGGGGATTGTTCCCTTGATAAGTCTTTAGCTCGTGCAGGCAGTTGGATAATCTGAGCGCCAGATTCAGGCGCTAGTGAGGGCAGAGGGAGCTGTGCCTCACTGTCTGGGTCTTTCAAGGCATTGCTCCAGGCAGGTCAGGCTTGTTGGTAGAGGTTAATATTCGCGCTTAGTGAGCGGAAATTCCCTCTAGCCTTAATAACAGTTACTTCAGACTCATTAAAACTCACATTCTCGGAGTAAGAATCCTGTATTTTAAGGCGTATAGGAGATGGTGAGTGCTCACTATCATGATGCTTGAATAACACCCCTAGAGTGTCTCCTGTGTCCGCTGCCAACTGTAGGCGGCGCAATACTTTAGTCGGTAGCCAGTTCTGCCAGGCCAATACTAGGCCGCAGTTTTCGGTCTGCAGAGCCTTTTCCATACTCCATAAAGCGTCCTTACAAGAGGTGTCTAGTTTGACCACCAGCACCTGGTCGGTGTTAATTCCCGCTTGCACCAAGGCGGGGGCATAAAGCAAATAAGGGGGCGATATCCACAGGATCCACTTCCCTTGTTCAACGATCGAGCGCATAAGTGGAATCAAAAGTTGTAACTCGCCCATGCCCCAGTGAGGTGTGATGACCTCCATTAGGCCTTTCTCGGGCCACCCGCGTCCGGGAAGAATTGCATCCAGTTGCGGAAAGCCAGTGCTTCGACCATGCATACCCTGACCGGCCATGTCGCAGCCGCGCCATAGCTTTGGATTGCCTTGTATTAGCTCATCTATGTCGCTAGAGCCCGCACCATGAAAGGCATCTGCCTGTACTGACTGGTATTGGTTCTGATAGGGAAGCTGCGTGTCTGAGTGGTTTTGAATAATAGTCATTATCGGCTCAACCTAAATAGTACTGGATGGATATACAGTATTATAAGCAGCAATTTCCTCAGCGCAATAGAAACTTTAAACTTTCGATAATTGAACGGAGGTTCCATCGCTAATCAGTTGTTTTTTCGAGGAAATTAAAGCTTTGGCGAGAAAAGACGTTAAAGCTCTTGTACGTTGAACGGCATGGAGACGAATATGAGTAAGAAACCAGATATGGTTATGGTTGTTATCACCCTATTCGTAGTGGGCGTGTTGGCTAGCGGAGTTGTTCATAGCGCACTGCTCTAGCGACATCAGAAAAGTCGCTACAAATAGTGGTGTGAGACCAGAGCGAAAACCGATTTTCAGATAACGAAAAAAGAAGATAGGCCAAGGATAGGCTGTTATCAGTATTACGCCCTACGCAGTATCGGGGCGGTATATTTCTCTCTCGGTGGCAACCGCGTCCAATCGGACATCCCAGCTTTCCACCGGAAAAGAATCGATCAATTGGCACTCGTGTGCGAGACCGACAAGCAGCGGGCTGCTGCGGCGATTAAAGATCTTGAAACTGAAAGTGCGATCGTAAAAGCCTTTACCCATTCCCAGTCGAAAACAATTCCTACTAAACGCAACCAGCGGCACGAAAACCACATCGAAATTGGTTGGAGAGATGACCTCGGATGCTGGTGGCTCCGCTATTCCCCATTTATTCGGCACCAATTCGGTATTGGCATCATAAGGGGAGAAAGCAACGAACTCGGGATTATCTTGCTCAATGATGGGTAGGAAACAGGATTTGCCCTCGCTGAGAGCTAGATCGAGCAGCATGCGTGGGTCGATCTCCCCGTCTGCAACCTGATAGAACGCGATACGCTGGGCAACACGGAAGAAGTCCTGATTTCCAAGCAGGTTGAACAAGGCGACAGACGCGGTTTCTTGTTGCTCGGGGCTCAGCTCCTGACGCTTTTCGCGGAGGGAAGAACGTAGCGTATTACGAGTATCAGACATAGAAAGACGATAATGAATTAGGGTTAAAAACTGTCAAGTTCCCCGGAACACCGCTACCAAATTTGCCCTGAACCGAAAGGTTCAGGTGGTGGCTCCCGCGATGTATAAGGCTTTCCGACTAGCGGACATGCACAACAACACCTAACGAGTTGCCTCCGGTGGTAATAATATCGGCTCAAGAACACTTCTGATTGGCAAATGCTCTAGGGAACTATCGCGTTAAGTATATATCGAGGGGGAACAATAAGGAAAGAGGGCGGAAACCTTGCATCTCGGTCTTGTTGTTGTCATATCGCCCGCAGGGGGAGGGCATCCCTATTCACGGCCCTTCGGCCTTGATTGTTCGCTGGAATACCCTCCCCCTGCGGGCTCGGTGTGGTGATAAATCCACGGTAAGAGTAAAAATATGCAGAGGTTTCTGGAGAGGAGAAAGAGAGATGCGAGGCATCTCTCTTGAAAGATAGGTTGCTTGGACTAAATTTCTAGCTGGCGGTTGTGGGCGATTGCTGAGTCGATCTTGGTTTCTATGCCCTGCACGTGCTGTGCTGTTGCATGGCGAGTTTCGTTGATGAGCCGATTCTTGCGTAGCATATCGTGGGTAATATTCAGCGCTGCCATTACGGCGATCTTTTCGACACCGTGAATGTTTCCACGACTTTTAATCTTACGCATGTTCTCGTCTAGGTAACGTGCGGACTTAATCAGAGCTTCCTGGTCGGAGGGTGGGCAATTTACCTGATACTCTTTGTCCAGAATTTTTACTTGAACCGATGTACTTTGTTCGCTCATCACATTACCTAAATAATTGGTCTTTAATTCAAAACGGCGCATGGCTAACGGGCCTATCGATGTAAAACTCCCTAGGACTGGTCCATGGCTTTGAGGCGTACGAGTATAGATTCCAGTTTCGACTTGGCATCTTTATTCTTATTCATCAATTGC
Organism: SAR86 cluster bacterium; assembly: GCA_002401885.1. Lineage (GTDB taxonomy): Bacteria > Pseudomonadota > Gammaproteobacteria > Pseudomonadales > Pseudohongiellaceae > UBA9145. Next base: position 13,183 of record NVUL01000057.1, read on the forward strand.
TTGCGTTCGCTCTGCCAGGAATTCTCCCCAGCTTTCAAGATTTGATTTTCGCGCTTCATGTCCGCGCAGAGGTCGATAAGGTCATCGACTTTCTCGCTCAATGTTTGGAATCTGTCTTCACTCATCTTGCAGTTTCTCTTATTCCTAACGGGTGTTAATTCTCAATGCCCGCAACGCGCTATTGGCATTAGTTTAGGATTTACATTAACAATCCCCTAACTATAAAGCCGAGTTGGAAGGGGGTCAATAATGGAATTGCAAAAATTGGTACTTGGCTCCCTTAGAAGACAGTTATATGCTTGTGCGCTGAATTCAAATACAGGTATCTGAGGTTGAAATGAGTAGTAAATACCGTGAAATGAAGCTTCGTCGCAAGGAGCTAATGGCACAGATGGAATCGAATAGCATAGCGTTGCTGGCGTCGGCGCCACCGCATATGCGCAACAACGATGCCGAATACCTGTATCGACAAAATAGCGATTTCTACTATCTGACAGGTTTCCGCGAGGAACACGCATTCTTGGCTTTGATACCGGGACGCAAGCAGGGCGAAGCCGTACTGTTCTGTCAGGAGAAGGACAAGCAGAAAGAGCTCTGGACTGGCATTCTCATGGGCCCCGATGCAGCCTGTGAGGAATTAGGAATCGATGATGCGTTTCCAATTAGTGATATCGATGACATCCTACCCGGGCTGATTGAAGGGCGTGATCGCGTGTACTACTCAATGGGCAAAGATGACCAATTCGACAATCAGGTCATGGATTGGGTCAAAGTCATTCGAAACAAGGCAAAGATGGGAGCGCACCCGCCGGGGGAATTCCTTGTACTCGACCATTTGCTGCATGAATTACGGCTATTTAAGAGTGCTGGCGAAATTAAACTAATGGAAAAAGCTGCGAAAATTTCGGCAGAGGGCCATAAGCGTGCCATGGCTTGTTGCGTGCCTGGGATTAAAGAATATGAGATGGAGGCGGAGCTGCTTTATGCCTTTACCCGCAATGGTAGCCGGGCGCCAGCATACAATTCGATAGTTGCGGCGGGAGAGAATGCCTGCATCCTGCACTACAACGCAAACGATTCCGAAGTAAAAGAGGGAGACCTAGTACTTATCGATGCGGGTTGTGAATACGGATATTACGCCTCTGATATCACGCGTACATTTCCTGCTACGGGAAAATTTTCTCAAGAGCAAAAAGCTATCTATGAAATTGTGTTGGCTGCACAGGATGCAGCGATCGACATGGTTGCGCCTGGCGTCTCTTGGGACGAGCCGCACAATGCTTCGGTCAAAGTTATAACGCAGGGCCTGGTAAAACTAGGGCTGTTGAAAGGAAAGGTAAGCCAGCTCATCAAGGCTGAGGCCTATCGCGACTTCTACATGCACCGTGTGGGCCACTGGATTGGTATGGACGTACACGACGTTGGAGACTATAAGATAGATGACCACTGGCGACTGCTTGAGCCAGGCATGGTGACGACCATAGAGCCAGGCATCTATATCTCGCCAGAGAATAAGAAGGTTGAGAAACGCTGGCGTGGAATTGGCATTCGAATTGAAGACGACGTGTTGGTTACCAAGCAGGGGAACAAGATCCTAAGCAAGGGAATTCCAAAGACAGTAGAAGAGATAGAGTCATTTATGTCGAGCGCAGTTCACTAGTACTCCATCCACCACTAATTGGCAGGATAGCGCCCTGCGGGTGAGCGTGTCCGCGCCCACGGACGGCGTTACGCTTTTTGCCAAGGGAACAACCCTTGCCGGCGAGACGTGCCTTGCCATGAACACGGACAAACTCACCGAACCCGCCAATTAGTGGTGGATGGAGTACTAACTAGATGCAAATATCGAAACCAGACAAATTCTATGATCTTGTCGTAGTGGGTGGCGGTATGGTGGGCGCAAGTTTTTGCTGCGCACTAGAAGAGGCGCTGAGTGAGAATTCTCTCTCGATTCTAGTTATAGAAGCAATCCCGCCAAACGCTAACTCGGTGAAGCAATCCAGTTTCGATGCGAGATCTACGGCTCTCTCGTTCGGTGCGCGAAAATTCTTCGAAGGCGTCGATTTATGGCAAGCTCTAGGCGAGGCTGTTTCTGCTATCCATGAGATTCAGGTTTCCGATCGCGGTCGTCTCGGCTCGGTTGAAATAAACAGAGATGAGCAGAGCGTAGAAGCCCTTGGCTATGTAGTTGAGAATAAACGGCTGGGGCAGGTTCTGAATTCAAGATTGAATGAATCGAAAAAGATAAATCTGCTGTGCCCCGCACTAGTGTCCTCCGTGGAGGCAACTGAGAAAGGTATGAAGATTGGCCTGAATCACGGCGATACCGAAACAAGCGTAGATGCCTCTCTGGTCGTGTTGGCAGACGGAGGCAAGTCTCCTGTATGTAAACAGCTAGGCATCGCACAATCGATCGAGCGCTATGACCAACATGCACTCATAGCAAATATTGTTCTCGAGAAGCCACACCGGCACATCGCGTACGAAAGATTTACCGACACCGGTCCGCTTGCCGTTTTGCCGCTGCAATCGATAGATGGTAAGAATAGAGGGTCTCTCGTGTGGACATTGTCTGCTGAGCAGGCGGCCGAGTACAGAGAACTGAACGAAGAGGAACTGTTACCTTTACTGCAAGAACGGTTCGGCTATAAGCTCGGGGAAATTCTTGAGATCGGCGAGACGTTTGTGTATCCATTAAGCCTCTCTATTGCGAAGGAGCAGGTGCGACCGGGCTTGGCTTTATTGGGTAATGTTGCCCATACACTCCATCCGGTCGCTGGCCAGGGATTGAACCTGGCTCTAAGAGATGCGCGGGCCTTGGTCGATGTACTGGTCAGTGCGAAGGAGCGGGGTCTAGGCCTAGGCGAGATGAATGTACTGCTGGAATATGTTGCGCGCCAGGAAGTAGACCAGGCAACAACCACTCAATTCACTCACAATATCACTAAGCTGTTCTCCAGTAACAATGAGGCGAAAGTGTGGCTGCGAAAGTTTGGTTTAGTTGCCATCGAGTTAATGCCAACGTTGCGTCGAGGACTAGCTGAACGGTTGATGGGTCTGAGTAAGAGCTGACAAAAAATAGTCCATCCGTGGACAGGAGAGGTAAGGTCAGTTACCGGGAACTTGGGTCCATCAGAAATACTATGCGATGGCGTACGTCGTAGGTTTCAATAGCTTGTCCATTATTCATCGCAGGTGAATATTTCCACCTACTGATCGACTGCAGGGCGGCTCTGTCGAAAATTCCTTCGGGCGCCGCGTTTATAACTACTGGGTCGATGACGCTGCCGAACCTATCCACAGTGAATGAGAGCTCCACGAATCCTTCTATCCCTCGTTGCAACGCTCGACTGGGGTAGTTTGGTGTTGTGCGTATCAGTGGGATCATGATGTTGTTCGACATCGGTACGACGCTCTGAGGCGTTGTGTCTACAGGAAGCCTTTCTTGAGAAATGCGGATCACAGGTCCGTCAGAAAACTCCTTACTCCTGCTCGGTTCGCTCACGATCGGAACATCTTCAGCGATGATTGGTTCTGGTCGCGCTTCCTCGAGAAAAAGTACGTCTTTGAATACTGGAACCGTGGGATCAAGCATGCGGATTACATTAATAGTCTGCGGCCGATCTGATTCGGTCTCAATTAGATACTGCATAAAATAAAATAATAGAAAAGTAATCAGGCCGGCCAAGAGTATTGAGATATTGAATTTAATGAAATTTCGGACAATAGCTGGCATGGTCGCGTCTCCTTATCTCGGTGCGTTTAAGTTATTTTTGCTTTTCGGGCTTGTTCCGAATTATCTGAATTCGGCCATCAGGTAGTCATGCTCTCTAGAATCGTTCGGAAAGAATGACACGGTAATAATCGTGCTTTTATATCGGATGGTACTGGTTTGTTCAGACTGTTGAAGATCGATGGTCAGTGCCGACAATGGGGCAACGACCAAGGCCGCGAAAAAAAGGCTGGGCAAAATATTGCTTGTGTCACTACTGCGCCCGTTAACCTCTTGCTTCAGTATATGTCTGATGCGATGAGATAAACTCGATTGGATCCCTAGCAGGGCAGGCGCTACCAGTGAGCTCTGCGAGTTAAAAGTATTGGCAAGCGCTAACAAGTTTTGCGCATAAGACAACGGTGAGCCCGAGTTTTCTACGGCTACATCGTCACAGGCCTTCTCGGTTTCGATAAGTAGTTCTCTATGCGCCAACCAAGCAAGAGGATTGATCCAGTAGAGACTGATAGCGATTCTTGCGACTATCTGTAGAACCCAGTCTCCTCGCTGCACATGGCCTAACTCATGACTGATGGACTGCTGTAGCAATTCTTCACTCCAACCGTAAGCAGCCAACGGGAAGATAATCTTGTGGCGCCATATTCCCCAGGTCAGCGGTGAGGAAATTTTTGAGCTTACTAGTAATTCTATGGGTCGATTGCACCCATTAATCTGTTGTAACTGCTGCAGTTTCTGCTCTGCTATATCGTGTTTAAACGGCCTAGCAAATCGAGTGAGGATGATGACTTTTAGAATGCCTGAAAGGAGATAGAAAATAAGCAGTCCACATATTAGTAGATAGCCTATGCCCAATCCTAAGAGACTAGCCGCCATAGAATCGATTTGAGTAGCAAAGTCTGTAGGTGATCGTGTGCTTCCCAGGGTGTTCGCGATGACAGATTCGTAGTTTAGTGAGAATGATATCTTCGGGATGATTGCATGGAAAAGGGGAAGTAGGATCAAGGCCGCGAAAGCCATCATCCAGATGATGCTCTTTGTAGAAGGGGTGGGATGCCTTTCCCTAATAAGAAATTGTATTGCGAACGCCACTAACAGAACGAGTGAGGATTTAAGGCTAAGGTCAATAAGGAAGAACAACAGTGCGTGTTGTTGCTCGAGTATGTTGAGCGCAGCAATTGCTGAAAGTGCTGTCATTATTATTCTCCTGCTCGAAGATTCTCTTTCTCCGAGTGCGCGCTGCCTTTATCGGCAACTCTTTTTCCTTCCCAGCTTATTGGTACTTGTCTTTTTTCCTACCTAGCTACGACTGTTCACTTTTTTAGCTTTTCTTTCTTGGCGTTTTCTAGAAGATTATTTCTCCGATTGGACTCTGCATTTATCGGCGACTCTTTCCCTTTCCTAGCTTATTGTGGCCTATCTTTTTCCGATCTAGTTAGGCTTGTTCACTTCTTCAGCTTTTCTTTCTTGGCGTTTTCTAGAAGTTTGTTTAGTTCGTCCAATTCTTTTTCGGTAACGCTGTCTTTGGAGAGATCCAACAGTGTACTCATGGCTTGTGATGCTGAGCCTTCGAAGAATGTCTTTAGAAGTCGCTGTAGCGCTGACTCTCTGGCCACCTGATGATCGATTAGAGGATAGTAGACATATTTTAAATCTCGCTCACGGTGCGCTAGGAAGCCCTTCGTCTCGAGCTTATTCATCGTAGCCCTGATCGCTGAATAACCCGGAGGATTCGGTAGGTGAGCCTCCATGTCTTTGGCAGAGGCCTCACCCAGTTCATAGACGATATCCATGATTTGGCGTTCGCGGCGGCTGAGCTGTGAAGACAATGGCATTAGGCTCCCCCTTGGGGATTAGGTAATTTAGTTGGTGTTATAAAAATAGCACCATGCGATAAAAATAGCATCTGCGGCTCAAAAGTCAAGCGGGATCGTCATCGATTTGAATCGAACAGAAGAGGTGGGAATATAACGCTTTTAAATCAGGGCGTTAGAGTTGCGCGCGAATTGCCTCAACGCGATTGCGATTTGCGCCCATATCGCTATAGCCGACGCGAGAGGCGGACCTCACTTGTGTTGTATTGCTCGCGGCATCGTACAAGAACTCTACATCATCAACATAGCCCATGAGACTGCTCGTGAACTCCGCGTAGAGGTAATTACTCGACTGCTCGACGATATTGGCTTCATCCATTGCGAGGAGTATTTGTTGAATCTGGTTCAGGTTCGCGCCTAAGGCTGCGATTGAGTGTTCCTCGCTGCTTTCATAACTCGATACGCAGTTTGGTGATTCAGGACACGCAGTTAAGCTGCCATTTATAACACCAATATTTTGCGGCGGCTCTCCTGCACAGGCGGTGAGAAAGGGGAGTAGGGCGAGGAGTGATTTTTTCATGATTCGAACTCTCTAGTTTCAATTTTTAGGTGGCAGCCGATGTTGATAAGTAATACGTTAACCTATGACCGTCATACCTAACCATTCGGCTATCAGGGCGGGTTTGTCTTCGCCGTCTATATCAATAGTCACGTTGTGCTTTATCAAATAGTGATTGGGCTTTTTTTCTTCGGCACTGACCAGTTGGAATCGAGCGCGAATCTTACTGCCAACTTTTACGGGATTGATGAAGCGTACCTTGTCCAAGCCGTAGTTGATCCCCATTACCGCGTTCTCGAGCTTGATTCCGCCATTTTCTGCGCTAAGCATGCTCATTAGTGAAAGCGTGAGAAAGCCATGGGCAATCGTGGTGCCGAAGGGAGTCTGTGCGGCTCGCTCCGGGTCGATATGGATATACTGGTGATCGCCGGTCGCATCGGCAAACTTGTTAATTCTATCCTGATCTATTTCAATCCAATCGGTGACCCCAACTTCTTGGCCCACGTAATTGTCGATCTGATCGGCGCTAACAATATTGCTCATCTTGAATCTCCACTCTCGATACGGGCTCTGTAAATCACCACAAGCGCAGCAGTCTAGCAGTAAATATGAAATCCCGAAACTAGGGTCCTCTGATCGAGTTTAGGGCTATTCTGCGAGAGTGGCCCGAGACTCGATCAGAGGACCCTAGGGAATAGGGCTTACAGAGCCTATAATAGGTCGCTATGTCTGATGCACACACCAATGAGTTCGATATAGTCATAGCCGGCGCGGGAATGGTTGGAGCCACTCTGGCTTGCTTGCTTGCCGAGTCTTCACTGCGCATCGCATTGATAGATCGAAATCCACTTGAGCAAGGAAGGGGTGACGACAGCCCGGGACTTCGTAGTGACAAGTTTGACCCTCGCGTCAGTGCAATCAGCCAGGCATCGCAGCAACTATTCCGGCAGCTTGGAGTCTGGGAGGACATGAAAGCTGCGCGTGTCTGTAACTATAGTGCAATGGAAGTCTGGGATGCTGAGGGTACAGGCTCGATTGATTTTTCGGCAGCGGAGATCAATCAGCCTGAACTAGGTAGCATCGTAGAGAATTCGATCATCATTGCAGCACTGCACAAGCGAATAGTGCAGCTTGAAAATGTATTTCCAATAACTCCATTCTCCATAGAATCCTTCGAGCACATTGAGCGTGAAGATGGCTCAATCGTAAAACTAAACGCAGACGATGGGCAGGCTATTCGCGCGCCTCTGGTCATCGCAGCGGACGGTGCAAACTCAAAGCTAAGACAACTCGCAAATTTCAAGTGTCGCGAATGGGACTACGAGCAGCACGCGCTCGTAACTACGGTACGTACACAGCTGCCACATAACAACACTGCACTGCAGCGTTTCATGGAAACAGGCCCGCTCGCCTTCTTGCCGCTGCGTGCTGCACAAGAGGATGATTCTCAGCATTTCTGCTCCATCGTCTGGTCGATGCTGCCGGACCAGGCAGAGCGTGCTATGTCTTTGAGTGAGGATGAATTCAATTCAGAGCTTGCTGCGGCGTTAGAACTTAAGCTCGGCGCTATTGAGTGGAGCGACAAACGCTTCGTCTTTCCTCTCAGACAACGACATGCTCTCGACTACGTGAAGGAAAGTATTGTGCTTGTGGGTGACGCAGCCCATACGATTCATCCTCTAGCGGGCCAAGGCGTGAATCTGGGTCTGTTGGATGCGAAGGCGCTGGCAGAGGAATTGCAGCGCGGTATCGACGCAGGTAGATCTGTCGCTGACCCCACTGTACTGCTTCGCTACCAACGACGGCGTAAAGGCAACAATCTCTCGATGATGTGGTTGATGGAGGGTTTTAAGCGGCTTTTCGCACAACAAGATCTCGGCATACGCTGGTTACGCAACATCGGAATGAATGCAGCAGACAAGGTGACGCCGATCAAGAATCAGATGATACGGAAGGCAATGGGGCTCGATAGTTAGCGAGCATCCAATTTTTTGGAGGCCTAATGATTACTCTTACCACGCGAACTACTAAGCATGCCATTGATCATTATTTGTACATGATCCTCTATTAGTTTTTGCACTTGCGTATCATTAGTCAATCCGCATTTATCAGGCCAGTTCTGATGACTGACAACAGCGCCTATCAAGCCAGAATTTCTCAGAGTTACAATCCCGTGTAACTGTGACCATATTAAAAGTGTCGCGTTTACCACTTCTTCCTCGCTGCAGTGCAATTGATACTTCTCATGTATTGCGAAAACAAGGCCCCGTGCTTTAACTATGCAGCGGCAGGATACATCTACGATCTCATTGGTTGACCATTCTATGGGAATGGAGGAACTAAAGATGAATCGAAATTGCGACGGAAATTCTCTGGAGAAATGGAAATAAGCTAGGCACATTTCTATTAGCGCCTTGTCGGGGCTCTCAATTTCTTTGCAATTCTCTGCAAAGAAATTATTAAAGCTCTGGTAAATACGAATTTTAATGGCGAGGATGAGCGCGCTTTTATCGGCGAAGTGGTTGTAAACTGCCGAAGGCGTTACACCAACTTCTTTAGAAAGTGCACGCAGAGAAATCATCTCGCCTTCGCTATTCTCGATATGATTCTGAGCCGCGTTTAGCAGAGCCTCTTTTACATTACCGTGATGATAGTTAGAGCCCGTTTTCTGTGTATCGATTAACATACTTTCCTCCAAAGTTTTATATTTGAAAGTTGTAACGCAAATGAACTTGCAAGATATCGTTGTTGCGAAAATTGTAAAAAATGGAATCTCGGTCGCTGCCGTAGTCTACCCATAGAAGTCCCACCTCCACACTGTCTGACCAGCTATAGTCTACCGAGACTCTGCTGACCTGGCCCGCTTCGTTTGCTAATTCATTGCGTACAGCGACTACCGTGAGTTTTTCATTCAGCGCAGTCCAGTAAAGTCGCGCGCCGAAACTGGTTTGGTTCTTGTCAGCATACATAAATGCATCATGATTCTTAGTCCGTATGCTATCTAACTCGAAGGTCAGTAGCAGGTTTCTGAAACCGTTGTACTCAACTCCGAATACGGACAAGACCTGATCCTTCTCATCCCATCCACCGAGCTGTCGAAATATCGAGTCTCGATTGGGAATCACCGCCTTGTCTAAGTGTAGGCCTAATTCGCCAAAGTACAGCCAGGAGCCGTCTGCCCAATTCGCAGCCACACCGAATGCTCGCATGCGATTCTGGCCGTACTGAAATCGCGGATTTACTGAGCGCTCGGCAGTAATTTCTTCTAGGCTCAACGCATTGTTATTGAACTCACCGGCGACAAGCTGCAGGTCCCCCTGACTGAGGTGAGTGGAGGCTCTGAAAAAATACTCCTCCTCGATATCCGGAGAGCCCCTCTCGATTCTTATGCCCGCTTGACGTAAGGCGACAAACTGATCGAACTCATCACCTATAGGCGCCGTATAATTTTTGTTGGCACGGTGCGTGACCACACCATCGAAGGTCCACTCGCCAGTGCTGTAACTAAGCAGCGCCGCGGGAACTTGCAGGCGAATATCTTCCAGATCTTGTTGCGCGAAGGTGTACTGGTCTTCGGTATTAATGAGGTCGGTAACTCGAGAATACTCAGCCAATCCCCAAGCAAGTATCTGATTGCCTAGCTTGAAATAGAAACCATTGTTGTATTGCTTCTCTATATAGAAATCTCGGACTTCGAAGCGGTTGCGGAATTCATTTGTTTCGTCAGAGCTGTAATCGATGCCCTCATCGAGTCTGTAGACTTCATCATGATAAACCTTGCCGCTAACGCGAAAATCGAAGCCCTCACCAAGCTTTGTGTCTAGCTGTGCAAAGAGGCTGGTTTCAATCCTATTTAGATCGCGATCCTGACGGCTGAATAGTGTGCCAGGGCGCTCTATTCCCTGTGAAACTTTCTGCGTGACCCATCCTATCAGAGAGAAATTCTCATTCGCCCGGGAATCATTAGTCTCAATATCGACATCAATGGTGTTGAAGAAATTATTCTGTGCGAGGCTTGGTCGAATACAAGCGATCGCTAGAAAAGCTAGCAGCAAGTGATGGCTGGCCCGAGGATAAAATTTCGCCACGTTCGGTGTCACCGTGATTAGCCTCAGTCGAGTCCCCGTTGCATCGCCTCGGTAGTAAGTAATTCATCGGCGACTTCGACGTTGTAGTCGATGGAATTGATTTGCAGAACGCTCGCGTGTTCTTGTCGGCCATTTCGAGTGGTGATGGCCTGTAGTCTTTTTACAGTCCAAATATCTTCAATCAGCTCTACCTCCGAGGAAGTAAAGAACTTGATCCGGTTACCCCGAAGTTCCCAAAATTGGCCGCGAAGCTGTATGAGTTTTTCTTTACTAATCCAGCTTTGCATCTTCGAGTAGCCGGTGGCCTCTTCGGCGCGATCCTTGAATTCGGGCTTGGGAATCATTTCGATAACCCAGCAGTCTTCGCCATCTACTATCTCGGACTCATTGACGAAGTTGTAGTCGTACCAATCGATCTCGAAGCCATTGATATCGGCATAGGTGAAGTCGCTACCGAGAAACGAATCTGATGTATCACTACTCGCTAGTCGTTTCACTCTCTGTAGGGCGGGGAGATAAAGCCAGGAGTCATCATCACGCAGGCTTTCATTCCAGTCGAAGTTTAGATAGGCGGTCCCACGAATGTCGGCAGGCGATTCGAACAGAGACAAAGTTTTCGTATCTTCGCCATAGTCTTTGGAATAAAGTTTTAGATTTCTGACTCGCTGTCTATCTCTTCTATCGATTAGCACCATAGTAATGTCGCTTACCGAGGAATCGCCGACGTAGCGTTCGTCCACCCTACGTATGACTTCCTCGGCCGAATACTCTGCAGATTGCGAGCTCGTAGGAAACATGAAGAGAAAACAGCAGGAATACAACACCGATTTAAGTCTTCTTGCTGATATCACCCGGGCGCTCATATGATTGTCTCCTGTTATAAATATTCAACTAGATTTGGTGTTAACTATGCCAGAGCATTATCGCCCCAACATCTACGTTGCTGGGGCGAGCTTAGCGTCTTCACTATCTTCATTGCCATCGACCCAATAAAGTATAGCGGGCAGCATCACGAGGTCACCCACCAGCGCCAGTGTCATTATGATAGAACCGAACAAGCCTACGTAGATAATGGTAGTGAATGAAGCGAAACATAAGACACTGAATCCAAATACCAGAACTATGGAGCTATAGACCACCGCTCGACCGGATTCGTTCATAGCCCTGGCAATAGACTGCTTCGTGCTTGCACCCTCACTCTTGGCGAGAAGATAGCGACTCATGACATGGATGGCATCATCGACCGCTATGCCCATCGTCATGGCAAATACGATAACTGCACTTTGGTCCAGTGAAATCCCCAGCCATCCCGCAAAGCTACCAGCCAATACGATCGGCAATACGCTCGGAATAATAGATAAAAGACCATATTTAACCGATTTGAACAGCGTAATAAAGAAGAGTGTGATAACTCCCAGTGCGATTAGGAAGGACAGAGCCATTCCTTCAGATATATAGGTGTCTTGCACGGTATAGAGGGCCATCGTGCCGGTAATAACCGCTTGAAGGCGTGGATAGTTTTCATCCAAATAGGCTTCGATGCTTTCCAATTCTGCCTGCATCTCCGATGCTTGCATATTTACTACGGGAACAACGAGTCTCGCGTGGCGATTCTCGAAGTCCTTGATGTCAGAAAGATCCTCGTTCGCACCGGAGCTTTCATACAGTAGAAGAAACTGAGCGGTCATCTCCCGGCTTGATGGAAGGCGATAAAACTCTGGATCGTCGCCATTCAAAGCCTGGTTTATCTCCTTGAGATAATCGGCCATGGAATTAATTGGGCCCAGTGTTTCGCGTTGCTGCAACCAAGTCTCTATTTCATCCAGCTGCACCAGAAAAACTGGATCCTTAATGCCCTCTTCTTCTCCGGAGTCGAGGATGATGTCCAAATTCATCATGCCGCGATAAACATCATCGAAATACTCGATATCCTGCCGCGTCTGACTACTTTCTTTAAACAGAGTAACGTAGTTCGAATCGATAATAATGTTGGGTATGTTCCAAATAGAAAATAACAACGCAGCCAGGCCGCCGAGTAAAATTCTATTCCTATTTCTTAATGTGAAGTCTGGGACCTTCTGTGTAATCTTAGAAATGAACCCTGCATCTAAAACTCTAATGGTATTTGATGGAATTTTTTTCATAAAGCTGAGTACAGCGGGTAGAACTGTGAGCGCAAATAGGAAAAGTATGATTGATCCTATCGCTCCTAGAAAAGCGAACTCTCTGACCGGCAGAATCTTCGTGATAGAAAGTGCAAAGAAGCCAGCCGCCGTAGTAATTGCCGTGAAGAATGCTGGGCGCCAGATATTAATGATGGTAGAGCGAGCCGCCTCGACACCATCGAAACCTGCGCGCATATAGTTAAAAAACTCCAACAATATATGCACCGTTATTCCAATTCCGATAATAATCAGTGTCGGTGCCAAGGCTCCAGAGTCGACAGTTGAGTGAGGAATTCCGATATAGCCCTGTATCTCCTGAACTAATAGAATTCCACAGGCAATCACCAGCCACGGTGCGATAGTAGCCCACAAGGATCGAAAGCTAAAAAACAGTATCAACACCATCAGCGCAACCATGACGGGTATCAACACTGCAATATCTTCGGCTGAGACGGTTTCAAAACGCTCTTGCGCTAACGGGTAACCGGAGAGGTGAAGAATGTAACTGTCAGAACTCAAATTTTCTTCTTCAACAAAGCGATAGAGATCTTGAACTAATTGCACCTTCGATTCCGATGTTTCGTCTGTGTATTCCACCCTGGCAGCGACTCTTGTATGTCGAAAATCTCTGGTAATCAAAGTATCCAAAGCAAGAGTTTCGTTGTTGAGGATAGTCTTTGTGTTGGCGATTGCCGCCGCGTCTCCTATTAGCCCTTCAACATCTTCGATTAGATAATCTGTGCGAAGGTCGTCACCGTCGCCATGAATAAATTGGAAGTTTGTAATGGAGCGTAACTGTGTAACGTACTCATGGTATTCGAGGAAATCAGAAACTCGAGCGATGTCGCGTAACGTATCCGCATTAAAAATATCGGATTCACCAGGCGTAGCCTCAAAGCCGACGATGAGGTATTCATTGTCACCAAAGAGGTCTATCAGATTGTCGTATTCGAGCAGGGTTGGGTCACCAGCGACGAAGTAACGTTCAGTGCTGTTGTCGAAGGGTATGTTTTTGCCCGTGAGCAGTGCGACGAGCAGGAGCGCTATCGACCCCGCAATGATTGGGAGGCGGTAGGCAATCGTGAAATTTGCCCAGGCCTTAATTAGAGCCGTCATCCTGAAACTCCTAGATATTAGTAGGACGTACCTGTCCTGTTTATTATTTTTCTAGCCGAGCGGAGAATACACTTCACCAACTTCGGGGGATAGTGTAATGCCAGATGTGAACTGCGTAAAGTTAACGTTGTTAATATAATATTTTAAATCCAAAATTCAAAAAACTCTATATATAAGAATTTCTTATGAAGATTTCTTAAAGTCAGTCGATACTACTTTTGTGCGAAATTTCGGGCTAAATCTGAGTCTGAGCACCTCAGGGAGTAGTTATATTATGTCGAAGGAATCTAATTTCCCGTTCGATCTGGATCTCAGTACTTTAGATACAAGCAGTATTACTAATATTCTGGGCGATATTGAAATGCATATGCCTCTCATGGAAAGTGAGGGTGATGTTACGCAATTACTGCAGGTGAAGGACTTTTTTGAGTCCGAACTTAAGCTCGAACGCCGCCTCCACTGACCGTCGGAACACCCGTAAAATGGCCTTCTAGAGCTGTTTTGCGACTCGGCGAATAACTGTGTACTCCCCACCGTGCTTGGTTTATGCTCCTATGCCCTGTAGTTAAAACCTATCTTTAAAAATAGGTGCTTTCGGAGAGATTATCCAGTTGAAAGCCACTATTGAAGATACTCGGCAGGATCAACACTTGGAACTCACATAAAAAGGGTCATGATTATGAAATCTGTATTATCTTTGCTCGCAGTTTGCAGCTTGGTCTGCAGCAGCGCCCAGGCGCTAGATATGGCCGCTCTAGAAAGAGCGATGGCAAATCCCGATCGTCCAGCCGCTGATAAAGAAAGAGACGCCAGCCGTCAGGCTCCAGCCGTATTGGACTTTCTTGGCTTAGAAGCCGGCATGACTGTGCTAGATATCAATGCATCCGGTGGCTGGTATACAGAAGTCCTGTCTTACGCTGTAGGTTCTAACGGTAAGGTGCTTATGCAAAACCGCCCAGGCGGCCGTTCTGCTGAGGCAGCGACTGCTAGAGCGGGTCGACTAGCTAATGTAGATGAGTGGCTAACTGATATCTCTGATATTTCAGCGAATTCCGTCGACTTCGCTATCACAGCTTTGAACTTCCATGATTTTCACAATTCCAATCCAGCAGCCGCTCAGGGCATTCTGGGTCAGGTTATGGGCGTATTGAAATCTGGTGGTGTCCTCGCAATTATCGATCACGAAGGCACGCCTGGTGCGGACAACACTACCCTGCACAGAATCGCTTTCGATGAAGCGGTAAAGGCGGTGCTTGAATCTGGTTTCGTACTGGCAGATGCCAGTGATGTGCTAGACAATGATGCTGATGATCATTCGGTTGGTCCGTTCGACCCATCGTTGGAACGCAATACCGATCGCATCGTACTTAAGTTCATGAAGCTGTAAATTAGTTAACACTAGTTTGTAGATTCAATAGTCCGAATCTTTACTAATTTATAGCAAGATTAAGAGTGAAGGGTCTTGGTGCTAACTAAGACCCTTTTTTTATTCCTAGTTCGAATCTTAAGTACTGAGTGTAGTTTGGAAAAGCAAGACCCTCAAAATTCCATTAAGAAATTCCTCTCGGTATTTCAATATAGCGGTGTCGCCCTAGAGATCGTTTGGAGTACCAGTGCGAAGCTCACGATCGTCATGGCCCTGACGACTTTGGTGTCCGGCGTGCTTCCGGCGCTGATTGCTTCTGTGGGTGGCCTATTCGTAGACGTAGTTTCTAATGCTTTTCAAGACGATGGCAGTAACGCAGAATTATTGCGCAACGATGCACTCTATTATGTGTTTCTGGAAGCCGGGTTAGTTGTGTTGATGACCGGCGCCCAACGTATAAGCACAGTCTCCCAATCTATATTACGTGTGTTATTGGGAAATAAGATCAACGTGATGATTCTTGAGAAGGCTCTTACTCTTGAACTCGCACATTTCGAAGATGCGGAGTACTACGATAAGCTTGTGCGTGCCCGTCGTGAAGCATCCAGTCGCCCACTTAGTCTCGTTATAAAGACGTTCGATCTATTCAGGGATGTCATCGCTCTCATTACAATTGGTATATGGCTATTTCAATTTTCTCCCTATGCAGTCTTACTGCTTGGCCTTGCTGGCGTTCCGGCATTCATTGCTGAGGCGAAATTTTCGGGAGAGGCATTTCGCATACACCGTAGGCGCTCGGCCGAGCGGCGCATGCAGATCTATCTAGAGATGGTGCTGACGCGCGAAGATGGGGTTAAGGAAGTGAAGCTGTTGCAGCTGGGAAAGCTGTTCCTGCAGCGTTACGTGGATATCTTTCGCAACATCTATAAAGAAGATAGGTCCCTGGTTCTACGGAGAGGCTTCTGGGGATATATTCTAGGTCTAATCGCTAGCGCGGCGTTCTACTTTGCCTATGGCTGGGTAGGTTTTGCTGCCATCGCTGGCGCCATCACCATCGGACAGATGACGATGTACATCGCTCAGTTCCGCCTTGGCCAGAACTCCGTTACAAACAGCCTGACATCGATAAATGGTATGTATGAGGACAATCTCTATCTGTCGAATCTCACCGAGTACTTGGCACACAAGGTGCCGGAGCATACGGGAGATAAGACGGTGGGCCCCGATCCAACCGATGGAATTCGCTTCGAGAATGTTAGCTTCTCCTATCCCGGTGCGCAGACGCCTGCGCTGAACAACATCAACTTACATATCACCCTTGGCGAGAGTCTGGCGATCGTAGGTGAGAATGGCAGCGGCAAGACCACGCTGATTAAATTGCTTACGCGTCTGTACACTCCTACCGAGGGCCGCATACTCGTGGATGGCTTGGACCTGCAAGAGTGGGACACGGATACCATCCGTGAAAAAATCGGCGTGATATTTCAGGATTTTGCTCGTTATCAGTTGATCGTTGGCGAGAATATAGGAATTGGTGATGTTGATAGCATCGGCGAGGACGATCAAATTTCTGAGGCGGCACGCAAGGGTATGGCCGAGGAATTCGTGAAAGACCTGCCACAAAAATACCAGACGCAACTCGGCACCTGGTTCAAGGACGGCCAGGAATTATCCGGCGGTCAGTGGCAGAAGATCGCGTTGTCTCGCGCCTTCATGCGCAGTAAAGCGGACATCTTGATTTTGGATGAGCCCACGGCCGCTATCGACGCACGAGCCGAGGCTGAGATCTTTGCGCATTTTGGTGATCTAACCGACAATCGAATCTCAATAATTATTTCTCATCGGTTTTCGACAGTCCGCATGGCCGATCATATTATCGTGCTAGAGAAGGCGGGGATCATGGAGCAGGGAAGCCATCAAGAATTGCTTGATCTCGATGGGCAGTACGCTACTTTGTTTAATCTGCAGGCAAAGGGTTATCTGTAGACATGGAAAATCCATTCCTTTATTTATTCGTTGGCTTTCTCGCCTGTTTACTAGGCACCATTCCGTTCGGCCCGATCAATCTGGCTGTGGTAAAGACGACTGTCGACTATGATCGCCGCGGCGGCATCGAGCTTGCATTCGCTGCCTCACTGATTGAAATACTGCAGGCGTTGATTGCCATATGCTTCGGCATGCTAATTAGTTCATTTCTCGATTCGAACGTCGTTGTCAAATTTTTCTTGGCATTCGTCTTTGTGGCGCTGGCGGTATTTATTTTCACGCGTAAGCCGAAGCCAGTCCTCGAGTTAGATTCGAAACGCCCTGCTACATTTTTTCGAAACGGCTTGATAATTGCTGGACTTAATCCGCAAGCTGTACCGTTCTGGATATTTGCACTGGCTACGGTTAGTCAGTACTTCGAATTTCAATACATCGGCCTCACTCTGATTGCCTTTCTTCTGGGTGTCTTCGTAGGTAAATTGCTAGCCCTATATGGCTTCGTCGTAGCGAGTACTTATTTGAAGGCGCATCTGCAGGAAAGCAGCACCTTAGTGAATCGTCTACTAGCCTCAATATTGCTATTTATCGGTTTAAGTCAGGGATGGAACGCGGTAAATTCGTTGTTAGTATAATTAATTGAGCGTCCCTCCCAGCGAATGGCCAATTCTCAGCAACAGAAAAAGCACACTCCCAGAAGCCCAGATTCTGCGAAGCTTGAGAAAACCCTGCGCAGTATCGCCAGAGCGCGGACTCGCCTCGCTGTCTGCTTCTGGACTCTACCGGTGTATGTAGTAGCGATCTGGTTGCTGCTCAACAATGGACGCAGCATCGATTCCATGATGTGGATTTACATGGCTGTCTACGCTGGCTTCGCGATCGACATGTCGATGAGAAACTGTCCTAACTGTCACAAGCAATTCTATGTGAAGAGCATATTCCTGAATTTACTGACCAAGCAATGCGTGCATTGTGGACAGACGTCGACTCCTGTCGAATCTATCTCGAAAGACTAGACCGATACCTAGGTGTGTCAATTTCCGTGGCGCATCATGCGTAGAAGCTCAATTAGCCTGGGTGGCTGACCTGTTCGCAGCACGCCCATGCGGAAGACTTTACCGGAAAGCCAGAGCACGAAGACGATGCTAAGAAGCAACACAATGGTGGTGCCAATGACATCGACCAGTGGCGGATCGGCGGCTGCTCGATTCATCATGAGGTAGGGAGTGAATAGGGGAAACCAGGACATGACTCGAACTATCGTATTGTCGGGGTCGCGAACCACGAATACCATCATAGCCAGTGGGATCACCTGAATCATGATCATCGGCATCATCATCGCCTGCGCTTCCTTCAAGGTATTACACAGGCTCCCTATTGCGAGAAACACGCCAGAGTACAGCGCGTAGCCGGCGAAATAATAGAACACAAACCAGGGGATTAATTCAGAGCTAAGAATAACTTCCAATATCTGACTTATAAGTTCTGTCTGACTGCTCTGATAGAGTGTTATGAACAAGAAGAACGAAAACAGCCATACCGCGATAGTCGTCAATCCGGATAAACCGATGCCTAGGAGTTTTCCCATCATGAGTTCACCGGCAGTCACCGAGGCAAGCAAGACTTCGATGATACGATTCGACTTCTCCTCTATCGTGTTGCTCAACAGGTACTGAACGCTCTGCATCAAGGATACAAACATCAGGTAGACGAAACCGATCGGCGCGAGTTGCTGAAAGGTGTCTGCTACGCTGACCTCCTCTTCTCCTATAGCCGCCGTCGGGTCGAGCTGACTAATGGGCATGCGCGTGCGTTGCACGTTGCGGACGATCTGATTGTCCACTCCCAGTCCGATGTATTCTCGATTGCGAATCTCTGAATTGATACTACTAATAATGGCATCCGGCAGGCGCGAGTCTGTGAGGTTTTTTGCCCAATATTGAATGCCGGTGTGCCGCCCAGCCGGCTGAGGCATGACGCCAGGACGCGAGATGTCTGCATTCACATTGGCAGGAATAAGAATCAGTGCGAATAGGTCGCTGGGCTGCGCATCCACTAATAGCTTTCTCTCGCCGCTAAGGTAGGGCCGGAGCGCCTGCGCTACTTCTTCGGGCGACGCAGAACTATCGATGCCTGCCGGAAGCTCCGCGGCGATGAACTGGCGCGAGGGTTGTTCAAAAGGTGGTCTATCTTCCTTCAGTGCCGGGCTCGCCATTGTCAGAGCGAAATCTAGACCGCCGCTCTCCAGCCACGCCTCTAGTGCTGCTACCTCGTCAGCGTCGGCGCTATCTATTAGTTGCTCTGCTGCGTTAGTACCACCGGCGGCGGAGAGATTGAGGTTGGTATCCCTTCGATTGTCCATCAGGTAGCTCACGAACTCTCCCAGAATTCGTCGCTGATGATCGCGCTCGATCGCGGTCTCGACAGCTTCGCCATACTGGCCGGATTGATCGATGAAGATGTAGTAGCGCGTAGGCGTTGAATTGGACAGCGTAGTCTGTAGAAAATACATAGCCGTGAAGATTACCGGGAAGATCATGATGCCTGCCCAGAAACCTTTGGTCTTTACGTTCTCCATGTACTCGCGCCAGGCGATTAAACGAATCATGTTCATCGGAAGGCATGCTCCTTCGCGTCGTCGCCTACGAGGTGAACGAATACGTCGTGCAGACTGGGTTCGGTGAATTCGAACCGGCTTAGAGAAATATTTTTTTCGAAACAAGTGCGCAAAATGTCCTGCGGATTCAGCTGCTCGCTTATCTGCAACTGCCATTGCTGTTTTGCTGAATCACTGGCGTCTATTTCCTCGGTTTGTACTATTTCCGTGACCCCTGCGATGGAGTTTAACGATGAAACATCGTCTGCCGATTCGAGCAAGACTCGACGCGGGATTGTGGCCTTCGCCTCACTGACTGTGCCATCGAAAATTTTTCGACCTTTTGCGATGAGCAGAATGTGATCACACAGTCTCTCGGCATGTTGCATAACATGTGTCGAAAAAATCACGGTCTGACCATTCTTGGCCATGTCAGCTATCAGTTCTTCCAACACGGATTGATTGACTGGGTCTAATCCAGAGAAGGGTTCATCCAGAATTACTAGCTCCGGCTCGTGTGCCACAGCGGAAAGAACCTGAACCTTTTGCCCCATGCCCTTGGAGAGTGATTCAACTTTCGCCTCGGCAAAATCCTTCAGACCGTATTTTTCTAACAGATGCCAAGCCTGGTGTTTTGCTTCTTTTTTCTTCATGCCTTTCAACATGGCGAAGTATTGAATCAGCGCCCACACCTTCATCTTCTTATAGAGGCCCTTCTCCTCTGGCAGATAGCCTATTCGATTGCGCACATCCAGCGCCGAGGAGTGGCCGAGAATACTGACGCTGCCGCTGCTGGGTTTTATGATTTCCAGAATCATGCGAATGGTGGTGGTTTTGCCAGCACCATTAGGACCAAGAAAACCATAGATCGAGCCCTTTGGAATCGAGAAGCTTATATCGTCTACTGCTGTAAATTCGCCGTAGGTCTTTGAGACATTCTGTAGACTTAAGACTGAATGCGATTTGGTATCGGTCTGGGAATGAGAGGGAGAATGCACAGCAGAAATGACCATCACTATCGGCTCGTAATAGGGGATCGAGCTAGTATGTCAGAAACGTTCAGAAGATGGAAAATTTGCCGCTTCTGTGCACCTTGAAATCATACATCAACTCTATTATTTACAACGCTGTATTAGTTCCTGATCAAGATATTAAAGCGCTTTAAGCATGACTGTGTAAGCAGTGACAGAGGGAAAACTTCAGTTGCCGTCGGCGAGCAATGAAACCTAGGTGCGGTTAATTGATCTCAGTCAAGATGCTAGTCGGGCCCACAGATACTATGAATGCAGGAAGAGCCATTTAGTCGGCGAGAGTGCGTTGTAGACTCGTTCCGTTAACGCGGATCTATAGATTGATTGTGCTCTAGAAAAAAGGTTGGGAGTTTGATGATGGTTAAAATTGATAGTGTGGTTGCCCTAGTAGATTTGAACGATGAATACGAGGGAGTTATTGAGAAGGCTGCCTCTATCGCTGGGGCCAATAATGCAAATCTTGAATTGGTGTGTATCGAATACTCCTCCTATTTCGAGGATGGTCACTATTTCGACCCGATACAAGCGGCGGAATTACGCCTGCAAATGTTGGAGGAGCATCGATTAAGGCTCGACGAAATCGCAGCGACTCTGAAAGACGAAGAATTGAAAGTTGACACGTTTGCAGCATGGGGTCATCCCAGCTACAAGTCGCTTAATGAACATATTAAGCATCCAGAATCTACGCTAGTAGTTAAATCAACTAAGCATCACAACAAGATTGCTCGCCTGTTCTTGTCAAACGAAGATTGGGACTTAATCAGACACTGTGCTTCGTCCTTACTATTGGTCAAGGGACAACCCTGGTCGAAAGAGCCAGTATTCGTAACTGCCATTGATCCCAATCATGCAAACGACAAGCCCGCTGCACTAGACGTGAAGATGGTTGCTTGCTCTCAGGTGTTAGCTGGGGCTTGTGGAGGCAGCGTTCACCTGTTTCATAGTGATTCTGTTCCTCCTTTCATGGGGGTCTATTCGTTGATTATGAATGAAGAGGACAAAAGCGAGAAGTTAGCTGAATTCGGAAGACGAGCTGGTATCGAAACAAGTCATTGTCACTGGACCGATAGCCCGATTGAGAATTCACTCCCCAAACTACTCGACAAGTTGGACGCGAGTGCCGTTGTGATGGGCGCAATCTCACGTTCGGGAATTGATCGTGTCTTGATCGGCAGCACTGCAGAGCGACTCTTGGATCTCATAGATCGAGATGTGTTGATCGTTAAACCAGACTAAGCTTAGCGCGCGTGGCCAAATTCTAGGAAACACTATGCATGATATGTTCTTTCTGACCATTATTTGGTCCGGCGTCTATCTCTCACATTTCCTAGCATCTAAGACTAAGCTGACACCTGTGCTTTATTTCCTGGCCTTCGGCTCATTGATGGTGAACATGGGAGTGTTGCCGGAAGAGAGCACGGAATTCATTCGCGGCTTTTCCGAGATCGGCATCATCCTGATAATGTTTGCGCTTGGCTTCGAAGAGGACACCCTGCGCTTCATAAAAGGCATAAAGCGCAGCTGGGGTATTGCCTTATTTGGCGCCTTAGCTCCGTTCGCCGCAGCCTACTTCATTAGTTTCTATTTTTGGCAGGACGCCAAATTGGCGCTTATGTGCGGCCTCGCTATGACGGCTACCGCCGTATCCCTCACGATGGTCTCGCTTAAGAGTGAGAAACTGCACGGTTCGGCCGCCGCAACGGGAATAATGACTTCTGCTATTCTCGATGACATTGCCTCTCTTGTAGCGGTAGCGATTCTTGTTCCGCTGGCAACGGGCGAATCTGATATTTCCGCTCTCAGTATACTGACAGTTATCGGAAAGGCCGTTGCTTTCTTCTTCTTTATCGTCATGCTGGAGCTACTGATATTTCCTCACGATAGTAAGCTAAGTCTATTTCATAAGATTCCTATCCTGCGAAATTTCGGGGTGAAGCAGTTCATCTCCTTTGGTGATGGCAGCCAATCCGCGTTGGCGGTTCTACTCATCGCTCTGGTAATTAGCATGATAGCGTTCGAGTTTGGTTTTCACCCTGCTGTTGGCGCGTATATGGCAGGGTTGATAGTGAAGCAGGATTATTTCCGTTTGCACGATGACTCGAAAGTCGATCGATACACGCAGACTCGAGAAGTCGTGGACAGCGTGGCCTTCTCATGGATAGGCCCGGTATTCTTTGTTGAGCTAGGAACTAAGATAGTTCTCGACCCGAGCATTCTCGTTAATGTTATTCCTCAAGTAATCACGCTGACAATTGCCATTTTTGTAGTGCAGATATTGTCTGCCTCAATAGCGGCTCGATTTACAGGGAGCTATGCCTGGCACGAAAGCATACTGATTGGCCTGGGTATGCTGGGCCGTGCCGAATTGGCATTCGTGGTTATGGACATAGGCTATGTGCAGAATTCGATTCTAACTACCGATGCTTTCTATACGCTGATGGTTACGGCGTTCATGTTGAATGTGGCGGTGCCCATATCGATAAAGATTTGGAAGCCATACTTCGAGGGGGGCAAGCAGTTAAAGATAAAGCTTGGTGGCAGAGAGCATTTTCTCTCTAAAGTAATCAATTTAAAGTAGTACTGAAAAAGGCAGGCGCCAGAACAAAAAAAGGGAAGAGCATTGCTCTTCCCTTTTTTGTTCACCTCGAGAGAGGCGTGTTGCTGCCAGGCTCTAGTCGAGCCAGCTGTACATGATAATACCCGCGACTGTGGTGCAGACTAGGAAGTACGGTAGCGCCATGTACACCATGCGACCGTAACCCAGTCGAATGCGCGGTGCGATTGACGACATTAATAGAAACAGGAATGCAGCCTGACCATTTGGTGTGGACATGCTTGGGATACCCGTACCCATCACCACGGCGACTGACTGAGCCTCGAAAATCTCTCGGCTCATTAAGCCTTGTTCCATCAACGGGGTGATCTGATTCATGTAGATGGTTGCGACAAATACGTTGTCACTGATGGCGGATAAGAAGCCATTGGTCAGGAATACCATGAAGACCTGTTGACTGCCTTCCATCTCCAATACCCAGTTCATGACTGGAGTGAACATCTCTTGGCTATTGATCATAGCGACGATGACGTAGAACACGACTAGCAGTGATGCGAAAGGAAGTCCTTCCGTAAATGACTGTCCGATTGAATGCTCGTCGGTAACGCCGATCATCGATGAGGCGAGGATGATTACAGCTAGTCCGATAAGTCCGATCTCAGCAAGGTGAAGAGAGAGGGCAACAATCATTAAGACTGCTACTACAAGCTGAAAGTAGATAACGAGGGTGTCTCCCTTAGTGGCTTTCGCTTTTAGCTTCTCATCTTCATCCGCCAGGATTTTCCTCACGGCAGCTGGCAGCTCAGCGCCATAGCCAAACCAACCCACCTTCTCTAAAACGAAACAGGTAAATACGCCGGCGATAAGTGTTGGGATCGTAGCGGGCCCAACCATTGTGGCGAATGTAACGAAGTCCCATTCGGCCGCGCTGCCGATGACGATATTCTCGGGCTCGCCCACTAGCGTACATACGCCGCCGATGGCCGTGCCAATAGCGCCATGCATGAGAAGCCCGCGCAGGAACGCACGGAAACCATCGAGGTCTTCACGGTGCAAGTCTTCAATGTGATTATCTTCGTCATCTGCCGGATCGTCGGCATAACCTATTTTCGAAACCACTTTGTCATAGACATCATAGAAGGCTGTGGCGAGAGCTATGAGGACTGCCAGAATCGTCAGCGCATCAAGGAAGGCAGACAGTATCGCGACGACTATAATGGTGGTGACATTCATTACCACTCGGGACTTGATGCCCAGTAGCACCTTGTTCATGAACATGAACAGCATCTCTCTCAGGAAATGCACACCGGCCACCATGAAGATAACCAGTAGGATTACTGGCAGGCCGTGCTCAACCTCTTCGTAGACATGGTGCGAGTCGGTGAGCTGCATCACCAGCACCTGTATCGCCAGCAGGCCGCCCGGTTGCAGCGGGAAGCATTTTAGAGCCATGGCGAGGGTAAAAATGAACTCGAAAAGAATTATCCAAGAAGTAAGTAGTGAGCCAAGCGTGAAGTAAAAAACAACGTTCATTACAAGAGCCGCTAATACGGCTTGCTTGTACCAAACAGGCGTGTGCCCCAGAAACAGCGCGAGTGGTGAATCGGGGTAGTGGCGAGGTGCTGATGAGGACATCTAATGCTTCCTTTTGTTATAGATTTTCGAGCGCTCTTGATGCGCCGGTGTCAAATATACTGGTCTTGAGGGCACTTTGCTAAATTTTTCGTAAGATTATGAATTTTTCCGGAGTAGGGCTCGATTTGGTCTGACGCAGTTGCTAATACGACAGCATCATCATTATTCATGAGTGGTTTGTGGTTCACTTGGTCTTAGAACTAGGTTTTCTATTCCCCACTTAGGAACGTATCGATCTTCTCGGCTACTAGTCTGCCTTCATCGATAGCGCGAACCACCAGTGATTGTCCGCGGCGGC
>NVUL01000058.1 GCA_002401885.1 SAR86 cluster bacterium
GAATCTTCTTCGTCGGTTAGTCATTGGATTGCTCCTGGTTTCGCTAGGAGCAGGTTGGCATCTACGCTGGGCTAACGACCGCCTAAGTGAACGCCTGCCGTTAATACTCGAAGGGGAAACGCTTCAGGTTGAGGGCGTCGTGATAGGCCTGCCAGAACGCTCATTGATTGCACAGCAGTTTCAGTTTGAGATCCTGCGCGCGCCATCTGGATTCTTTCCGCGCAAGGTGATTCTCAATTACTACGGCGGCACGACTGTTATCCCCGGGCAGTATTGGCGCCTTGCGGTGCGGCTCAACCGTCCTCACGGATTCGCCAACCCCGGTGGGTTCGACTACGAGGCTTGGCTGTTTCAGCAGGGCGTTAGCGCGCGCGGCTATGTGCGTGATTCGGCCTCCAATCAATTGATCCCGGCCTTGTCAAAAGACGTTGGTTTCTATCCTTCGGTGTGGCTGCACTCGGTTCGCTATTCGCTAAAGATTAAATTGCAGCGGATGTTAGCCGGTTCTCAATACGGCGGCCTCTTGATGGCCCTACTGCTTGGCGACAGATCGGGCATATCGCAGGACAGTTGGAAGCTCTTTACCGCGACAGGAAGCAACCATCTGTTTGTCATATCGGGGTTGCACATCGGCATGATCAGCGGTTTCGTATTTTGGTTAGCGCTGCTTGTGGGAAGACTGGTCCGCATTGGCAGGCTCGTGCCCGCTCAAAAATTCGCCGCATTCTTCGCGCTAGTGGCTGCCTTGATGTATGCGTTGCTCGCAGGTTTTAGCTTGCCCACGCAGCGCGCGTTTATCATGATCGCCGTGTTAATCTGCGGCCTCTTTTGGAATACGCGCTATCAAGTTTCCTTCCGACTTCTGTTAGCGATGTTCGCGGTTCTGCTACTAAATCCGCTCGCGCTCATCAGCAGTGGTTTCTGGTTGTCATTCATCGCGGTGGCGGCGCTACTCGCGTTCGCCGGCTCTTCTCAAGCGTCGGTAAGTGTCGAGCAAATAGAAGTCCCGCTTGGCGAGAGAGTGGCTGCGGTTGCCAGGTTTCTCGTCCGGCCGCAACTTATCGTCTTCATCGCGCTGGGCGTGCCGTTAATATTTTTCACGCAGCAGCTCTCGTTACTAGCCCCCGTGGTCAATATTATCGCCATTCCTGTTGTCGGCTTTTTGATCGTGCCGATCTGTTTTGCGTCCCTGCTTGTTAGCTTCGTGCATGAGCCCGCCGCGATTCTGCTGTTCTCTATAGCTCATGGCGGTATTGCATTGCTTATCGAGTTTATGGAGTTTTTGGTGGCGTGGGGTTCCAGTTCTCTTCAGTTGCAGGTAGCACAGCCTAACAGTTGGAATGTGTTAGCGCTGTTCTTCGCCGTGCTGTTGTTGCTGCTACCTAAGGGGGTATGTCGAAGGGGGCTCGTTATTCCATTGATGCTCTGCGTGCTGCCGATACCAGAGCGGTTAAGGTCGTCGACGGGCGAAGTAAATATTTTACGACTACACGTTATCGATGTAGGGCAGGGCCTCGCCGTCATCGTGCAGACGCGCCATCATGCCCTTCTTTATGATACGGGCGCGAACCTCAGTCCTGATTTCAATATCGGTTCCGCAGTCGTTGTGCCTGCACTACGCGCACTTGGCATACGATCGTTAGCTGCGGTCGTAGTTAGTCATGGCGATAACGATCACGCCGGAGGGCTCAGCGGTGTTGAGGGTGGCATGCATGTAGAGAGGCTCATCGGCAATCGCAAGGATTTGAAAGCGAAGTTGCCGGTAGCGCTCTGCCTCGACGTGGATGATTGGAATTGGGATGGCGTCGAATTTCGCTTCCTGCAAAGTGGTCTAGACCATTCATCGGAGAACAATAGTTCCTGTGTGCTACAGATACGTTCCAGTGCGGGCAGCATTTTACTGCCAGGCGATATTGAGAGGGAGGCCGAGGCGCAACTCGCGAGGCGGTATGGCGCTGAGCTCGCAAGTGATGTGCTGCTTGCTCCACATCATGGCAGTGGAAGCTCGTCGAGCTATGCTTTTCTCAAGCGGGTTAAACCTGCTTACGTGGTGTTCTCTGCCGGTTACCGCAATAGTTTCGGTCATCCCCATGGCCAAGTAGCTGAACGTTACACTGAATTCGCGAGTAGGGGGTTCACTACGTCGGAGACTGGCATGCTTAGCTTGGAATTCGGCGGTACACGCCGCGGTGAATCGAGCGAGGGTTTTAGCAAGAAAGCTGCCCCAGAGGATACAATTGTCCGCATTAGCGAATACCGAAAGCAGAATTCTCGATATTGGCATTAATCAGACCTGCAATTGATGCCGATAAGTCTACTACCCCGTCGTGACAGTCTCTGCAGGCTGTGTACTGGCGGATATGGTAGAGTTATCAATCGATTTTTTGGAGGAAACACGTGGTAGAAATAATTCGGGCTGGCGGCTGGCTGATGTTGCCCATTATTCTTTGTTCCATCGTAGCGATAGCTATCGTTATTGAGCGATTCTGGAGTCTGAGCGCTTCCCGCATCACACCTAAATACGTTCTCGCACAGGTATGGACCTGGTTAAAAAATAATCAATTGGACTCCAGCAAGCTGCGCGAGCTACGGCTGTCCTCCCCCTTAGGTCAGATTCTGGCAGCGGGGCTGCTCAGCTCCAAATACGGCAGAGCGGCGATGATCGAGAGTATCGAGCAGGCGGCGGCTCAGGTTATCCATGACATGGAGCGCTACCTGAACACCCTGGGTACGATAGCGGCAATCACGCCACTGCTCGGGCTATTGGGCACGGTTGTCGGCATGATTCGTGTATTCAGCGAGATCATGTTGCAGGGCACCGGCAATGCGAACGCGCTGGCAGGCGGAATCTCTGAGGCATTGATATCGACTGCCGCGGGACTTACCGTCGCGATACCTACTTTTATGGCGCATCGCCACTTCACGCGAAAGGTCGAATCCCTAGTACTGACCCTAGAGCAGGAATCGATCAAGCTAGTCGATGCGTTGCACAGCGACCGTAAAGTAGAAGTGAAATAGACGCGTTAGAGAGAACACAGTAACTTGAAATTTAAACGAGCCAACCGCGAAGAACTTGCCATCAATATGACACCGCTCATAGACGTGGTGTTTCTTCTGCTTATCTTCTTTATGGTAACCACGACATTTAGCCGTGAGACACGGCTGCTAGTGAATCTGCCAGAGGCGGATGCCGAGGCCTCAGAGAGTAATCCTGCGCAGATAGAGATTCTAGTTGCCAGAGACGGCAGCTTCTCGATCAATGGCAGAGCGCTGGTCAATTCCAGGATCGAGACGCTGGTGCAGGGCTTGCAGATAGAGTCGGGCGGTGATCTCAGCTTGCCGATCCTATTGATTGCCGATGCTGAGGCTACGCATCAATCTGTTGTGACTGCGATGGATGGCATTGGGCAATCTGGATTTACACGACTCAACATCGCTACGCAGCGACCACAGGAACTTGAACAACCGGGATCTACCCCAACTGACTTGCTATGAGCGAAACGGATCGAAAAATAGGGAAGGAAGAGAGTTGGCGTCTGTACAGGCGGCTATTCAGCTATGTGATTCCGCACCGCATGCTATTTGCCACGGCCATGCTCGGCTATATCATCTTCGCGCTCACCGCCCCCGCCGCGACTTGGTGGCTGGGCTGGACCGTCGATGCAATTGCCGCGGAGGACTATGAGGCTCTGCGAATATTGAGCCCGCTGGCCTTTATCGGCTTGGCGGCCGTGCGCGGTCTCGGTGGCTTCATGGGTAGCTACTATCTTGCCGGCATATCGAATTATCTAGTACACGAGTTACGCTGCGAACTGATCGACCGGCTAATTCGCTTGCCGGCAAGTTACTTCGATAACAATTCCTCGGGACGACTCGTCTCTAAACTAACCTACGATGTAATGCAGATTACCGGTGCCGCGAGTAATGCAGTCGCCGTGGTGGTGCGCGAAGGCTTCACCGTAGTGGGGCTGCTAGCCTATCTGATGTACATGGACTGGAAGCTCAGTCTTACCTTCCTGATCATCGCGCCTGTGGTCGGTAAGGTCGTCTCGATAGCTTCGAAGAAGTTCCGCCGCTATAGCACACAGATACAAGATTCCATGGGCGATGTGACACAGATTACCACTGAGACTATCAAGGGCCATCGCGTCATTCGCACATTCAATGCAGAAGACTATGTGAGCAAAAGGCTGTCTGCGGCGAGCGAGAAGAACCGCGTGCAGAATATGAAGATGGTGCTTACGCGTAGCGCGAGCACGCCGCTGATCCAGTTGATAGTCAGTACAGCGATCGCGACATTAGTCTGGTTCGCTATGTCAGCCGAATTCTTCGCCACGAATACGCCAGGCGACTTCGTGGCGTTTCTAAGTGCGGCCGGCTTGCTAGCCAAGCCTATCCGGCAGCTCACTCAGATCAACGCCGTGATACAGCGAGGGCTTTCAGCCGCGGCCAGCATCTTCGAATTGCTAGATGAAGAGTTGGAAAAAGACGCAGGCACACAGGTGTTGGCTAGGGCAGAGGGACGTGTCGAATTCGCTAATGTGAGTTTTTCCTATAATGAGGGAGTGCAGACCCTTGCTGATATTAGTTTTGTTGCGCAGCCGGGGCAGACGATCGCGTTGGTCGGAAAGTCGGGCAGCGGGAAGTCCAGTCTCGTGAGTCTCATTACTCGATTCTATGATTTTCAGCAGGGCGAGATAACGCTCGACGGCGTGCCCCTGAAGAGTTTGAAGCTGGAGAGTCTGCGTGAGAACATTTCCCTAGTCTCTCAGCAGGTCGTGCTGTTCAATGGCACGGTAGAAGAGAACATCGCTTACGGGGAGGATGTGATCGATCATGAGAAGACGATTAAGGCAGCGAACGATGCGCACGCGATGGAGTTCATCGAACAGTTAGAGCAAGGTATTGACACGCCGGTTGGTGACGATGCGGTGTTATTGTCCGGCGGACAGCGGCAGCGCATAGCGATTGCTCGCGCTCTGCTGAAAGACGCGCCTATTTTGATCTTCGACGAGGCGACCTCAGCGCTGGATTCCGAATCGGAGATGCACATTCAGGAAGCGTTGGATACCCTGCGCCAGGGAAGGACGACATTCGTTATTGCGCATAGGTTGTCGACCATCGAGAAGGCAGACTTGATATTAGTCATGGAGAAGGGAAAAATTATAGAGTCGGGTACTCACGAGGAATTGCTTGCCAAGCAGGCGACTTACTCAAGACTTCACGCGAAACAATTCTCGGAGAATGCTGCGGCACCAGCTGAATGAGTTTTCTAGAAAGGGCATGGCATAAAAGAGCGGGGTGGCTAATTTTGTTATGGCCAGTCTCTGTCTTGTTTCAACTGCTGACGAAAATTCGCCGTGCAGCTCAGCAATCAAAGGAACGTCCGGCCGATCTAACGGCTCCTCTCATTGTCATCGGGAATATTTCACTTGGTGGTACCGGCAAGACACCCTTGCTAATCACGCTCTCTCAAGAATTACAGAGGCGGGGCTTCAAGCCCGGCATCATCAGTCGCGGTTATGGCGGAGACGCGCCAAGCTATCCTCTTGCGGTTGATGGCGAGAGCGATGTTCGCCAATCCGGTGACGAGGCATTTCTGATTGCGGAAAAGACTGGCTGCCCCGTGTATGTCGATCCTGATCGTAGCGCTGCGTTGCATGCACTGCTCCTACATGAAGACGTGGATGTGGTGCTGAGTGATGACGGCTTGCAGCATTACAAACTGTATCGCGATTTGGAGATCGTAGTTGTAGACGGTCAGCGGCTGTTCTCGAATGGTTTCTGTATACCTGCTGGCCCGCTTAGGGAGCCGGTGGCTCGTCTGAAAGAGGTTCAACACATCGTTGTAAATGGCCAGCCTGCAAGAGAAATTCCTCAACTCAAGGCCGCGAGCACGATGCAATTGGAGCCGCGCTCACTCGTCAATCTACTGAGCGGCGAGAAGCGACCTTTCGCTGGCGCTCCGTTTAATATGGGCAACAAGCTGCAGGCAGTTTCCGCGCTTGGCAATCCGCAGCGCTTCTACGCTTTGCTGGAGCGCTTGCCGTATCAGCTAGAGACCTTCAGTTTTCCCGACCACCATAGCTTCACCGCCGCCGATTTCGAGCAGCAGGGCATTGATGCGCATCAACCTGTCGTAATGACAGAGAAGGATGCGGTAAAATGTCGGCAGTTCGCCAAAAACAATTTTTGGTATCTATCGGTAGAAGTGAATCTTGAGAGTCAATTTGTCGAGCGTCTCATCGAAGACATTCGACAAGTCTCTGCTTCTTAGAAGCAATCCTTTAGACTAAAAATTGTAGCTGGTTTGTTACCTTCGCCTTGGCGAAGAACCAGGAGTCTTTCTATGCTCGACCAAAAACTATTAACTATTCTTGCCTGTCCTTTGTGCAAGGGTGAATTGCACTACGATCGGGTGGCGAAGGAATTGATCTGCCTACCTGATGCCTTGGCCTATCCGGTTCGAGATGATGTACCGGTGATGCTCAGCAATGAAGCGAGGGAGCTATCCCTCGAAGAATGCGAGAAGTACCGATGAGCTTTAGCGTCGTCATCCCAGCCCGTTACGCATCGACGCGCCTGCCCGGGAAACCGCTTCTGGATATCTGCGGCAAACCGATGCTGCAACACACCTACGAGCGCGCACTAGAGAGTAAGGCTGATAGAGTCATCATCGCTACCGACGACGTGCGCATTCAGGAGGTGGCGGAGGGATTCGGCGCATTGGTGTGCATGACGTCGAGCTCTCATGTATCCGGCACCGATCGAATTCAAGAAGTGAGCGGCCAGTTACAGATGCTTGAATCCGACCTAGTGGTCAATGTGCAGGCGGATGAACCTCTAATTCCTCCCAGTGTTATCAATCAGGTAGCGGAAAATCTTCAACAAGACTCTGAGGTTGGTATCGCCACGCTCTGTGAGACGATTACCGACAAGGAAGAGATCTGTGATTCGAATAGTGTCAAGGTGGTGATCGATAGTCGGGGGCACGCGCTGTATTTTAGCCGCGCCACCATACCCTGGCAGGGCTGCGTCTCGGCGAAGAACTGCTACCGCCACATTGGTATCTACGCCTACCGGGTTGCCGTGCTCAATCAGTTCGTTGCGTGGCCGGTGTGTGAATTGGAGGTGACCGAGAAGCTAGAGCAGCTGCGGGCGCTGTACAACGGCATCGGCATTCATGTGGCCGTGTCCAGCGAGAGCATCCCGCCCGGTGTCGACACCGAGCGCGATTTAGAGCTGGTGCGTGCCCATATCAGCGCTGGCAAGGCCTAGGCTAAATACCTTGTCGGCGAACTCACCCCCTAATGATGCCAGCCCCAGCGACAAGATTCGCATCTTAATGGTCTGTCTCGGCAACATCTGTCGCTCGCCGACAGCTCACGGCGTGCTAGAGAAACTAATACAAAATAAAGGTTTAAGTAAATTTATTGAAGTAGACTCTGCAGGTACCAGCACTTACCACATCGGCGCTCATCCAGACTCAAGGTCGATTGCAGCAGCTCGGCGCCGTGGCTACAGCCTGGAAAAACAGGTCGCCAGACAGGTGCGTGCCAGTGACTTTCAGGAATTCGACTATGTACTGGCTATGGACGTAGAGAATCTGCAACACCTAGAAAGAGCCGCGCCCCCAGGCAGCAAGGCGAAGGTGCAATTGCTGCTCGACTACTCGGCCGAGGCGACAGAATCCGTGCCGGACCCGTACTTCGGCGCTGGCGGACAGGGGTTCGAGACGGTACTAGACCTGGTCGAAGACACATGTCGGCGTCTGTTCGAGCAGCTAGAGGATGAGCTGTCCATTTCCGAGAAGGAGCAATAGCCGTGGTGTTTGAGATACAGGAGCAGGTCGACCTCACCCCTTACAACAGTTTCGGCGTGAGTCAGATGGCCGCGTACTTCGCTGACATACAAGATCCTGCCGATCTGCCGCAGGCGCGCGAATTTGCTGCATCGAAACGTCTGTCGGTGTTGGTCCTGGGTCAAGGCAGTAATACGCTGTTTATAAACGATTACCCAGGCCTGGTTCTCTACATGAATAATCGGGGCAGGGAGATACTGCCGGGCGCCGGCATGTTGCGAGCCGCCGCCGGAGAGAACTGGCATGAGCTTGTTATGTTTTGCTTGCAAAATTCCCTGTATGGCATTGAAAATTTAGCGCTTATTCCCGGTACTGTCGGCGCCGCGCCGATTCAGAATATCGGTGCTTATGGCGTAGAGCTGGACCAGTTCTTCGTAGAATTAGAAGCCTTCGACTTAAAGACTGGTGAGATTCGGCACATGAGTAAGGCAGACTGTGAATTCGCCTACCGCGATAGCCTGTTCAAGCAGGACCCGGGGCAGAAGCTGGTCGTCCTCTCGGTGACGCTGCAGCTCGCCGTAGAGCCCGTGCTAGAGCTCGGCTACGCTGGTCTCAAGGAAGCGCTGCTAGGACAGGAAGCAACGCCACAGCGCGTCTTCGATGCGGTCTGTGCTATCCGCAGCAGCAAGCTGCCTGACCCCAAGCGGATTGGCAATGCGGGAAGCTTCTTCAAGAACCCTGTCGTCTCTAGGGCGAAGTTACTGAGTCTGCGTGAATCCTATCCGGAGCTTCCGGCTTGGGATACTGGAGATGCCGATCTAGTGAAGCTGCCTGCCGCTTGGTTACTCGATCAAAAGGGTTGGAAAGGCAAGCAGCGAGGCGGTGCGGCAGTACATGAGGATCATGCGCTGGTGTTAGTGAACCGTGGCAATGCATCGGGCGAGGATGTCGTATTGCTCGCTCAGGACATGAGTAGTTCGATTCTGCAGGGCTTCGGCATAGCCTTGCAGACCGAAGTTCGCATCGTCTAGCCCCTTTTCATTTGTTCTGACAACTCAGAAAACTTTAATCCATTCAACGCGTTTTCAGTCTTAAACCTCAGAAGTGTGAACCAGTTCCCGTTTTGCATTGTCTAATTTGTGCGGTAGATCACGCTATGATATTAATCAACAACTGCAAGGAAAATTGGGGGAAATTTCCTGAATATCT
Organism: SAR86 cluster bacterium; assembly: GCA_002401885.1. Lineage (GTDB taxonomy): Bacteria > Pseudomonadota > Gammaproteobacteria > Pseudomonadales > Pseudohongiellaceae > UBA9145. The sequence goes on from NVUL01000058.1 coordinate 9,011, forward strand.
GATGCTTTAGTGGTCTGAACCTCTTTATGGAAACAAAACGTGCAAAATACTCGATTTAAGAAAATCTCGATCCTGTTAGTTGATGATCATGAATTAGTTCGTGAGGGAGTGGCTCGCCTGCTGGGCGATGCGCCGGACATGGTCGTTGTTGGACAGCTAAGTAGTGGTGAAGAAGTTCTAGAATATATCTCACATGCTGACTCTAACGACATGAATTCAGATATTTATTCCACTAATAATATTTATCGAATGCCCGACATAATCTTGCTGGATGCGCGCATGCCCGGCCTGGGGGGTATCGAAGCTACCCGCGAGATCCTGAAGCTGGCCCCGGAATGCAAGGTGGTGGCGATGTCCAGCGTAGCCAGCGGGGTAATCCCCTCGCAGATGCTGCGTTCAGGCGCAAAGGGCTTCATTACCAAGAGCGTACCCGTCGAGGAGCTGTTGAAGGCGATTCGTGTGGTGAACGAGGGCGATCACTATGTCACGCCAAGTGTGGCTACCCGTCTAGCCGTAGACCCCTTTGGCGATGATGGCGGCGGAGGCCTGTTCGATAAGCTATCCCGCAGGGAGCTGCAGATTGCGCAGATGCTGACCGATGGCAAGAAGGTGAGTCAGATATCGATTTATCTAGGGCTAAGCCCCAAGACAGTCTACAGCTATCGCTACCGCATCTTCGAGAAGCTGGGCATCCGCAGCGATGTAGAGCTCACGATACTCGCGGTGAAGCACGGCCTGGCCGACGATACGCGTGAGTATGATGGTCTGCCGAGCTTTGACTCAATCGTCAGTTTTCCAGCTAAGCAGTTAATCAGCTAAGTCGGCGGCTGAATCAATAGAGGTTCAACGCCTCGCTCGGCTAATTTCCCGAGCAATCAAATACCTTGGTACCAATGCTACGCCCGCTGTTGAGACTGCGGGCGGCATCGGCTAACCTGCCTATAACCCTAGTCAATCGACCCCAATGCCGCTAACCGCGCAGTTATAGCAGGATCATGTCCGCAGAAGTCAGCAAGCCATTCGACCACAAACACTTCCTCGCGCATCTCAGCAGCCGTCCTGGCGTCTATCGCATGCTGAATGAGGCAGGTGAGGTGATCTATGTGGGTAAGGCGCGCAACCTGAAGAATAGGGTAGGCAGCTACTTCAGGGCCTCTGGGCTGAACAGCAAGACGCTGGCCATGGTCAATAAGATCCAAGAGATCGAGACTACCGTCACCAATAGTGAGACCGAGGCGCTGCTCTTAGAACAGACGCTGATCAAGAGCCATCGGCCGACCTACAATATTCAGATGCGTGACGACAAGTCCTACCCCTACATCCTGCTGACCAGCAAGGATGATTATCCAAGGCTGGGCTTCTATCGCGGCAGCCGTAAGCGAGCGGGGCGTTTCTTCGGCCCCTATCCGAGCGCTAATGCAACCCGCGAGACACTTCAAGTATTACAAAAGGTATTCAAGGTAAGGCAGTGTCAGGACAGCTATTTTAATAACCGATCAAGACCTTGTTTGCAGTACCAGATAGACCGCTGTACGGCGCCTTGTGTGAAGGCTATTAGCACCGAGGACTATGCGAAGGACGTGCACTACTCGACCCTGTTCCTGCAAGGCAAGAGCAACGCCCTGATCAAGGAGCTGACCTCGAATATGGAAGCGGCGGCGGCGAAGGAGGATTTCGAACGGGCGGCGGTGCTGCGAGACCAGATAATGGGCCTTAGGCGCATGCAGGAGGACCAGATCGTCGCCAACCAGGGCGACGATGCGGATGTCGTCGCAGCCGAGATCCTGCAGTCCTATGTCTGCGTACACGTCATCTACATCCGCGCGGGCCGCATCATCGGTAGCAAGAACTTCTATCCACGCTTCAAGCTGGCGGAAGACGCAGGTGAGCTGATCTCAGCCTTCCTGTCGCAATCCTACCTAGGTGATGACAAGGCGGCGAGTATCCCGGCAGAGCTCATCGTGCCTACGGTGCTTGAGGACGCAGAAGGCTTGCAGGACGCCTTGGCCTACGTGGCCGGGCGCAAGGTTAAGCTTTCCATGCGCGTGCGTGGGCATCGCGCTAAATGGCTGCAGCTGGCGGTGACAAATGCCCGTGAATCACTGCATGCCTACGTCAGCAACAAACAGAATATATTTAAACGTTTTCAGCAGTTACAGGATTCTCTTAAGCTGGAATCTATGCCAAGCCGCATAGAGTGCTTCGATATCAGTCATACCTCGGGCGAGGGCACGGTAGGTTCTTGCGTCGTGTTCGACGAGGGCGGCGCGGTGAAGAGCGACTACCGCCGCTTCAATATCAAGGGGATAACGGGGGGAGACGACTATGCTGCCATGGAGCAGGTGCTAGATCGCCGTTTCACGCGGCTTGCCAAGGGCGAGGCCAAGATCCCAGACATCCTGCTTATCGACGGCGGCAAGGGCCAGCTCACTCAGGCTAAGAAGATTATGGAGAAGTTTCAGTTGCCTGAGATTCAGCTGCTAGGCATCGCCAAGGGCATAAGCCGGCGCGCGGGGCAGGAGACACTGTTCCTGCTTAAGGATGGGCGCTTCAAGGAGATCGTCATACCGACCGAGTCTGGTGCGCTGCATCTGCTGCAGCAGGTAAGAGACGAAGCCCATCGCTTCGCCATCACCGGCCACAGGGCCCGTCGTGCCAAGGCGCGTAAGCAGTCGACGCTAGAGGAGATAGCAGGCTTAGGGCCGAAACGCAGGCGCGAGCTGTTGCGCTACTTCGGCGGGCACCAGGAAATCAGCAAGGCGAGTGAGTCAGAAATTGCGAAAGTTACTGGGATAAGCAAGAAATTGGCCGAAAACATATATGAATACTTACACAATAGTTGATCCCGCTAACTTCAAAGCCACCTAAAATATCCGGATGTTAGCTCTTATTTACTTCTCTTTTAGAGTACAACACTCTGTAAATAAAGAATAAAATATTAGAGTGCACAAGCAGCGGCGAAGGAAAAATAAGAAACTAATATGAATTGGGCAAACATTGCTACGATCAGTCGAGTCGTCCTCATTCCGGTGGTTATCTATTGCTACAATCTAGACACGCAATCAAGTCACCTCCTGGCAGCCATCCTGTTCTCGATCGCGAGCCTGACCGACTGGCTGGATGGCTATCTTGCACGAAAGCTCGATCAGACCTCTGAATTCGGGGCCTTCCTGGATCCTGTCGCGGACAAGTTGTTGGTCGCGATCATCGTAATCATGTTGGTGTCGGTCTACCCGGCATTGCTACTCGCTGGAAGCATCATCATCGCCCGCGAGATCCTGGTATCCGCGCTGCGTGAATGGATGGCGGCGCAGGGGCTAAGAGATAAAGTAGCGGTCGCATTTTCAGGTAAGCTCAAGACCACGGTACAGATGCTAGCCATCATCACGCTCTTGTTAGCTAATCCGAGCCTGCCTGAATGGGTACTCATGCTTGGCTACGCGCTTATTTATCTAGCGGCAGTGTTGAGCATTAGCTCAGGAATGCAGTATTTTCGAGCAGCCTTAGGCGAACAGCAGTCAAAGTCATAAGAAATGCCAGAAAGCCACGAGTTCAGCTTGACTTGGGACACTTAGGCATTAGAATAAGCGCCTCTTTCGGGTAGCGGTTCCGGCAAGCGTATTTCCTAGCTTAGCGGGCCTAAACTCAAGAGTGATTAACACCTCAAAACGCGGGAATAGCTCAGCTGGTAGAGCACGACCTTGCCAAGGTCGGGGTCGCGAGTTCGAATCTCGTTTCCCGCTCCAATTTTGGCCACTTCAACAGATAGAAGCTGACGAATATCTCTATAACTATCATAGAGATAAATATTCTTCTTCTTGCCAGTTATACAATACCCCGAACACACCAGCCTTGCCTGACTACGGTTAAAAACCGTACACTAATTCGCCATCGAACTGGATAGCCCATTTTGCATAAATATCTAGGCAGGCTAGCTCGAACAGGCAGACTTTTGGTGAATAATTGAGCAACGGAGCGAAACAAGCCAGCTATGAGCAATCTCTATAACGGCAACGACGAGTGCGAAGGCGAGAAAAACTCCAGTAATGGCATAGACCTAGTGCTTAAACCTGGAGTAAAAGACCTAGGCAGCTTCAGCGTAAGACGAACACTGCCTTCAAGACAGCAACGCAAAGTAGGCCCGTGGATATTCTTCGACCACGCCGGCCCAGCCCACTTCAACCCAGGCGAAGGCATCGACGTAAGACCCCACCCCCACATCAATCTAGCCACAGTCACCTATATGTTCGAGGGCCAGTTCCTGCACCGCGACTCGATAGGCAGTGTTCAGGTAATCAAGCCCGGCGATATCAACCTGATGGTAGCGGGCAAGGGCATAGTCCACTCGGAACGCACCCCGCCAGAAATACGCAAAACCGAACATAGCCTGCACGCGCTGCAGCTCTGGCTTGCATTGCCAGAAGCAGATGAAGAGATAGATCCAGCCTTCTATCACTATCCAGCCGACGAACTGCCAACCACAGAGATCGACGGCGTCACGCTAAGAGTAATGATGGGCTCGGCCTATGGGTTGAGCTCACCGGTAAAGACTTTCGCCGAGACACTTTATGTGGAAGCACTCCTCAAAGCGGGCCAGCGCCTAACATTGCCTGTGTGTGAAGAAAGAGCGATCTACATGGCCAAGGGCGAGGTCAGCAGCAATGGCACAGCAATTGAAGAATTCACTATGGCGATACTGGATCAGAAGAACGAATTCACCGTCGAAGCAACTACCGATGCCAGGTTAGCCTTCATCGGCGGCGAGAAACTCAGCAAACGTTTCATCGACTGGAACTTCGTGTCCAGCGACAAAGATCGAATACGGAAGGCGAGAGAGGATTGGAAAGAAGGGCGCTTCGACAAAGTGCCGGAGGATGATGAAGAGTTTATTCCATTACCCTGATATTACAGATTTAATTTGAAGCAAGGTCGTAGCCATCGCAGGGGCTGAATGGATAAGAAGGCTGGATGGCAGGGTGGTCATGCGGCGATAGTCCCAGTCTCTTAAAGCCTGATTGAAAGCCGTGCAGCGGCGCAGACCGTGAAATGCTTCCTCGAGGGGTGAGGAATTAAACTTAGTTCAATTTGGAATCAAAGCCGCGTAGCGGTGCAGACATCCGAAGGCTGCCCCGAATCATTCCGACGGTCTAGATGGCCACACAAACCAAGGATATTTATTTAACCTTTTTAACACTCAGACCATGCCCAAAGCCCCGAGTTTTGGTATAGTGCGCGCTCTTTTGAAAAGCATGAAATGATTAAAGGCTGGATGGCAGAGTGGTCATGCAGCGGACTGCAACTCCGTTAACGCCGGTTCGATTCCGACTCCAGCCTCCATTTCAACAAAAACCCTAGTAAGACCATCCCTTCAAAATGCCCGGATGGCGAAATTGGTAGACGCAAGGGACTTAAAATCCCTCGCTTGAAAGAGCGTGCCGGTTCGATTCCGGCTCCGGGCACCAAATCAGAACAGAAAACTTATTAGGGTATTTCCGGTAATCTTTACTACTGCCAGAGTGGGGCGGTTTTCCCACTTACTCTTTCCGGTAACCCCTTCCTTTCCTCACAGTAATGTCTTCAATTAGTCGCCAATTGTTACAATACTCGTGGGTATGGCTACAATATCCACTAAGCATTTTTAGGTATGGGGCCCCCTCCATATATCAATGTTAGGTCTACCAGTTGAATATCGAGAATAGTCCATACATTTTTTATCAAGTACTAGCCATCGTGGCATTTTTAGTCGTGGATTCATCGTCAGGTATAATTGCTAGTATTTCTATTGGGGGAGATACGCTTTCATCAGCTGCAAAGGATCAAATATACTACACAGCAACGCAACCAGCGGGAAGTGCCTTCTTGCTTCTACCTTATTTAACACTTTCATGGATATCTGCGTCGCTAGCTAGAAAGAAACTCTTTGAAAGTTCCAAATTTATTTTCTTCCTGGGAGTGATGATAATTTGGACTATGACAGCTCTTGGTTACAGATCTGCAGAACTGCTGATGCAAGATGGGTACTATACAGCGGCAATATTTGAAGTAGCATTTCTTCCTCTAGAATTCATTCCTTGGCTACTTGTGCTGTTATTTATTAGATATATGCTTGTGAGAAAGAGTAAAGAGACCTAACACAGGAATCAAAAAGGAAACAGCGCTACGCGGCTGCTCCTATTATTAAGGGCGTTATTCCGGTAATGACTATTACCGCCTGAAGGGTAGGATATCTGCCTAGATAATCCGCTTAGTGATTTCCGGTAATCTTTACTATCGCCGGAGTGGGGCGGTTTTTCTACTCCTTGTTTCCAGTAATGCACGATTTTACCGGAATTAATTTCTCTCTTTTTCCTCCTCTTGCATTGAAATTCGTGGGTTAAACCAGAAGATCTGTTAAAGTGATTTTTATGAGTAGAAACTGCGTGTCTAGCAAAGGCTGGGAAGTCCAACTGACAAACGAAGTAAGTATATATGCATTCTAAATGCCCTATCTGCCAAAAAGAATTACCGGAACTTGCAAAAAAATGTGTCGAATGTGGCGCATATCAAAATAAGGTAATTCGGAATATTCTTCTAATTTCTCGGATAGTAGCGGGGCTTACAATAATAACTTCCGCCGTTATTTTCTCAATAGTACAGTTTGAATCAGTTAAGAGAATATTCGCCTGGCATGACTCAATCGAAATCATTTCTTTTCAGAATCCAAACAATACACCAATATTAAATACTGGACATGGACCAGTAGTTATCGACCAAATATATACATATGCAACCGTAGAAGAGAATGGGGTTAGAGTTGATGCGCGTTTTATGTCTATATCAAAGATCATCGAGGAAGATGAGTTCTACTACCATGACTTTAAAGATATAGGGCACTTTAACAAGGGATATCAGTTTTTCAACATGGCTGATTCTAGAGAGCTAGATATGCCACTCGATGAAATATTTAAAAGTGCACAAAGAGGGCCGCCTAAAGAAAACCCATGCTTTGCTATTCAGCTACTCCCTAAAGAAAATAATATGATCGCCTTAGGTCTTGTTCAAAACATCGTGCCGGATTTTATTAAAGAATATGAATTAGTTATAGACGGAAGGTCTTTAAAAACAGGGGAAAAAGTAGAGGTCAATTATCCTTTAATCGGTGTTTTAATGAGGAACCGGAACAAAGAAAGCTGTGAAGGATAGATAGCCGAGGTCGTTAGATTGCAGAAGAGTCTAGTTCTAGTATAAAACGAGGATAAGAAAAGCTGTAAAATTCCAATTCCTAAATTCCGGTAATCTTTATTACTGCCAGAGTAGGGCAGTATTTCTACTGAAGAAAAGGGGACAGATTTATTTTTAAGATACCTTCTTCGATAAATCAGAATCTAACGGGTTAGGATGATTTAGTCACCACAAACAAACAACCGACCTCAATTAATTTCCCCACCACCCTCATACTTCTTAAACTTTCGCCCAACGGTCGTCTGATTACTTCCAATCAACTTCGCCGCCTCAGTTTGATTATTGTCGCTCTCCCGCATGGCTTCCTTAACTAGCAACTCCTCGACCAAGCCAACCCATTCACTCAGCTTCACATCCCGCATCGAAACTGCCAGCTTCCAGATCACAGTCCACTTAATCTTAAAAATCACGATGCGTCCGGATTGATACAGCACCATCATGGCGACAAAGAATGTCGTAGCGATCGGCATAAAAACGGCGGTTGAGGAATTGAATCCTTTGAATCTCAAAATCTGCACCGTCAGGGCGGTTAGGCAGACGGGGGCAATGGCTATTAATACCTGCAGACTTCTTGAGCGAACTTCGCCGCTCTTCGTTAACGACGTGTAGATAAGAATGACCAGCATCGAGAAGACGGCGAGGGAGACGAAAGAATTGAGTACAACATAGAACGGCCCTGGAATGGATATGACCGAATAGCCCGCTTGTTCGTAACCCAATACTAGCTGTCCTGTTAATAGGAGATAGGTGCACATTAGTGCGCCAAAACCGAACAGGAGGGTGATCGGCCTTATGTATTCATTCTCCGCTACCGTCAGGCTGAATATTAGAAGACAGTAGGCGAGGAACACGATGCTCAGCATTTCGCTATGCAGCAGCCAGGTCGCTAGGTAGGGATCGCTGTGATAGGTGATCGCAACAAGAAATTCGAATGTATTTTGCAGGATCATGCTCAGGCAGACGAGAGCGAAGGCCGAGGTGAGTTTATTCTGCGTCTCAGAGAAGAACAGTATGGCCGTTTTGGCTACCCCCGCAACGAGGGCGACCAGCCCCAATATTTGCATTTGCTCCATAACTTGTTCCTTTAAGCGCGATTTCCCTTCACAGCTAATCTAATCAAAAAGGCGGGTTCAAGGTTATAGGACTCTGGTCATGTTGTAAAACTACGCTCAAAAAAACTTCATGGATTACCTGCAGTGAGTATTTTGCTTCCAGTCACTCGAATTTTATTTTTTGTTGCAAAAATATCTCATGCTTTCTCAGCCGTGTTTAAAGCAGAGTCAGGCTGGGAGCAAATAGGAATTAAAACTGACTATTCAGAATGAATACTGGTTCGAGTGATGCGCGTTGCGGCTATGCAGCGTGCATAGTTGCTAGTTTGCTGTCGAATAACGAAATGTCCCGCTTAGAACTCGTTATGACGTTCTTTCTGTATATTTTCCTAACTGATTGATTTATAAGTTTTAATAAGAAAAATCTAAAGCACTAGCCTGCGCCCTTATTAAGTGGATTGTCGATTTTAAGTTTGCGGGCTCGGCAAGCAACGTAACGAGCTACTTATTACTTGGGATCGGATGAAATTGCTAAAGCTACGAGCACTTCAAAATATCCTACAAAGGCTAGGTAATGTTCCTACAACTGAATTTTCGGCTTTCGAAGTTACGGCATAAATCTGCGTGTATTCTATGATTTCATTAATGAAATCGTTTTCTAAATCGATGTTTTACGTAGTTATTTTTCTCTAGAATACTAACCAGCTTATTAAATTAATTACGTTCTAAAACTATAGGAAGTCAATCATGCTCAAATCTCATATCTATTCAGTCGGCTCAGAATTAGCAAAAAATGCCGTTTTAACTAGGGATATTCTGGCGGAGGCGAATTTTGATGATATCGACCTAGTAGAAACGTCGCTCGGCATTAGCGAGGTGCGCCAGGCGCCAATTAACATGCAACCTTCCGAATTGGCCATGCCCGCTGCTGAGCGAGCTATGGCGGAATCAGGCCTGCAATACCATGAAATAGATGCGGTGATTTACTGTGGTATTGAGAGAGACTGCCCTGAGCCTGCGACTGCGCACATCATCGCTAGCGGCTTAGGCCTCACGCCAACGATCTGTTTTGATGTGGCGAATGCATGCCATGGCTTCACTAGCGGCTTGCAGGTGGCGAATTCCTTTATTCGGTCCGGTGATATTCGCCATGTACTAGTGGTTACGGCGGAATTGTCCAGCAAGGTCACCCGCCAGGTTACCGCCATGTTTAAATCTGGTGAGCTTAAGCAGGAAGATATCAAGACTCACATCGGCGCAATGACGGTAGGCGATGCCGCAGGGGCCATGGTGCTAGGGCCTACCGAAGATGGTAGCGGAATAGATCAAATACGTTGTGGTTCGGTGAGCCGGCACCACGCTCTGTGCTCCTATAATCACAATGACTACGGCGGTCTGTCATTCAATATGGATATGGGGCGTATTAGCGCGGTAACGCTGAAGCTGGTTAAAGACCTTATTGGGCCTACCTATCAGGGGTTAAACTGGAAGGCCGATGATGTCGACTTGTTTATTCCCCATCAGGTGGGTGAGAGGCCTTTTATGAAGTCGCTGGAAATAGTGGGGATCGATAAGGATAAATCAATTGCTACCTACCCGAAGCTAGGTAACTTGGCATCTGCAACCGTTCCCGTGTGCTATGACTTGATGAAGAAGCAGGGTCGGCTAGTGCCAGGATCGAAGATGCTGATGGGCACTACGGGCAGTGGTATCGTGGCATCCTTTGTAGGAATTACTCTATAAACGGACTTTGTTCACATTTACGCAATTTACTCTGGAAATAGACGGGGAATCTAGTTATTATCCTTGCTTCCCACGATTATTCAGGGCCGGTCTTGATGGAACAAGAAGCACTTGTATATTTAGGCATATTTGCGCTTATTGGCATTTTGCTAAAGCTCGCGATCCTCTTTAACGTAAGTATAAAGAGTAAGATCGCGCAGAGCTTCGTCGTCGTGTGTACTCTGTTTCTATTGCAGAATGTGTCAGAGTTTCTGGCCTATTTTACCTACATTCCCGCCGAACAACTAAGTGTCATGTTTATTCATATCTATATGAATACATTGTACTTTATTTTCCCTTCGATCCTGGTTCTGGCATTGACACTGGTTGAGTTTAAACATCTTACAGCTGCCAAAATCGCTCTATATGGAATGGCTTCCCTGATCACGCTGGCCCATCTTGGTGGTTATGTTATTGAGGGCGTTAAGTTTCTGCAATGGACTGCGATTACCACGCCAGCTGAGTATTATTGGCTAGCCATGGTCTTTATTGTCATTAATGTGCTGGCCACATTCACCGTACTCATCACAAATACTATGGCGAATAGCGATTTCGAGATACGCAATCGCTGTAAAGTTAACCTGCTAGCCTTCGCGCCGATATTTTTAGTTGCGGTCTTAGTCATGCTGTTCAGATTGGCTGGCTTCGATTCCTCATCGGCCATTAGCCTGCCTTTGGCGACGGTCTTCTTCCTTTTCGTCATGCTGCTGCAGACCAATGGCAATATTTTTTGGGCCTCGCTGCGCTTGAAGATACTTATGTCGGTTCTTACCCTTAAGAACATCAACACACTGGATGAGATTTTGGGCAATATCGAGAAACTGCGTATCACCGAAGCGTTACGTGCTAGCAACGGAATGCAGAGAAATGCTGCCAAATTGCTGAGCGTTCCACCATCAACGCTGAATAAGAAGATAGCGAAGTACAATATTGATGTGGAGTCTTATCAAACGGTGAGTGTCGTCGAAGCCATTCGATCGCGGCGCCTCGTATCTTAAGCTAATAGGCATTCGCCTACACCGGCAATCCCCGTTTCTGTTATATTAATCGCCCACGTTGTAGTGTCGCGGCTCGTTGCCGTTTTGGCACGTCGCCTAAATTCTTATAAGGTTTATTGTTTCCCCTATGTCATCACTCCCTGCCTGCCCCAAATGTAACTCCGAATACGCCTACGAAGATGGCGCGCTGCTCATCTGTCCCGAGTGCGCACATGAATGGTCGCCCCAGGAGGAGCAGGAGAGCAGCGAGGATGTGGTGCTAGATGCGAATGGCAATGCGCTTGCCGATGGAGATACAGTTTCTGTTATCAAGGACTTGAAGGTGAAGGGCAGCTCTTCAGTGGTGAAGGTAGGAACGAAAGTCAAAAACATCCGACTGGTCGATGGCGACCATAACATTGACTGTAAGATCGCTGGCATTGGTGCGATGAAACTGAAGTCGGAGTTTGTTAAGAAAGTATGAAGAAGCTTTAGTAGCTTCTGCCTTCAGGCAGTCTGTGCCAGTAATTAATTCCTCTCTTTCTCAGTCAAAAAATCTACGACTCTTAGCATCTCTTGATAGGTGTTTACGGGCCCGGCCAGGGAGACAAGGTATTTGCCGTCCACGACCATGCTTGGCGTGCTCGTCGGCTTGTAGTCCCTCGTCAGCTTCTCCGCCTGATTAGTTTTCGTTCTAACGGCGAACGAGTTAAACGCTTTCTCAACCTCTATTCTATCCATGCCAAACTCAACAAATTGATCGACTATCTGAGGTTCTGAACTGAGAGTCTTTCTCTGGGGCACTAGCGCATCGAAAACTTTATCGTGTGTCTGAGCTAGAATGCCTAGCGCTTGCGACATGTAGAAGATCTGTGCGTGAACTTTCATTAAGGGGTTAAAAACACCGGGAAAGCGCACGAAGTCGATATCGTCTTCGCGATTTTCTACCCAGTTGCTGAGGATGGGCTCGAAGGTGTAGCAGCCTGGGCAGCCATACCAGAATATCTCCAGCACTTCGATCTTGTCTGCATCAGCCGTGCGCACCGGCGCTTCTAGAACTTTGTAGTGGGTGCCAGCGATGTATCTTTCCGCCTGGGCAAAACTGTTGAGGCTATTGAGTGAGAGGAGCATGACTATGCTGTTAAGTATGAGCCTGGGTTTCATGCGTTGATTCCTTTAGATTTGACTATCCACATTCGCCGCTGCGCAAAAGCGCGCCGAAATATTTCTGTGTAAGCGGGCTAAGCTCTGTGTCTACGCCCGCTACGATATTGGTAATACCGACTGTCTCTTGACTGCTAGTTCCGCTGGGGGTAGCGGGCGCCAACTGAGCGCGCGAGTCTAGTGATAGGACGTTCTGCGCGGCTGACCTTGACGACACGTTGTTCGTGTCGAGCTTTTGAATATTTCCGTATACAGGAAAGGGGCCGCCGCGTTTTAGGCTGGAGGGGCCGATGCCGACGCCTCGCAGTTCCATCACTTCGCCAGCGTCCAGTTGCAAGGAAATGTTGCCATCCTCGAATTGACCGATGGCCGTCCATTGACGCAGCGGTTGGAGTGAGACTGTCACCTGATAATTATCGGGAGTCTGAAAGAACACCCATTCGCCAAAACCCTTAAGCTCGCCGAGGTTAAGCGAGTTATTGACAACGACGCTTGATTTGGTGAGGCAAAGAAAACGAAAGACCGATGCCGTATTGGAAATATCGCTAGTTTGCAGTTCGTTGTTTGCGGTTGCCTGCGTGCTAGCTACAAGCGAGGGTTCTAGACTTTCGCTGCTTCTTTCAACTATGCTTTTTTCAACTGGGCTGTTTTCCATGTTGCTTAGCTGGAGCAAGTTTATTCCGATCGAGAGAAGAAGTGCGGCACTTAGGGCTATGCCGATTCGTGCGTTCCAGAATGAATGGTTGTTTCTATTTTGACGAATGATAGTTACGCCGCGAGAGAAATAGTTCTCACTCGGTCCCGCCAGCTTGAGGCGTTGTAGTGTGGATTCCAGGTTGATGTTTCTCTCATTCATCACATTTCTCCTGCAGTTGTTGCAGACCGCGTCGGTACCATGAGCTAACTGTGTTGATTGAACTGTCCATAATTGCTGCGATGTCTTTAAAGCTTAGGTCGGCGAAGAATTTGAGTAGCAACACTTGTTGTTGATTGCTTTGAAGTGTCGTTATTTTCTCGAGCGCCTGTTCAATGAAGACCCTTTCTTCGGCACTTAACTCGTTCATGCTAAGTCGGTCGATGTGGTCCAGATCTAAGCCGGAAGTGTCAAGGCGCTGGGCCTGCTTTATTTGTAGCAGTGCCTTGTTTCGAATTACGCGATACACATAGGCCTTCAAGTTATCGGGCTGCGTCTGCAGCGAGGCCACCGCAAGCAGGGCGTCGTGAACGACATCTTCTGCGGCTGCTCCATTGCGTGTTATGGACAGGGCGGCGACAAAAAATTCATGTTGATGACTGCTGAACAACCGTTCTAGTTGGTTAAAACTAAAACGCATAGACTTCTCCCTTTGGGGGATAGAGTGCCCGGGTGATCCTATTTGTGCAGAAGAGCATTGCTAATTTTGCTGCTGTTGCGTCAATGCAGGGGCTTTCGGTCGGATATTCATAATTTGTTCAGTTTTGCACAGCCATAATTCACACTAGTAAGTAGTGAATCGGTCAATGGGTTAGGCGCTAGTAGGGGAGCACTATGCAGCAGTATTCAAGCGAATTTATTCAATCTCGCTACCAAGGTGATCTTGGCGGTTGCGCCTTGCTACTGTTGCTAATTGCTGTGTGTTTTGCCGCCAATCCTGTGTTCGCTCAGCGGCCGAGCCTTCATGAAGGCGTACTCACGCTTCCCTATGTCGTCAGCAATGAGACAGCGTACAGCGCCGAGTTATCCCTGATTCCCGCTTCTGACCCCGTCCGCTTCGAGCTGATTGCGTCGCAGCCGCTCGCACTGAACGCTTCCCTTGACGGCAGTACCTTCGCGGACAATCGGCTATTTGTGACGGACATTGATGTAGACGGCCTTGCCTATTGGGTTGAACTGGCCCTGATCGAGTCCGAGGCCGGCGCGCCTCCGCTGTTTGAGATTCGAGATTTCGGCGTTCATGCAGCGGTAGTCTCAAGCAATCAGCTAGGCCTCAGCATACAGCCACAGTGGCAGCGCTTACTGGGCAGTGCTTCAGATATAGGCGTAGGGGCAGATGGCTCTGTATGGGCTATAGGCACAGATGAGCGGAGTGGTGGCTTTGGCATCTATCGTTGGCTGGGTAGCACCTGGCAGCGTGTTGATGGTGGTGCACTGCGCATCGACGTGGACCCCGAGGGTGTTCCCTGGATCGTCAACAACTCACATAGCATCTACCGCTGGCAAGACGGTGCCTGGCAGCGAATGGGCGGCAATGCCCGGGATATAGGTATCGGGGCCGATGGCACTGTCTGGGTTACCTCCGGTGGGGGCACCTATCGTTACGACGAGGGAAACTGGATCGGCGTGCGGGGCTCGGGCGTGCGAATTGATGTGGATCCGAATGGAATTCCCTGGGTTCTCGATCATACCAACGATATTCACCAACTCATCGCCGGGCGCTGGGTCAGGCGTAGCGGCGAGGCTAGAGATATAGGCATCGGCGGTGATGGCTCTGTATGGATAGTAGGCACCAGCGACGACGAGGGTAATCATAATATCTATCGTTGGAGCGGAACGGCTTGGAATCGCGTTACTGGCAGCTCTAGGCAGATAAGTGTAGGCCCGGATGGCTATCCCTGGGCCGCGAATGCAAAGGGTAATATCTATCGGGGTGGGTAGCGTGAAAACTGTAACTAATGCGTAATTGCCGCGTCTAAAACCTAAGTAATGTAAAAATAGTTAATCTAGCGAGGCTCACTCTATGCGCAATTCTAATGCTGGGAAAGTAGCAATATTCTCCACCCTTGCAGTATCGCTGCTATTTGGCACTTCGCTCTCCGCCGAATCCTACAAAAAGATTTCCCGTACGATCGATGTGGCAGCTCATGGATCGGTTCAAATAGAGGCGTCTGTCGCTGAGATGGAAATAGAATTCTACGATGGCGATGAGATCGAGCTAGAGATTGAGCTCGAATCGAACGGGCATTGGTTCGCATGGCGGCGGGGCGATGTTGATCACGTAGAGTTGGAAGTCCGCACGACGGAGAACAAACTCTTTCTAGGTATCGTTGAGCAGAAAGTGGAGCAGCACTGGCGGGTTAAGATGCCTTCAAAGCTCGCCATTGGCATTGATGTTGGGGTGGGCGACATCGAATTAGAGGGCCTCTCTAATAACCTCGCGATGGAGCTTGGGGTTGGATCCGTCCGCGTGGAAATCGACGACACCGACTATGCCGTGATACACGCCTCCGTTGGGGTGGGTGACACGGCGATAAAAGGCTTTTCTGGCGAACACGTAGACAATGAGCGCACCTTCATGAGTTCCGACTCTTATTACTACGGTGATGGCGAGCTAGAGATAGACATAGAAGTTGGAGTCGGCGACGTGGAAGTAAGGAGTCGTTAGTTGGTCGCTGTTGCTCCGGCTCGCTCAACGATTTCTAGCCTGTTCGTAACTCGCTATCCATTGCTCGACATCGCGCTTGGCACAGAGCTCCGCAATTAGCTGAAAGGGTATCTGCTCTGGTTGCCGGAAGCGGATACAGCTCTTTCCCATATCTAACTTTGTATTTACCTGTTTCGGATATTCTTCAACAAACCAGGTCATTAGCTCTGCATCCACGTACATACCGAAGTGATAGAGAGCAATGAAGTTCTTCTGCGACGCAAAGCTAATGAACGGTAGGGGAGTATTCTTCGTGGTGTGGTAGCCGGGCGGATACAAGCTTAGAGGAACAACATAGTTAGGCATCGAGGTCATTTGCTCCTCGAATCCCGCAGGTAAGTTATTTGCTATCACGTCACGTAACTTTGCGGCTGCCTCGTTTCGTTCCTCATCGAGTGCCGCAATATAATTATCGACTGCAGTATTCTTGCTAATCATAGTGCTTAGAATTATCACAGTTTCAGATTCGCCGCGACTGCTTTCCACTCTCTGCCGAAAATATCACTGCGCCATGGTTTCGTATCACTAGGGTATTGCCTATACTGCCATATCTCGCGAGTTAGTCAGCGTCATCGAGTGTTCGGTTTGATCTAGAGAAATGTCCTGAACTATGGTTCTAAACTATGTATGAAGCAAATTGGATGTCTATTCTTCCTCCGCTGCTGGCAATTGCGCTGGCGATCATCACGCGGCAGGTAATACTCTCATTGAGTGTCGGCATATGGATAGGCTTCTGTCTGCTCGAGTCTGTTAATCCGTTGACCGGCATTGGCCTAGCACTTGACGGTGTTGTGAATGTGTTCTCCGATGCCGGGGATACGCGCGTCCTCATGTTCACGCTCATCATCGGCGGCCTGATTGCCACTATCGAAAAGCTCGGCGGTGTGCGCGGTTTTATTCATCTCCTAGAACATCGCAATTGGGTAACGAATGGCAAGCGTGCGCAGTGGTTGGCCTACGCGACTGGTATCGTTGTCTTTATCGAATCGAACATCACGCTACTTATTGCGGGAGCAATATCGCGGCCGCTTTTCGATCGTTACAAAATTTCGCGGGAGAAGCTCGCCTACATTATCGACTCGACCTCGGCGCCTATCTGCGTACTTATCCCATTGAATGCCTGGGGCGCGGTGATCATCAGCCTCTTAGGCTCCGCCGAGATTGACAATCCAATTGACGTTTTTATCTATGCAATACCATTCAATCTCTATCCTATTGTCGTAATACTCTTTTGCGGCTT
Source organism: SAR86 cluster bacterium (assembly GCA_002401885.1). Classification (GTDB taxonomy): domain Bacteria; phylum Pseudomonadota; class Gammaproteobacteria; order Pseudomonadales; family Pseudohongiellaceae; genus UBA9145. The sequence continues at coordinate 25,848 of NVUL01000058.1, forward strand.
CGTCATAGTTAGAAATGTAGAAATCGGTCCGATGAAGAAGGCGCAGGAGCGTACCGAGGCGGGTGAACTGCTCTGGGCGAATGCGACGCCGATGGTCGATCCATCAATTCTTTCTCAACAAGTTGATCACACCGATGCGGATAAGGCGCGATTCATGATCGTGCCTATCGCCGTCATGGTTATTAGTATGCCATTGGGCTTGATTGTGACAGGCGACGGGGATCTTAGCGCGGGCTCAGGCTCCACATCTGTTCTATGGGCCGTATTGGCCGCGCTAGTTACATCTTGGGGGCTTGCTCTACAACAGCGACGATTGAGTCTAGAAGAGTTGATGCAGATATTCTTGAAGGGAGCAGGGGGGTTGTTACCCGTTACGATGATCTTGCTGTTCGCACTCGCGCTCGGCGACGTGGCGAATCTGCTGGGAACTGGCGCCTATGTGGCGCAGCTGGTGCAGCAAAACATCCCGTTAGCTCTGCTACTGCCCTTGTTGTTTATTATTTCCGGCTTTATCGCCTTCGCGATCGGCTCGAGCTGGGGTACGTTCGCGATCATGATTCCGCTCGCTATGCAGATCGCCGTTCCGCTAGATTTGAACAGCTCGCTATTTTTGGCTGCAGTTTTGTCAGGGTCAGTCTTTGGTGATCATGCATCACCGATTAGCGACACGACTGTCGTTGCTTCGATGGCATCGGCTACTGACCATATAGACCATGTTAGAACGCAACTACCCTATGCGCTAATAAGCGGCGCTATAGCTGCGTTTGGTTTTCTCCTGGTTAGTGCGTTTCTACTCTAGCTACGCCTGTTAATGTGTAAAGTGAGGCCGCCTAGTCCATCGCTCTAATTTCCGTTATCGGAATCATTTCGATATCTTTGTACTTGTCGCTTGCCTGGTTGTTGACGTCAATTAGGTTGCCGATGCTGGAGTAGGTGTCGGTGACGAATACCGACTCTTCGTTCTGGGTCTTGCGCGTGATGCCGAAATTAATCTTGTCTCTTTTCTGTTGTGGTATCTGATTTAACATATTCTTCGTGGCCCAGACTGATCCATTTCTGGCAAAATCACTAATGCGTGAGGCGTAGTTTATTGTCTCACCCAGAACAGTGAACTCAACATGACCGCCAGCGTGATAACTGCCGAACCATTCCTGGCCCTCGTTGAGGCCAATATTCAGAAATATGTCGCTGAACCAGCCCTTGCGTGCCTGCCACTGTTGGGTGATTCCCTTCATCATGCTCTGTAACTCGAGAGAGCACTGTATCGCGTTAAGCTTGTAGTCGCAGTCAGGCTGCGGGAAGAAGTAGTACACCATGCCATCGCCTGCGTGCTTGCCGTATGTGCCATAGTATTTTCGAAAAATTGGCGCGCTTTCCTGCCAGATATTGTTGATCAGTTCGAAGTATTCTTCTGCGGGTAGCTCTGAACAAATTTTTATCGAATTCTGCACGTCTGCCACCATCACCGTGACATCGGTGAGATAGGGCTTACGTTGCTTCAACAGTTGGTTGATAACTTGATTACGCTTGCTGAGAAATTCTAGGAGATAGTTGTCGTCCAAGACAACCGGGCTGTAAGTGAAGAATATCCCCTCGCGGTAGAAGCATATATACAGGTCATGAGGGGTGAGTTCATTGCTGCCATCTAGCAACATGGCGGGGAAGTGAATCATAGGTTCCTTTCCCACCGGCTGTACGGTCTCATATATGTCTTTCAAGATGCCCAGCTGATTGCCATCTAGGGCCGAGTAGATCTTCATGAGGGCCTGCTGGCTCAGCCGTTTCTTTCCCGCTGCGAGATGTGGGATGAGTAAATCACGTATTCTGTCGGCATCGTCTGCCGATTCAGTCCCGAATAGCAGTTGCAGGAGATTGCGGGATTCGAGATCGCCGGGCAGGTCGGTATTATGGCTGAAGAATGAATATTGGGCTTTATTGTTCCACCAGATCAACTCGAAGTTGTTGTTGACCATATAGGCCGGACCAGGCAAATCTTCGATACTGCCATCGAAGGATAGATTCTGGCTCAGGGTAGGCGACAAATTGCCGGGCGATCCCTGCCCAGCATCCGAGGAAAGAGATGATGTATTACGAAATCTTGTATCTTGGAGCGTATTCCCACTCTGATTCGGGGCTCCCGTAGCAGAAGTGGTAATTGGTTCACTCTGCATATCTTGAGCTAGGGAGGCGCTAAGTTGTTCCGCGATCTGGGCCATGCTCATCCCTTGTTTCTTGAGTTGCTGCACTTGCTGTATGCGCTGTACGGCCGCATCGTCGAAGTAGCCAAGGCGGGTAGCGCGTCCCTCATTCTCTCCTGGCGTCCGGATTACCGGGTTGGGGAGTATGCCTAGGGCAACGTAGTTGTTAAGGGTTGCTCTTGAAATACTAGTAATTTCAATAAGTTGCTTACTGTTCAGCATGGCATGGTCACTCCAGTTACTATTTCGGCAGTATAATTAGACTGTATAGCCCTGTCAACTGTCTAAATAGGCTGTATAGAAAGACTGCCTATCTGTGCTGTCTAATTAGACAGCTTGGATAGACAGCAGCCTGACTGCACTACTGGGATAGGCGGTGCCAGCTGCAGAAACTGCTATCATCGCCTTTTCGGCAGATGTCATGAGGAGTCGCTACAAATGGAATTCAAGCGAATTGATGTACAGGAGGCACGGGCACTGCTCGATGCAGCGCCAGAGAATGGCCTGCAGATTATCGATATTCGGGACGAGCAATCCTACGCGAATGGCCACATTAGCTCCGCGCTACATCTCGACAATAGCAGCGTGCAACCCTTCGTTGAGAATGCCGATACCAGCAAGCCTCTCCTCGTGTATTGCTATCACGGCAACATGAGCCAGTCGGCGGCTGCCTATTTTGGCGAACAGGGCTTCGAAGAGACCTATAGTATGGATGGGGGTTTCAGCGACTGGGAAGTCAATTTTACCGATAAGATTGAAGCCTGAGGATTTTGCCGGATAAGCAGTTAACTAGACACTTGCTCTAGGCAAGCTGCTAATAGCTCAGGCCTAACTGCTAAGTTTTAGGAGCTAGGAGCTAGGAGCTAGCGGATTCTTCTCCGTCGCGCTTGGCAAACATGCGTTTCGCCGTCATCGCCGTCACCATATAGATCAGATTAATCATCGCCCAGGCGAATATTTCCAGTGCCCACAGCTCGTGAGCGCTAGCATCGAATTGCTTGCTAACAACGATAAGCGCGCCCCAGAGCAACAAGCCGAGTAGTGGCAACCCCGAGACCAGCCCCCAATTTCTATCCCAGTGTCGAATAGCGGCGACATTCAACACGGCACTACCTGCGGTGGCGGCGAGTACCAGAAGCGTAATCACCAGGCTCCAGCTGCTAGTAGAGTCTGCGCTAGTCGCTGAGGCGGCTATTGCCGAGCTGCTACTCAGTGCGAGTAAGCAGAGAATGATAGGTGCGGTGAATAGGCGAGTATTCGTTTTTCGGTCTTGCTGAGTAATCACAGATGTATCTCTTGTTGTGTTTCGATATTTGCTGATGCAGCAGATACGAGATTAGACCAAAGCATTTCGAATTGGGGAAGCACTCTTTTATGTCTTGAAGCTGCGCATGGGCTCACAATTTGTCACTATTGAACTCGGTTAGCGTTGCCGAGTTGGTACAAGAGTTTAGTACAATGGCCGCCACTATCTGCGCCAATTGGGCGCGAACAGTTGATCAAGTAACCATACATCGGGAGTAAATAATGAATAGGCGAGTCACTGCGGGAATATTTCTGCTAGCTACATTAACAGGTTGTGCCAACGGATTGTCCTCAGCTCTGGCACCGGACAGAATTGTAGCTGAACGCGGAGGGTTTGTTCCCGAAGGCATCGAGTATGACAATAATCGTAACCGCTTCCTCACAGGCTCTATCGCCGATGGAACAATCTATGAGGTGACCTCTAACGGCCGCCTAATTCCTGCTATAACGTCGCCAGATCTGAATGCCTCGGTTGGCATCGAGGTCGACGAATCCCGTGACATCTTGTTCGTCGCGAACTCCAATACGGGAATCTCCAGCGGAGCGGCTGAGCTAGGCATCTATAACTTAGCTACCGGCGAGCAGCTCGCCATGGTTGACCTCGCGGCAAGTATTCCAAATAAGCCGGCTGATGCTGCCCATTTCGCTAATGACGTAGCAGTAAGCAAGGCAGGAGTTGCCTATGTCACCGATAGCAGAATGAAGATCGTCTATAAGGTAGACAAATACTATCGAGCGAGTGTGCTGATTGACTTTGGCGTCGATGCTGAATTTGGATTAAATGGCATCGAGTATCACCCTGCCGGCTATCTAATATTGGCATCGCCGGGGACCGGTCAGTTCATTAGAGTTCCGGTCGACAACCCGCAGCGCTGGGCGTTGATTGACCTGGATGTTCCTGCGACGGGCGTGGATGGCATCGTTTGGGCATCCGACGGAAGCTTAGCCGGAGTATCGAATAATAGAAGCAGGGCAGTGAAGTATCAGAGCGACGACAACTGGAGATCCGCACGACTGACTGGCATGGCGAGCTATTCAGGACAGTCTACGACGGGCGCCGTAGTTGGAGATGAGATCTACGTCGTACAGCCGCATTTTTCTGATGACGAGCCACCGGAAATATTGCGCGCTAAATTTTAAGATAGCTTAAGCGCGCGTTATTTCGGTTTAACAAATGGCTGCTTAGTATTTCGTGCTAGGCAGCCAGATGTCGGCGTAACGTAGTGCCTCGAAGAGGTCCTTGTCGATAACAGAATCAGACTCCCCCATCATAGCTAGCGCCTGCTGTATGCCAAACAAAGACCAAATGTTATGAGGGTGCTCACTCAGATCTTGACGATAGACTTCTAACGCACTGTCGTACGCCTGCAGTTCCATATAGGCGGCGCCCAACCAGTGTCGTGGAGAAAAAGGCAGGGGCTCAGGCTCATCGTAATTAAGATCGTCATAGTAGTCAGTAGCGAGTCGGAAAGCTTCGGCAGCTGCTTCTATATTCCCCTCAGTCCAGGCGATCTCGCCTTCCAGGATTCCAGCAAGCGCACCAACTATATCTTTGCCGGCATGGAAGCGGAAGCGTGCGGTAGTCGCCTCGGTAAGCTCTTTAAGTGACTGCATGATGCCTCTTGCCTTGTCGGTGTCACCTGACTTCAGAGCGGCGTAGCCTTGTGAGAAATCATACATACTAATATTAATTTCACCCGTTGGCGGTTCGGTAATATCCAATACTTCATCGAAACGGCCGAAGCGGATCAACGCCATGCTATGCATCGAGGTGTTGTTGTTCAGTTTGGCAAGATCCTTTGCTGCTTGAACAGCCGCGGCGCTTTCTCCACCCATGCTCGCAGCATAGTAGAGCATCGTTAGATTATGAGTCGGGTAGATAGCGAAGCCTTCTCCGATTGCGGCCTTCTGATCGGATTGCCAGGCTAGGGTGTTCGCGCGCACGGCATCGTGCCATAGGCCCATCTCGTTCCAAGTATGGCTGGGCATGTGATTGATGTGACTGGCGCCAGGAATGGAGTTGCCTAAGAACCGCGCGCAGGGTGCTGCGAGTTCTGGTGTAGGCGTAGACTCCGTCGCATGCACGAGCAGGTGGCAGGCGCCCGGGTGACGGATGTCTTTTTCTAGCACGCCCAGCAGTACACCGTGCAGTCGAATCACGTTTGGATCATCAAGCTGACGATAGCCGCGACGTTCTTCAAGCAAGAACAACGATTCGCCGTACAGCGTTGCTATGTCGAGGTCATCTGAGTGCTTCGCAGAGAGCTCTCCCATGGCATGGGCGTAGGCTTGGTCTTGAGTGCGTCGAGTCTCTGGATCGAATTCGTCGATGTAGCGAACGGCGAGCGCTCGAATCATGTCGGCTTCTTTTGCCGTGGCGCTATCGATTCTAGCTAAGGCTTGTTGCAATGCATTGTAGGCGCGCGGCGACTGCGCGGTGGTCATCGCGCCATTCAGGTAGGAGCCCCAACTCCATGCCTCGCCCCAGTAACAGATCGCACAATCAGGATCAGCCATGTTTGAGGCTTGGAATGAGCGTGCTGCGTCGTCCTTAGCGAAGGAGTACATCAATTGAAACCCCTGGTCGAAATAGGCCTGAGCCATTTCGTTGTCAGACGAGATAGGGAAGTGGAAGTCACCCATCGCGCTATCAAACAGTTTCATAGGTTCGTTGAAGGAATCGGGATAGTCGATTTCTTGCGCGAGGGAATTCATGCCGATGCCGTAACAGCATAGCGCGGCTAACGCCGTAGAGAGTTGGTTCATAGTATGTTCCTACTATTTAGTGGAGTCTGAAAAAGTCACGCGTGACTTTTTCAGGGTCGACTGCTTAGTTCTAAAAATTAAATTGTCAGTTTGTAGATAGTATCCGTAGTCTATCCAGCGAAATTGATTTACCTCAAGATGAATTCAACGGGGGCATTCGGTCCGAGCGGCAATCCTATGATTACCCAGATGACTGTGAGCGCCAGTCCTGAAATTAATAAAAATGCAGAGTAAGGCAGCATCGTCGCAGCCAGACTTCCAAGGCCAAACTCTTTCTGCCAGCGCTGGCAGAACACGAGTATCAGAGGAAAGTAAGGCATCAGGGGTGTGATGATGTTTGTCGCGCCGTCACCCACGCGGTAGGCAGCGGTGCTCATCTCTGGGCTGATGCCAATCAGCATTAGCATCGGCACGAGCACAGGTGCGAGCAGAGCCCATTTCGCGCTGGCAGAACCTATGAACAGATTGATGGTTGCGCCGAATAAAATGATCAGCGCCATCAAGACGGAATCGGGGAGGCTAGAGCCTTCTAATACCGCCGCTCCTTTGATCGCAAAAATCAGACCGAGATTCGACCAGTTGAACATCGCCACGAAGTGAGCGGCGGTGAACGCAAGCACGAGATAATAGGAGAGGTCCGCCATGGCATCACTCATCATCTTCACGATATCGCGATGATTCGAGACCGTACCGGTAGCCGACCCATACGCCCAACCTGCGGCGAGGAATAGAAAGAAGAAGCCGGCGACTAGAGATTGATACATCGGCGTGAGTCTGGCCTCTGGGTTCGCGGCTTCATTTATAAGCGGAGTACCAGGGCCAATTGTTAGGAAGATCCAAAGCGCGATGATTCCCAGGCAAGCGTAACCTGCACGCGCCAAGCCCTTGCGTTCGTTATCGCTCAATGTGCTGCTCGGGTCTTTGATGACGCCGGCTGTAGTGCTCTCGGCATCACCTGGCTTGATAGGCGCCAATCGAGGTTCGATGATCTTGTCGGTGACATACCAGATCGATGGTAGAAACACGAAGGTCATCGCGATGATGAAGTAGGCGTTGCCAGCGATGTTCGCATCCCAGGAAGGCTGGATTGTTTCGGCTGCGGCCTCGGTGATACCAAATAGAAGTGCATCTAGCTGGCCGGGCAACAGGTTTGCTGAGAACCCACCGGACACGCCAGCAAAGGCCGTGGCGATACCAGCAATTGGGTGGCGACCGGCGGCGGCGAAGATAACGCCAGCCAATGGAATTAGGACAACATAAGCAGCATCGGCCGCTAGGTTACCCACCATACCAATGAGGGCCACGGCTGGAGTAAGCAGAAATAAAGGTGCCTTCGACACGGCGCCACTCATCGCGGAGGCGAAGAGGCCGGAGCGTTCTGCAACGCCCGCACCGAGCATTACCACGAGGACGTAACCGAGAGGATGGAAGCTGGTAAAGGTTTCCGGCATATCTACAAGTAAGCGTTGGATATTTCCTGCCGATAGCAAACTCTCGGCGTTAATCATAATGGCATTACCCGCCGCATCGATCTGAGTAGGGTGGGCAGCAGACACGCCAGTTAAGGCCGCCACGACACTGATGGCGATAACAGCAGCAATACAATAGAGGAAGATGAAAACCGGATCTGGCAGCTTGTTTCCAGACTTCTCAATCCAGGCGAGAATACCTTTCATTTCATTGGCTTGTGTTTGGATGTTCTCAGTCATTGTTAGTATCCCATGCTGCTGCTACGCGACGATCGCTTGATTAATAGTGTGGCATTTACTTTATTGCAGGGTCTTAACGGAGTAAACGGAAAAATGTGTTCAGCTCGTTTAGGTAGCTCTCGGGCTGTTCCAGTGCCGCGAAGTGCCCGCCTTTCTCCATCAGCGAGTAGTGACGCAAATCATACGCGGCTGCAGCCCAAGATCTTGGCGTTATATAGATCTCAGCTGGGTAGACGGCGACCCCTGTAGGCACATTGATATACTCGATCGGTTTAGCGACAGGTGTCTTATTGCTTTCGTAATAGATACGCGCAGAAGACGTAATAGTCTCGGTAAACCAATAGATGGCTATATTGGTCAGCAGCTCATCTTTGCTGAAGTTATTGTCGAGGTATCCGTCTGCGCCCTGCGGCAAGTCGGACCAGCCGTGAAACTTCTCTACGATCCAAGCTGCCAGTCCAGCCGGCGAATCATTTAATCCATAACCTAAACTTTGTGGTTTAGTCCCCTGAATTCGTTGATAACCAACTTCATTCTGCATATAGGCGGTGCGCGCGTTGCGTAAGCTGCTTTCTGCCTCTGAGACATCGTCCCTTTGTGCTTCGTCTGCTGGCGGGCCTGCTAAAACCATATTCGAATGGAGACCTAGCAATCGTTCTGGGTAGTTGTTGGCGAGAAAGCGATTGATGATCGCTCCCCAATCGCCGCCGGCGATTGCATATTGCTCGTAACCGAGTCGCTGCATAAGACCGGCAAGAATATGGGCAAACTTCTCCGGGCTATAACCTGGCTCATTGGGTTTTTCTGAGAAGCCGAAACCGGGAAGGGAAGGCGCTATGACGTGATAGGAATCTGCAATATCACCGCCATGGGCGACGGGGTCGGTTAGGGGTCCTATGATCTTCGAGAATTCCGCTATCGATCCAGGCCAGCCGTGAACAATCATTAAAGGAATTGCATCGGGGTTCTCGGAACGCTGGTGAATGAAGTGCATATCTAAACCATCGATTTCAGTTTTGAACTGATCGAATTGATTTAGTTCAGATTCTTGCTTCTTCCAATCGAAGTCGTTCTGCCAATAAGCGATCAACTCGGCCAGGTAGCTCGAGTCGGTGCCATACTCCCAAGTGGTATCTGCTATCTGATCAGGCATGCGAGTAGCTGCAAGCCTGCGCTGGAGATCTGCGATCGCAGCGTCCGAGATCTCGATCTCAAAGGGTATGATAGGTGCGTTGTTGGCAAACTTGGATTGAGGCATAGGCTTCTCATTTGACGGTGGTGTGATTCCATTCAGTTTCGCTAGACTCGATGTGAGCAGATCAGGCTTAGCAATGGCGATTGATCCAAGGGCGATGGAGAGAATTGCGCAGAGCAGAGCGCCTAAATAGCTGAGTCCTGTTCGCTTTATAGAGTGTGCTGATAGTTTTGAGTGCATAGCTTACCTCGCAGCCGAAGCTGGCAGTCGATTTCTGGATTATGTTTAGATATTTTCTATATCTGACAATGCCTTACTGATAATTTCTACAGCAGAGTCTATTTCTTTCTTGCTAACATTTAGAGCAGGTAACAGGCGTACGCTATTTCCCCCAGCCTTCACAACCAGCAGGTTCTGCTTTTGTAAGCGCGCAATTAATTGCCCGGCATCGGTCAGGCAGTACAGACCCACCATAAGACCTAGGCCGCGCACGCTAGAAAGCTGCAGCGGATAGCGCTCGATGAGCTTTTGCAGTTCGGCCTTCAAATAGTTCCCTAACTCACTGACGTTTTTAAGAAAATCGGCATCGTTAAGTGTATCCATAACGGCGTTGCCAACGGCCGTCGCGAGTGGATTACCTCCGAAAGTGCTGCCGTGAGTTCCCGCTACCAACGCACTAGCTACTTCTTCCGTGGCGAGACATGCGCCAATCGGAAACCCACCGCCTAGTCCCTTAGCCGTGGCAAGTATATCGGGGTTAACGCCCAATTGTTGATAGGCGTAGAGGCTGCCCGTGCGTGCGATGCCGCACTGCACTTCATCAAACATAAGTAAGATGTTATATGAGTCGCATAACTCTCTGACAGTC
>NVUL01000059.1 GCA_002401885.1 SAR86 cluster bacterium
AGTCTAAATATCGGCGTGCTAACTGTAATGATATTGCTAATGCTAACGTTGTGGTTGATATCTGGCGTTTTCGCCGCGTGGCGTGTATCAAGCAAAGACATTACCGAAACACTCGGCCACGATTCCAAAGGAAGTGCATCGAAGCAAACTAACCGAATTACAAGAGCACTGGTAGGAACTCAAGTTGTTCTATCTTTCTTCTTGCTCGTTTTAAGTGGAAGCTATTTGTTTGTTTTTCAAAATGCGGCATCCACCTTTGAAATGAAAGATGCTGATCTATTAGTATCTGGGCAAATTAACTTGAGTTCGGAGTTGTACAGTGCCCCTAGGCAGAGAGAGATTTACCGGCAATCGCTGAAACAACAAATTCTTTCCGATAATGATTTTCAGGACTTGAGTTATTCAAGCGTCTTGCCTGGAAATGGCTCAGGTAGAGTGCAGGCATACCTCGAGAACCCTGATGGTGTGGCCGGCCAATCAGCACCTATCCATGCTGTCAATTGGGTGGACTCAAGCTTCTTCGACACATTCGAATTCGAGATGATTGGCGGCAGAGCATTTAATCAGTTTGATTCGCCAGATGCTGAACCTGTCATTATTGTGGATCAAGCATTTGTTGACAGTATGGGTATTGATGAATCCATTGTTGGCAGGTCAATATACCTGCGAAGCACCTTGAGACTTAACAATGCGAATGACAATGCTGTTCTAGTCCGTATCGTTGGCATTGCACCCTATCTGGGGCCAGACAATTCTCAATCGTCTATAACTCCTAGAATCTACCGTCCCTTGTCTCAAAATTCGCCTACAGCCTTCCGAATTATCGTGAAGCTTCATCCTCAGACTAGTGCTTCGTTGGCAGAACTTGAGCGCAAAATTAAAATTGCCAGTAGCAGCATAGATCGCGACTTATCCATCTACAATTTTCAACCAGTCTCTGCGATCAGGGAGCGGGATTCTTCGCTTGCGCGGCTACTCTTGAGCGTATTTAGTAGTGTGGCAGTAGGCGCTCTAATTTTGGCAGTTATTGGTGTCTATGGGCTCATTTCACGTTCTGTCTATTCACGTCGATCAGAGATCGGAATTCGCAGAGCAATAGGATCCTCAGATTTCAATATTATCTGGCTATTCCTCCGACAAGCACTTATTTACCTTTCCGCAGGTGTGGTGATAGGCGGTGGACTCGCACTACTAGTAGTCAATGTTACTAGTACTACGGTGTTAGGAGGAGGGCTGCTTGCTTCACTCTTGTCAGTGTTTGTGATCGTTACTTGTCTGGTAGGAGCGCTACTAATATTTGCATCCTATATGCCTGCTCGAAGAGTGGTAGCAATGGAGCCGGGCGAGGCACTGCATTATGACTAATTCAATGGAGCAGCTATGAATCTCAGCTACGAATTAAATTTCACTCTACGCGTTCTTCGCAAGAAACTCGGTTTTAATGCGCTCTGCATTTTAGTTATCGCGCTTGGCATCGCTGTTTCTATTCCTCTGTATTCGCTAGTCAGAAATATGGCCTACGCATCTCTGCCGTTTCCCGATGGAGAACGTATGATTTCTCTGGTACAGGTAGATGCCAGAACGAATTCCGAACTTGCTCGAAATTCGTTCGACAGTGCTCAGTATCTCTCCTTGAAGGAGGGGTCAAGTAGCTTTGATGTGCTCGGTGCCTATTTCGAAGCTGGAGTTACGTTTAGCGACGGAGATTATGCCGAGCGATTTTATGGAGTGGAAATAACAGCAGAAACTTTGGAGTTAGCAGCAACGGTACCGGTACTTGGGAGAAGCTTATTACCTTCTGATCAGCTTCCGGGCGCGGAGCCAGTAATTCTCCTTGGTTATGATGTTTGGCAAAATTACTACGGAGGCGCTACTGACATAGTGGGAAAAGTTAGTCGTGTAGAGGGTGTGCCAAATACTATTATTGGCGTGATGCCGCCAGGGTTCAAATACCCAATGGCCTTTGAGGTATGGCAGCCCCTAACTATTTCCAGTGCCATAGAGCCCGGTGTAGGAAAAAAATTCGCCATCATGGGTGTTTTGTCTGAAGAGGCAAGTCGCCGAACAGCGACAAACGAAGTTCAGATTTTGATGGAGCAACTAGCTGCCCGTTATCCACAGGAGTACGGTGACAAATTGGCTAAGGTATCGCCGTTTACTCACTCTGCAGCCAGTGATGCCTTTGCGATATTTAATACAGTTGGTGGATTAGCCATTAGCATCTTTCTCTTAGTCTGCCTAAATGTTGCCAATCTGCTCACTATGAGAGCAAACGAACGAATCGAAGAATTGGCAATTCGCTCCGCTGTGGGCGCGGGGCGGCTAGGCCTAATCGTTAACGTCTTGTTGGAGTCACTATTCATCTGCCTTATTGGCACAGTGCTGGGTGTAGTCACCGCGTCTGTAATCATCGATTCTCTGTATCCTTTTATGCTTAATTTGTCTGAAGGTGGCCGGACCTTACCATTCTGGATTGATTTGAGAATCGACATTGAAGCAATTTTTGTTTCACTGCTATTGATGTTCAGCCTCTGGTTTATCTCCGGTAGTTTGGCCGCTTGGCGCGCATCGGGACAGAATATTGGAGTTATGCTGGGTAGCGACTCAAAAGGAGCGACAGCTTTGCGAACGGGAAAATTCACTCGAGGTATGGTGCTGTTCCAAGCGGTGTTCTCCTTTTTTCTGCTGGTGGTTGCAGGTACATTCGTCTTTTTTCTACAGAAAAGTTATCAGAATGAATATGTGGATGAAGTGGAGAATTATGTTTCGGCGACGATCAGCTTAGCCGCCCCCGGTTATGAAGATGCCGTACCGCGGGAGCAATACAGGCAAGAACTAAAACTGAGATTAATTGAATCAATTGATCAGGTACAAGCAGCAAGCTTCACCACGGGTTTGCCAGGCGACTCGGGAAGGCGTATCCGTGTGGCAACTGATGGAGAAATTATTACCGATGAACGTCCACTGGCGAGGCAGTACGGAATTTGGGTGGATAATGACTATTTCCAAACCATGGGCTTCGATCTATTGCAGGGTCGTTTCTTCGACGTTGGTGACAATATGCAGTCGGATAGCGTGGTCATTGTCGACGATGTTTTTCTTAGCCAGTTTCAATATGAGGAGTCACCAATTGGCCGCCAAATCCAGTTAAGCATCGATAATGGCGAGACAGTGACCTCTGCCAGAATTATCGGAGTCATTGCGCGCATCGGTAATGAGCGCGCCAATAACGGCGACAGTCTTTCCACGGTGTATATCTCCAGTCAGCAACAATCGCCGCCTGCGTCTTATTTGGTTGTGAAGTTGAACAGCGATTCCGCATCCTCTTTGTCAAATATCGAAAGACAGATTAAAGGAGTTGGAGGAAGTATCGACAGAGAAATTTCCATAAACTTGGTGAAGCTATTGTCAGAGGAAGTGAAGGAAGACAATTCTGAAATTAGTATTTTCATCAGCATGTTTGGCGGTGCAACTTTCGGTGTTCTCATTCTAGCTATCGTTGGGATTTATGGTTTGATCTCTCGCTCTGTGTTTGCAAGGGCAAACGAAATGGGTATTCGTCGTGCTGTTGGATCTTCGAATCTGGCAATAGTGAAAATATTTCTAGGGCAGGGTTTGTTTTACATTGCAGCTGCGGTAATCGTAGGAGGAGGCGGCGCAATATTGGCCGTAAACCTCATTCAGTCTTTATCAGGTTTCGATCTGTATTCTTCGTTGTTCGGTGTTTTTGTCTCTGTGCTTGCTGTTGTGAGCGTGTTAATAGGCTGTGCGTCTTATATGCCGGTCAGGAAGGTTGTGGCGTTGGAGCCGGGTGAAGCATTGCACTATGAATAATTGTACGCGAGGTAATCCATGAATTTTCTGTATGAACTGAAATACACATTGAGAATGATTCGGAAAAAGCTGGGATTCAGCATTCTCTGTGTATTGGTTATTGCTCTCGGTTTCCCGATTGCGCTGCCACTCTATTCAATTGTCAAAAACTTCGCCTATGCTTCTCTACCCTATTCGGGCGGGGATAGGATAGTCGTCCTAAAACAACTGGACACTCGAACTAATCGAGAGGTGGGTGATACGACATTCGACTACTTTTTATTCAACGGGATAAAGGAAAGATCGCGAAGCTTCGAAAAGCTGGGTGCCTATCAGAATATTGTAACCAATATTAGCGATGGCGAGTTTGCTCAACAGTATTTTGGGCATCGTGTAACTTCAGAATTTTTGAGTTATGCGGAAACCAATCCCATTCTTGGGAGATCTTTGCTGCCGGAGGATGAAAGTAGTGGGGCCGAACCGGTAGTACTAATTAGTTACCGTATTTGGCAAGAATACTACACGGGCGATCCTGAAATAGTTGGAAAGATTGCCAGAGTTAACGCTCAGCCCCATACCATAATTGGCGTGATGCCCGATGGATTCAAGTACCCAAGTGCTGCTGAAATTTGGCTACCATTCTCGATTCCTTCATTCAGCGAGCCAGGTACACAGCCGCTGTTTGTGATGTCTGGAATTTTAAATGAGGGTGTTAGCCGAGCAGAAGCCTCGGTCGAATTGGCACTCATAATGCAGAGTCTCTCCGCAGAAGCGCCCGGGTTTTACGAGAATAGATCCGCTGCGGCTGTGCGATTTACTCAGGCAGGTCTAAATAATGGAGCCTGGTTAATTAAATCAGTGGCGATCACGGCTATTTGTCTGTTTCTCGTTATATGCATCAATGTTGGAAATCTACTTATCCTGCGTGCTAATGAGCGTGTAAGTGAATTGGCGATTCGCTCGGCCATGGGGGCGAAACGACTTAGTCTCATTTCCCATGTTCTGCTAGAGTCTTTTTTAGTATGTTTTTGCGGAGCGATGTTAGGAATTAGTTTTGCTGGATGGGTATTGAATTTTCTGCAGGGTTTTCTGTTAAGTCAGTCTCTAGATGGTCGTACGCTTCCGTTTTGGTGGAATTTTGGATTTACTCAAGAGGTGTTTTACCTATCCACAATTCTTATGCTAACACTCTGGCTGTCTTCGGGAATTTTTGCGGCATGGCGCGCGTCAAAGGACGGCATAAGCACAGTCTTGGCTAAGAACTCCCAAATGGGTGGCGGAACGAGTAGTGGTCGTCTCACTCAAAGCCTAGTTGGCATTCAAATAGTGCTTTCTTTTTTCCTACTTGTGCTCAGTGGTGTCTATGTATTCGGCTTTCAGGGAGTTCTTCCTTCCAGCGTGGTTTCCAATCCGGACAATTACCTCACGGCTACATTCGATCTCGATTCAGCGAGATATAGAATCCCTAACCAGCGCAGACAGTACAGGTCTGAGTTGGTGCAGGAACTATCGCAGCTCAATGAGTTTAGTGAGATTTCTATCGCTACAGCATTGCCAGGTGGAGGAAGCGAGTATTCTCGCGCTGCCGTTGGTGATGCGGGTGAGATGGCCGAAGACGCTCCCCTGATGGCTGTGAATTGGATAGACTCTCAATATTTCGACGCAATCAGTTTTGAGCTCTTTGGTGGGCGCAATTTTGATACCGGTGACCTACCAAATGGAGATCCGGTTGCCATTGTCAGTGAATCTTTTGCTGGTCGGATGCTCATGGCGAGTGACTCCCTGTTGGGTAAACAGATTCGATTGAAAGATTTCAGTGGAATTGGAGAAGATTTCGTAACGATAATAGGCGTAGCGCCACTTGCAAGCTACGACAATTCAGCTCTAAATATTTCTCAAGCACCAATTATTTATCGCCCAATAGCTCAGCAGAATACCGCTAGCGCTCTTAAGCTGATTGTCAAACTGAACCTTGCGACAGAAACTCCCCTTATAGAATTGGAAAATCTTGTTCGAGAATCTGCGGCTTTGATCGACCGTGATGTTCCATTTTATACGTTCGAGCTAATGTCCACACCTATTGTGTTAAATGTGCTTTTCATCAGAACATTGATGATTATGTTTGCAGCGGCGGCTGTGGGGTCACTTCTGTTAGCTGTAATTAGCATCTACGGTCTAATTTCCAGAACTGTGCACGCTCGTACGTCGGAGATAGGTATAAGAAGAGCGATAGGTTCGCCAGACTCAGCGATCAGGGGAATGTTCCTGAAACAGGCACTGCTCTACGTTATTGTGGCTGTGATCGTTGGAGGGGGATCAGCTGTATTGGTTATCAACGTGCTTGGCTCATCACTATCATCGGCTCTTAATTTTGTGCAAATATTGACGATTGTTTTCCCTTCGGTAACAGCAGCCATTTCCTTATTGGTCTTTTATGCGTCCTATGTCCCGGTCAGAGGCGTAGTAGCCATGGAGCCAGGCGAGGCGCTGCACTATGAATAACCCAGCGGAGAATCGATTGTGAATCTATCCCTAGACCTGCTTTTCAATTTACGCTTATTGCGCAAAAATTTAGGCTTCGTGGCTATTTGCGTGCTCATGATTGCTCTGGGAATGGGACTCTCGATTACTCTGTATACCATCATGGACAACGGTGGTACAAAGTCCATGCCTATCCCAGATGGTGATCGATATGTAGATATTAGGGGCTATGACTCGACCATCGGAACTGGTCGAAGATTTGGGCTCGATACTTATGCTTATCAAATTCTCGAAAACTCAGTAAGCAGTTTCAAAACATTCGGCGCGAGCCGAAGGTTATCAGCAATTTTTAGCGATAACGATGTGGCGGCGCGGTATCAAGGTGTACGTATAACACCAAATATTCTGCAAGCAACAGGAGTCTTCCCTGCATTGGGAAGAACATTGCTGCCCAGTGATGATATACCGGGGGCGCAGCCAGTTGTATTGATCTCACATCTTCTTTGGCAGAATTACTATGCGGCACGAGAAGACATCGTTGGTGTTAGCAGTCTGATTAATGGCAATCCTTACACTGTCGTTGGTGTTATGCCGGAAGGGTATCGTTATCCAACAACGCATGATCTATGGCTGCCGCTGCAATTGGCAAGTGGCGCTCAACCAGGTGAGACTCCGCAATTAGGTGTAATTGGCATATTGAATGAGGGCAGTACTGTCGAGTCCGCTACGGTCGAGATCAATACTTTACTAGACCCTTTAAGTAACGCATATCCCGATGTTTACAGCAACCTTGCAGGTCACGTGGATCCCTGCTGTGGGATTCTTGGCATTGATAACCCTGTTGTTAAGTATTCGCTGCCAGCGCTGACGCTCTTCTTGCTGCTTCTGGTCAGCCTTAATGTTGCCAACTTAATATTGGTGCGTACGAATCAGCGTATCCATGAATTTGCGATACGCAGCGCCTTAGGAGCAACACGCAAACGCCTGGTGCGGGCAATCCTGCAAGATGCATTGTTGATATGCCTGTTGGGTTCGGCTCTGGGACTGTTTTTGGCCGATTTTGGCATGGCCTATGTGGATGCTGCAGCTACAGAGGCATTAAGTGTTATTGGGGGCCAACCCTTCTGGTTCAATTTTGATTGGGAGATGAGAACAGCTATCTCTGCCGTTGTGGTTGTGATTGTTATCTGGTTGCTCTCGGCTGGACTGGCAATATGGCAAATTACACGCCAAGACCTTTCGGTAACCTTAGCGGGCGGCAGCAACAATGCCACTGAATCACGAAGCTCATTTGGCACAGCCACTATGGTGAGTTTTGAGATGGTCTTTTCTTGTTTTCTGCTTATTCTGAGCGGCGTGGCTATAGGCGGTAGTATCGATGCGGTAAGAACCGATTACGGTACAGAAACGGCAGGCTATCTTACTGGAGAAATCGACTTATCGTCAGATCGTTATTCTGCGAACAGCGCTAGAGAAGATTTCCAAGAAAACTTGAGCCAAGAATTACTTGCTCGAGAGGGAATCGAGGCTGTTAGCTTTACTACTGCCCTACCAAGTCAATATGGCGACGAGGTGCGTTACAACCTCGAAGATCAGGATGTGATGATCGACAATCGCTATCCAAGACAGAATGTTGTTCACATTGCGGAAAACTATTTCGACATTATGGAGGTGCCGTTGATGTCGGGAAGAAATTTCGACGGCACTGACACGGCTGACTCCTTGCCAGTAGTGATTGTGGGTGAGTTGTTTGCCGAAAGAGTGTGGCCGAATCAACAGGCCATTGGTAAACGAGTTGAAATAACTCCAGATACCGACTCTTCCCAATTCTTAACAGTGGTAGGCGTTTCAAGTCACATCGTTCAGAGTTTCGTATTGGATGGGCTTTATGAGCCGAGTTTTTATCGTCCGATGACACAAACTTGTTGTGATAACAGTGCCCAAACCATGAACGTAGTTCTCAAGGTTGCAGGCAACCCCGATGAATACAGACAGGTGCTGCAACGTGCTTCAGCCAATGTCGACAGAGAAGTTCCGATTTCAAATATTTCTTCTCTTGTAGGAATTATCGAAACATCGACTTCAGTGGTGTTATTCATATCTGAAGCATTCTCTACTATGGCGCTAATTACACTCGCGCTGGCAATAACCGGTATCTACGCGATTGTTTCCAGATCGGTAAGACAGAGAACGAAAGAGATTGGAATTCGGCGCGCTGTGGGTTCGAGCAATGGCCTAGTTCATTGGGTGTTTATTAAACAAGGCTTGAAGTACTTATTAGTAGGTTTGTTTATTGGTGGAGGTGGAGCCACTCTAGTTACTAGCTCTCTTACTTCAGGAGCAGTTGGACTGATTGACTGGTTGCCGGGAGTTTTTGTCGCAGTGAGTGTGGGGCTCGCATTACTGGTTTTTATTGCAACCTACACTCCAGCAAGTTCATTGGTGGCGATGGAGCCGGGTGAAACCCTGCGAGATGAGTGACGCGATTATTTTCTGAAGAAAGAATGATTTTCTAATTGGATGTACGAATGAAGAACAAGGATGAAGCATGTCTCTACTACAAGATATACGGTATTCGCTGAGGCTATTACGTAAGACGCCCATACACACTTTTACTACTGTGTTTGTGTTAGTGATTGGTCTGTCTCTCTATATTGCCAGTTACACCATGGCCGACATGCGCACAGATAAATCCATGCCGTTCCCCAATGGAGGGAGCTATGTGTTTCTAAACGGCAATGACCCCACGGGACAGTTTGAGCAGGGACGAAATACCTTCGATCTGTATACCTACCAGCGTTTGTTGGACTCCAGTAAAAATTATTCTGCTCTCTCTGCAATGCAATTTGGAAATGCTACATTCAGTGATGGTGAGAATTACTCCAGACAGTTCACATCGGCGACACTCTCCGTTGAATTGCTTCGTGCTACTGCGGTGAATCCCATTCTCGGCAGGATGTTTACCTCGGAAGACTCCGCAATAGACGCCGAGAATGCTGTAATTATCAGCCACAATTTGTGGCAGGACTACTATGGCGGTAATCCGAATGTTATTGGGTCTCTTAGTCGAATTAACAATCAGGCGCATAACATCATAGGCGTTATGCCCGAGGGTTTTAATTTCCCACGGCAGGAAAACCTATGGTTGCCACTAGAACGTAACAACAGTGTTTTGCCTGGAGAGGGCGGCGCAATGAGTATGGCCGGTATCTTGGCGCCTGGTGTGAGTCTAGCCAATGCAGAGGCAGAACTGGATTCGCTTCTCACTCAATTGGTTGCCGACTATCCTGACAGCTATTTACCAAGAACAGCACTTGTTACCCTCTACGCGCGGTGGGGTTCAGGGGAGGCCTTGAACATGGGCGTTATCTCTCTTCTTATAGCCTGTGTCACCTTGGCATTGACTACGGTAAATCTTTCTTCCCTTTTATTCATGCGGTCATCATCCAGGAAACAGGAACTAGCCGTAAGGGCGAGCGTCGGTGCGGGTAGTTGGGAGTTGGTTAAACAGGTATTGCTGGAATCATTTATCATTTGTGCCGCTGGTTTTGTATTTAGTTTGCTGCTGAGTAGCATGCTACTCAACGTTATGGAAAGTGTATTCTTTTCAGATCCTTTCTGGTACGAATTTGAACTAAATACGCCGGCGGTTTTCATGGCTGCAGTCGTCACTTTATTCATCTGGATTGGAGCCAGTGCCACTGTAGCTTACAAGGCAAAAACTACTCAGCCTGCCAGCATGCTCGCAGAGGGTAATAAAGGCTTTGGGGGAGGCGGGAAGGGCAATATGGCCAAAGCGATCGTTACTGTAGAAGTTGTACTGAGTTGTTTCCTTCTGGTGCTCACAGGAGTGTTGGTTTCTCTTATAGATAGAACAAATGTAAGGGATTTTGGTGCCAATACTGAAAATACAGCAGTCGCTAGCATCGATCTTTCTACTCTGAGTATCGGCGCTGAAGAACACAGAGAACAAAGCCAACTAAACTACATATCGGGATTGGTGGCCGAACTCGACTCGGTTACGGATATCAGCGAAGTGGCAATAACCACTGCCTACCCCGGAATAGGCGGTCAGTTTGGCAGATATCAGATAGAGGAAAATCTTAATTCAGCTGACGAAGACGATCTGGAGGGTCAGGAGACCATTTGGGTCAGTGAAAACTATTTCGATGTCATCGATGTTGATGTCATAGAGGGTAGGGGGTTTGATAGTGGCGATACAAGCTTGTCTAATGATGTGGTGATTCTTGCTGAGGACTTTGCCAGTCGACTGTGGGCAGATGAGTCTCCTGTAGGAAAGAGAATAGTGGCCACTATTGAGAATGAAGAAATATCCCTCCTTGTGGTTGGTATAATTCCAGCCATTATTCAGACAAATACGACTATACAAGCGTTCTACGAGCCCAGTCTTTATCGCCCGCTAACGCAAGATGCTCCGCAAAACATGTACCTTCTTGCGAAGTATCTACCGCAGGCCGCCTTGACTGATATGGCTGAGGCCGTAAGAGTTGCCGGCGCGCGAGTCGATCGCAACATACCTATCGAAAAATTTGCTGTCTGGGACGTGCAAACAGGTGATGCTGACACGCTAATACTTATGTCGGAGGCATTCGCACTGGCAACTTTTATATTGGCTAGCATAGGAGTGTTTGCCGTTCTCTCCAGAACTATTACCCAGCGCACACATGAGATAGGTATTCGCCGCGCACTTGGTTCAAGTAATCTGCGCATCTTCATGAATTACGGCAAGCAGGGAATTGTATTTCTAATAGCAGGCGTCGTGCTTGGCTGTGCGCCGGCGGTACTAGCCTTTGCCTATGTATTGATAGCCGTGTTCAACGTTAACGACATTGCAGTTCTTCCAATCATTACTCTGGGCGTTACCCTATTGATGGCACTGATCATAGCCGCGAGCTGTTATGTGCCAACGCGAATGGCAATTCGAATGGAGCCGGGAGAGGCTCTTCACTACGAATAAAAGCCCAGTCTTCAAAAAAATTGGAGCATGTTCGATACTCGAATGCACGAGCGAGAGTTGATGCTTGTTCTGATAAAAATATTTGGTGGAATTAGTGATCAACTATTCTTACATCTTTGTCTCCTGTTGATTCCTTCTGCCCATCAAAATGTAAGGTTTTGTGTCACCGATTGACTTCGTGGTATGTCGAAGTTAGGGTGACTTACTATTCTGAAATTAGTGGGAGATAGCTAAATTGATCAACACGAAATGTGCAATAACATCACTTCTAGGGGCTGCAATCGCCTCTACAATACCTCTGACTGTCTATTCGCAAGATTCCAATGGGCAGGTTGAAGAGATCATCGTTTCGGCGCAGCGCCGCGATCAGAATTTGCAGGATACGCCGTTGTCGGTCACTGCATTTACTAGCGATACTATTGAGGCTTTAGGCTTCACGCAATCGGTTGATATTGCAGCCCAAACGCCGAACTTCAGCGTTGGCTATCCTAACGGCGAGTCAGGCATACCGGCGATGTTCATTCGCGGCGTTGGTGTCAGTGACTTTCGTGTCTTTACCCCTGCAGCGATTGCACCCTACGCGGACGAAGTGTATGTCGCGCAGAGTGCAGGTCAGATATTTCAATTGCTAGACATGGATAGAATTGAAGTGCTACGTGGTCCGCAGGGCACACTCTACGGACGCAACGCCACTGGCGGTGCGGTAAATTATATTTCAAAAAAACCTACTGAGGAATTTGAAGGCGACGTAAGCGTAACTGCCGCCGAATACGGTTATACCAGTGTAGAAGCAGCTATAGGTGGTCCGTTATCGGATACAGTTGGTTTTCGTTTGGCTGTTTCAAAAACTGATTCCGATGGCTGGTTAAAGAACAATCTCACCGGCAATGATCAGCAGGGTGCCGATGAGCTAGCCTACCGCGCACTTATCGAATGGGATCCGTCAGACTCGGTAAATGTCTTGTTCAATCTTCATGGTGGTAAGACCGAATCTGATGCCGTGCAGTATCGCCATCTTGGATTGTTAGATGACACTGGAGCTATGTGTTCTTTAGGGGACATCAATGCTGGTCTCTGCGTTGACGCCTTTGGTTATTCAGAGAACCTGCCTTTTACTACGGCCGATGGCACAGTAATACCGGCTGCAAGTGCTTATGACGAAGGTAGTTATAACGTCGAAGCACAGAATGATACCGAATTCTGGGGTACCTCACTGAAGGTGCAGGTTGA
This sequence comes from SAR86 cluster bacterium, assembly GCA_002401885.1. Taxonomy (GTDB): domain Bacteria; phylum Pseudomonadota; class Gammaproteobacteria; order Pseudomonadales; family Pseudohongiellaceae; genus UBA9145. The sequence goes on from NVUL01000059.1 coordinate 12,503, forward strand.
TATTGGCGACATGCTGTTTACGTCGATCACTGCCTATGATGACTTGGAAGATTCCCGCCCGGAAGAAACGGATGCCAGTCCTAATGAATTAATCTCCGCCATACTGGGCGTCAATCAGGAGACATTCTCGCAGGAATTTCGACTAAGCCAGCAGAGAGACGGTTGGAACTGGATTGCCGGTGCCTATTACCTGGACGATGAAGCGCAGGACCAGACTGGTTTTAATGTGCTGGGTGCTCTACGACCCTTCTTCGTTGGTGTTGACGATGCGGACTTCTGTGGCGACGGCACTATCGCCCCTCCTCCGGGTAACCCTGACGGATTCTGTCCGGCGCAGTTCGTTAGTAACGGTGCCTCCCGGACAGTCCAGACCATACAAAGCTTCTCGCTTTATGGTGATGCTTCTATTGATTTGAATGACGTGCTGAAACTAAATGTGGGACTGCGTTATACCGACGAAGAAACTGAACACGATGTTATTCAAATTTACAACGAACCGTCTATTAACTTTCCAGTTCGTTTCGCGGGTAATGGCAAGAAAGACTTCGACAGCGTCTCCGGTCGAGCTGTTCTGGATTGGTCAGTGAACGATGATGTGCTGTTGTACGCCGGCATCTCTACGGGTTTTAAAGCAGGCGGAATCGACAGCACCGTGGACGGCATTGTGCCTTACGACTCTGAAGAGTTGATCAACTACGAGGCAGGATTCAAAACGACTCTGGCAGATAGGACAGTTCGTTTGAACGGCTCCTTCTTCTATTACGACTATACAGATCTACAGGTATTTACCTTTACCGTCGTCGGAAATCAAACCTTCTCAGTGCTCAGCAATGCGTCTGATGCCAAAGTGGCTGGTGCGGAACTAGAGTTGCAATGGTTTCCAACAGCAAACACCTTCGTGAATTTCGGTATGGGGATTTTGGACACCGAGTACGAAGACTTTGTAGATTCTGTTACTGGTGATGATTTCTCCGGCAATCAGATCGTGATGTCACCTGACCTTACCTACAACGGTTTAATACAACACGACTTCCATCTTAGTGGCGGCAGCACGCTAACGGCACAACTGGATTTCAGTTTTCAGGATGATGTGTTCTTCGATGCACAGAATAGCCCGTTGTTGAGTCAGGATTCGTACTCACTCTACAATGCTCGATTATCCTGGCAATCAGCGAATGACAATGTAGAGTTATCCCTGTGGGCTCGAAATCTGGCGGACAAAGAGTATTTGGTTTATGCTTTTGATCTGTCATTCCTCGGTTTTAATGAGGAAATGCTGGGTATGCCAAGAACTTATGGCATCGGCGCTTCGTTTAAGTTCTAGTATGCGCTGAATGGATCAAGCCCAGCAATGAATCTTTCGATTCACGGCTGGGTTTGTTATTAATACAATTCTAGAGAGCAGGGTATGAAAGCGATTTCCTTACAAATTACTGGATTGTTAGTGGCGGTTTTTTTGACAGGCTGCAGCAACGTAGGTACGCAGGCATCAGGCGCTGAGGGTAGTTTCATTTCTTACCCATTTAGGAACGATGTGGCCGATACGGCTGTGATGGGAAAGTGGGCACGCAGCTGTGCTCTTTGTCATATCACAGGAGAAGCAGGTGCACCCGTGGTGGGAGATACACAGGAATGGCAGCGTAGATTAGCGCAGGGTGAGCGGGCAATACTCGAAAACGTCTTGCTTGGTGTTAACTCAATGCCACCTTTGGGCTATTGCATGTCCTGTGAAGTTTCGGATTTTAGGGCGATGGTTGCGTATATGGCGGGGACAAACCCATGAAGAAGCATTCCCGTAGGTCTTTTCTGGCTTCAAGTGTTAGAGCGGCATTATTTGGAGCCTATGCAAGCTCAGGCGCGGCGTTTGCACAGTCGGCATCTTGGAGCAACTGGTCTGGTGGTCAGACCTGTCAGCCCGCTGGTCGTTACGACATAGGCAGCGAAGAAGAACTAACGAGCTTATTGAGAAATACGCTGGGGCCGATTCGCCCCGTGGGATCAGGTCACTCTTTTAGCCCGTTGGTGCCAACCGACGGACACCTCGTCGTGATAGATCAATTGAACGGTATCCTAGATTCAGATAACGAGAAAATGCAGGTAACTCTGGGCGCTGGTTCTCGCCTCGGTGATCTGGGGACACAGCTCGATGCGATCGGCCAGGGCATGATCAATCTGCCTGACATAGACAGGCAAACAATAGCAGGCGCGATAGCGACTGGTACTCACGGTACCGGTGTTACTCTGCAAGCTTTGTCATCGTTTATTACGTCCTTGCGCCTCGTGACTCCGAATGGCAACGTCATGGACATCGATTCTAGCGACGAAGATTTATTGCATGCTGCTCGCGTGAACGTGGGAGCTCTCGGCATCGTTACGCAGGTAACACTGCAGAACAGAGAAGCCTATAAACTGAAGAAGCGTGAATGGGCGGCGCCAACCGAAGATATCTTGGCGAACTTCGATGAACTGGCAGCGAACCATCGACACTTCGAAATATTCCCGCTGGTGTATTCCGATTATTCGCTGGTGCTGGCTATCGATGAGACTGATGAGCCTATCGGTGAGGTAGAATTGGATGCAGAGCCTACTAGCGATGCGTCGATAGCCGAGTCCTTAGGTCTAAGCGACAACCCAACTCCTGCCGAACGCCTTCGGCAATCGAATGCGACAGCATCTCGAATTCAGCCGAGTGAGTCTGTCGATATATCTCATAAGATACTTTCCAATGTGCGCAACAGTCGCTTCAATGAGATGGAGTATTCGGTGCCTGCGGAAGTGGGTGCTGAGTGTCTGCGAGAGATTCTCAAGACAATCTACGATCAGGCGATCGATGTAAACTTCGTGTTGGAATACCGTTATGTCGGTGCCGATGATGACTGGTTAAGTATGTCCTATGGTGATCATCCCCATGCGACGATTTCGATTCACCGAACGGCCAGCGAAGACTATCGACCTTACTTTAACGTCATCGAGCCCATCTTTTGGAAGTACGGCGGCCGACCACACTGGGGTAAGGTGCACAGTCTCACCCATCTTGAGCTGACCGAGCTGTATCCACGCTTCAAAGACTTTATGGAGCTGCGGCGCGAGCTAGATCCGCAGGGAAGAATGTTGAATCCCCATCTGCGAGCCTTGTTTAACGCATAAAAGGGTAACGCATAAAAGAGCAACGCATAAAAAAAGGGAGCGTAAGCTCCCTTTTACTTCGCCTAAGTTGTGTCTTAGGCTGACATACCCCGCGCCGAGATTGGCCATACTGCCTCGACCTTGTCCCCACGGATCGCGTACATCTGATCGTATAGATTCACCACTGGATCGCAGTGCGAGACGATGACTTCGAGTTTGTCTCCAACCTTGTAATTACGCGATGGGTCGTCGCCATAGATGATGGTGCCAAACTCGTCAGAGCCAGATCTATAGGTAATCCCAGATTCGCCTTTAACGATAGGCCAAGGCTGGTTAATCGTGCAGGCCTTGGCGCCTGCATCGGAGGTAGCGCGACCTTCGTATTGATCGTTCAAGACAGTCGTCATCACAGTCAACGAAGTGGCGAAGTCGGAATATACCTCAATATCTTCTTCCCCTCCGATCGAAATATACTGTGCATCCATGAACACGTAGCTGCCAACCTGCACATCGGTCATTCCCTTCGTTTCGTGGTCAATATTGTAAGTGCCGGTACCACCGCCACTGAATATCTCAGTGTTAAGTCCAGAACGCTGCATGAGTTCGAGGGTGTCGGTAGCCTGTATCATGCGTTCGAGAGTCTGCGCCTTTCGGGTCTGGAAACCGACGACGTGTTGTGCCGCCGCGTCATAGCAAAGCATGCCGCGAAAGTTTAAGCCGGGTAATTGATCGACGAGCTGTGCCAGCCGTAGAGCAGGTTGTCCGAAGGGAGTGCCGGTGCGGCGTATGCCGGGGTCAACATCGACCACTACGTCGGCAACGATGCCCATCGACACGGCAGCCTCCGAGAGTAGACGTGCATTCGGCTCAGAATCGGTCGCCTGAATGAAGCCAGGGCACTGTGCGCGAAGATTCATAGCGCGGCTTATCTTCGTTGGAGTTACATTGCCCGTGGTATTAAGAATTTGGTCTATCCCATTCTGGAACATTGCTTCCGCTTCGCTGACCTTGGCGGTGCATATACCGACCGAGCCGCGATCCATCTGCATCTGAGCGATAGTAGGGCACTTATGGGTCTTCGCATGAGGGCGGCTCGCTATGCCGTTGGCGGTCATTGTGGAAGCCATGTGGTCGAGATTGGCTTCCAGGAGATCCAGGTCGACACACAGGGCTGGGGTGTCTAGCTCCCATTTTGAGACATTGATCGACATCTCGCCGTTGGCATAGAAGCCTCGCATCTCTGAGGCTGTATAGCCGCGAGCAAAGGAGGGTAATCCGATAGCGGCTGCTCCGCCGGCTTGTAGGAATCGACGTCGAGAGATAGATTTGCTAGTCATGGTGGCCTCGCTGCGCTCTATTATGTTGTAGATGAACAATCATACGCGGCAATCATCGGGTAGGCTATGTCTAAGCCACGAATATGTACTAGGCGGTCAGGCAGTGCTGTGTCCCAGCACCATGGATAGAGCGAGGGAACTTGATGGACATCAAGCCATAGAATCTTTGTGTTTGCTACTGTGTTACTGGTGATAGCTCGGCAATGGCGGTGGGCTGGCTTCTATGTATTTCTATCGCCCAATGCTTCTTTATTTCTTCAGCTGCAGACTATTTAAATCTATTCAACTGAAAACTTGGGTTTTCGAGGCGAAGACAGCATGGAATCATACCGCACTACTTTCACGGTTCGTCGACTCTGGGCACTGTTGATTGTGAGCATGGTCATCATGTTTTCGATCTTGCTCTATTTTGGGAACAAGATTTATCAGGAGGCCCCGCCTATTCCGGATCGCGTAGTCTCTGAATCCGGGACGCTATTATTCACCCTTGAAGATATCAATGTCGGACAAAATGTTTGGCAATCGACAGGAGGGATGCAGCAGGGGTCCATCTGGGGTCATGGCAGTTATCTTGCCCCTGACTGGAGCGCCGACTGGTTACATAGAGAGGCAGAATCATTGCTAGCGATGATTGCCGAGCGCGATGGCGGTCAGTCCTCTGTCTCCGAGGAGGTGCGACTAGAACAGCACAAAGTCACGTTGCGCGTGGAGATGCGAGAGAACAGGTTCGATCCAACTTCCGGCACATTGACTGTTAGTGATGAAAGAGCGGCTGCAATCGGTAGCGTCGCAGTCCATTACAGGAATCTCTATCAGGTGGAAGGCGCGGATGCCGTCGAACTTCGTCGTGAATACGCATTTCCCCTCCATTCGGCATTAGATGATAGTGAGGCCCATGCGCTGACGGCATTCTATTTCTGGACGGCGTGGGCTGCCGTCACCAATAGGCCCGACGATAGCATTAGCTATACAAGCAATTGGCCCCACGATCCATTGGTTGGAAACACGCCTCCTGCATCACTCTATATGTGGAGTTTCATTTCAATATTTCTTCTCCTTGCGGGCATCGGTGGCTTGGTCTGGTATTACGCGCGGCAGTGGGATATCTGGCGTGATGATATGGAGCCGATCGAAGGTTTTGCGCAGGTCGATGCCTTGGCACTTATTCATAACACACCTTCCATGAAGGCAACGGCAAAATATTTCTGGCTGGTAACTGCGCTGTTTGTCGCGCAGATGTTGCTGGGCATTGTCACCGCACACTATGCCGTCGAAGGTCAGGGGCTTTACGGATTGCCCCTGGTAGATTATCTGCCGTATTCCATTACCCGAACCTGGCACACACAGCTCTCTGTCTTGTGGATCGCTACCGCATGGCTTGCTACCGGCCTCTATGTGGCGCCACTTCTCTCGGGACATGAACCCAAGTTTCAACGCTTGGGTGTTAACTTCTTATTCGTTAGCTTGCTGGTCATCGTGATTGGTTCTTTTGCGGGTCAGTGGCTGGCAGTCCATGGTTTCATCGACGATATGCAAATCAACTTCTGGTTCGGTCATCAGGGCTATGAGTATGTCGACCTAGGGAGGTTCTGGCAGATATATCTTTTCATTGGTCTATTGCTTTGGGTAGCGTTGGTGTTGCGTGCAATCTGGCCGGTTCTGAGAGATGAGGCTAGCGGTTCTCTGGCCTTTCTAGTTGTTGTCTCAACGGCGTCCATAGGCTTGCTCTACGGTGCGGGTCTGATGTGGGGTCAGAACACGCATATCAGCATCATGGAGTATTGGCGCTGGTGGGTTGTGCATCTGTGGGTTGAGGGAATATTCGAGGTCTTTGCGACAGCGATAATTGCAACGCTATTCGTCCGTATGGGGCTGCTGCGGGCCTCTGTCGCCACGGTGTCTGTGCTCTTCGCCACTATTATCTTCCTAACAGGCGGCGTGCTAGGCACCTTCCATCACCTCTACTTCAGCGGCACGCCGGTATCGGTGCTCGCGTTAGGTGCTACGTTTTCTGCTCTGGAGGTAGTGCCGTTGATGGTGGTCGGTTTCGAAGCATACAGTAGAGCCAAGGTCGAAAAACAATCCCTGTGGGAAGAGGCCTATCACTGGCCGTTCATGTTTTTCTCCGCCGTGTTAATTTGGAATATGATCGGAGCTGGATTGTTCGGATTTCTAATCAATCCGCCTATTGCTTTGTATTACATGCAAGGTCTCAATACCACAGCAAACCATGGCCACGCTGCTCTTTTCGGTGTATATGGAATGTTAGGTATCGGCCTGATGTTATTTTGCATGCGCGGACTAACAGAGTTTAAAAACTGGAATCAGAAGTGCCTTAAGGTTAGCTTCTGGAGCCTTAATATTGGGCTGGCGATGATGACGTTTCTCTCTCTGCTGCCTCAAGGTCTCTGGCAAACCTATGCCAGCATAAACGAATACTATGCGCTCGCTAGATCGGAAGAGTTTATGCACAGTGCCTTGATGGAGGGGTTGGTATGGGCGCGTGTTCCAGGGGATATAGTGTTTGCAGTCGGAGTTTTTGCATTAGCGCTGTTTGTGTTTCGGGCGTTTGTGCCTTCTGGCTCGGTACGAAGATCGCAGTAAACTGGAGAGCTTTGAGCTAAGGCCGGGTTGATCTATCAATCCGGCCTTTTCTACGGAAGCGTGGCAGGTTCAGGTGCGGCTAGCTCTGGTCGTGCCAAGATAGGAAATCAACGAGCTGAGTGGTAGATATTTGAGGTGAGAGAGTTCAGTAAGCACTGTATTTAATCTCTGTCCCAGTTAAAATGAACTTCAGTGAAGAACCGTCCCTCGGAGCGTACAGTGCAATATTCAATAATAATATCAATGGTTTTGCTGTTAGTAATAGGTGTTCCAGCAACAGCACAGGAAACCACCGAAGACGAATCCACAGTTACCTACCCAGCCTCTTTCTTCGCGCAATACGGTCCGGTGTCAGTCAATGACATGCTGAATGTTATACCCGGCATCGGTCTGGCGCTTGAGAGTAATGAAGTTCAAAGCTTCAATGGAGCGAATCGCGGTCTCGGTGCTAGCGAACAGATACTGATCAATGGTAAACGCATGGCTGGCAAGGCGAACGAGGCCAGCAGTCAGCTTGATAGGATTTCGGCAGACCAAGTGCAGTACATCGAAATAATACGCGGCACTTCGGGTGATCTGGATGTGCGTAATACTGGACAGCTAGTTAACATTGTATTGTTCGAGTCACAATCCAGTTCCAGCATATCTACCGAACTCGGCGCGACGCATTTTCAAGACGGCAATGTCGAACCAATTGGTACGTTTTCATTCAGTGGTCAAACCGGGCAGTTCGATTATCTGCTGAGCGCTCAAGTCGCATCGGACTATGAGGCGCTAGAAAGTTATGAGATCAGTGTGTTGCCCCCGGGACTTGGTTTAAATGATGTGCGTGAGTTCGAGCGCACGCGGGATCAGACTACCTACACCTTGAATTCGAATATCTCTTATCAGTTCTCACCTGCAGATAGAATTGCCTTTAACGCTCTTTACCGTGAAAACGATCCGCCCTCGAACCTGCTCAGGACTATTACCAATTTTCAGAACTCGCCGCCAACGCTATCGACAGAGCGTGAGGATATTCCCGCAACGTCGGATAACTGGGAGTTCGGCGGAGACTATGAACACAATTTTGATAACGGCGGGAAATATAAAATTCTCTTCATCGTGAACGAGAGAAACAACGCAATTACCCGCGAACGATTCTTTTCTCCAATTCTTGGTGGTGCGGAAACTAAGAACCTCTTCCTTGATACCAGCAGCCGCGAACGTGAGCGCATAGTCCGCACATCCTATGCATGGAATCTCGTCGAGAATCAGAATTTGGAGATTGGTTTAGAGCGGGCGCAAACCATTCTAGATTCATCTTTGAAGATTGGCTTAGGCATTCCTGGGACTCCCTCAGTCGATCACGGCGGCCTAACACCTATTTCCATACCCAATGCTGTTTCTACTGTAGAGGAGATTCGCTACGAAGGATTCGCTGTGCACAACTGGCAGATCAATCAGCGAATGTCTTTAGAAAGTAGTCTGCTCTATGAAGATTCAGAGATCTCGCAATCTGGTGATGTGAATAAGAGTCGAAGCTTTGACTTCCTAAAACCCAAAGTCGATTTCAGATTCAATATGAGCAGCAGCTTTCAGCTACGCATGTCTGCTGAACTGGATGTGTCGCAGTTGAGATTCTCAGACTTCTCGGCGGCGACCAATGACAGAGATGAGGACCAGGATACTATCGCCGGAAATCCCGAACTAGAGCAGGAAGAGGTCTGGCGTTACAACGTCAATCTCGATTATCGACTGCCTAACGATGGCGGTGTATTGAATTCCAGACTGTTCTACTACGATGTTGGCAATTCGATCGACCGTATCGATGTTTCAACAAGCCCAACCAATCTCGCGACAACCAACGGCAATGTGGGTGACGGCACAGTATATGGCCTCAACCTCAACGCCAGCATCCGCTTGGGTTTTCTGAATCTCCCGCAGGCTGTAGTTACCGCAGGCCTATTGGTGCAAGATTCAAAAATATTTGCTCCGCTAATTGGCAAGAACAGAAAGGTCGTGCCCTTCGACAGAGGAAATTTTCGCCTAGGTTTTCGTCACGACGTGCCATCACAAAACTTCAACTACGGTTTTAACTACCGAGATGGCAATGATGGCAATCGGCCCTTCTATGATATAGACAACGTTATTTACATTGGCTCAAACAGCAATCTAAGTCTGTTTGCGGAGAAAGTAGGCTTCGGAGGATTTACCTATCGTATCGAGGCGGACAATCTCTTGGATCATGACAGCTGTCGGGAAAGAAGGCGCTTCAATGGCTATCTGCGCGATGGGGATATCAGAGAGATCGAACGCTTCTGCACCACTAACGGCGTTCGCTTTACGTTCAAGGTTCGAGCTACATTCTAGGATTAGTTCCTTGGTTTGTAGTTTCTGCCTAATAATCTATTCTTAAATAGTTTCCATTTCCTTAATCCTAGGCATAATAGGCAGCGCCGCCGCTTGGCGGAGCGATTTATAGGGAAAGGAGTAGGAAGCTTGGAATTTGAAACACTAGTACAGACTAGACGTAGCGTGCGCGGTTATCAAGATAAGCCCGTAGCACGAGAGGTCATCGAAGAAATAATCCAAGTCGCAAAGGGGGCACCGTCCTCCATGAACACCCAGCCTTGGAACCTGTACGTCGTCACCGGTGAGCCGCTGGATAGAATCCGTAAAGGCAACACGGAAAACATGGTGGCAGGGATAAAGCCACAGCGCGATTTTCCCACTAAAGAAGCCTACGAGGGCATTCACCGCCAACGGCAGATCGAGATCGCCGTACAACTGTTCGAAGCGATGGGTATAGAGCGCGACGACAAGGAGAAGCGCACGGATTGGGTGATGCGTGGCTTTCGCCAGTTCGATGCGCCGGTCTCTATAGTGCTTACCTACGACAAGGTTCTAGAGCCTGCTGCGATTGCGCAGTTTGACCTAGGTGCGATCTCCTACGGTATCTGTCTCGCTGCATGGGAGAGAGGTTTGGGAACGGTCATCAACGGCCAAGGAGTGATGCAAACGCCGGTTGTTAGAGAGCATGCTGGAATTCCCGATGATCAGAGTATTCTTACCTGTATAGCCATGGGCTATCCAAATGATGAATTCTCGGCGAATAGCGTCAAGTCGCGCCGGGCTGAGACCGAGGACTTTGCTAATTTTGTTGGCTTTGACTAACACTTGATCTGCTGAGTTCACGTGCTTGCAATGCCATTTATCTCAAGTTTGTTCTAGCTTACCTAATCCCAGTGCTGTAAAAAGACGCCATGAAAATCCCTAAACGAATCCAGCCTCTCATAGAAGAAGGTCTAATTGATGACGTCATCAGCAGGCTGATGAGCGGTAAAGAGGCCGATGTCTATGTGGTCCGCTGCAATTCCGAAATCCGCTGCGCCAAGGTCTACAAGGAAGCAGCCAAACGCGGCTTCAAGCAGGCGGTGCTCTATCGAGAAGGTCGAAAGTCACGTAATAGCCGACGCAGCCGTGCGATGGACAAAGGCTCCAAGTTTGGCCGCGAGCAGCAGGAGAAGACTTGGCACAATGCCGAAGTAGATGCGCTGCGTAAACTCGCCGCTGCTGGTGTACGGGTTCCAGAGCCCTATACCTGTATCGACGGCGTCTTGATAATGGAGCTGGTTACCGACAGTGAGGGTCTCGTGGCGCCTCGTCTTAGCGACGTGGCTATGTCTGCCGAGGAGGCCCGGCAAGGCCATGCCGCAGTCATGCGTTTTGTGGTGCAGATGCTTTGTGCAGGCTTAGTACATGGTGACTTATCCGAATTTAATATACTGGTAGATGAGAATGGGCCAGTGATTATCGACCTGCCGCAGGCGGTGGATGCCGCAGCAAATAATAACGCCGAGTCCATGCTGGAGCGTGACGTGAATAAGATAAGCAGCTACTACGGCCAATTCGCGCCGGAGTTGTTGCAGACCGGATACGCCAAGGAAATCTGGAAACTGTACGAAGATGGCGACTTGCGGGCAGATACTGAGCTTACCGGGCTTTTTGCCGAGAACACGCAGGCCGCTGATGTGGATGCTATGTTGAAGATAATAGAGTCAGCCATCGAAGAAGAGAAGGATCGGCAGGAGCGGAAGCTTGAGGCGGAAAATCAGCCTTAGCGCGTAGGCGAATTGGCCCAAGGGGTTTGATATTGGATAGGAAATTCCGAGATCAAAGGACTCCCTCCCCTTTGATATCCCTACTGCTGTCGAAGAGCAGACTCTCCGGCAGCAGTAACTAGATCGTGATGGACTTCGCGCAGGGTAACTTCTATTCTTTGTTCCTCTTGCTATACCACTGAGGAACGTCACATGAATTTGTCCAGATTCAGCGTCTTTATCCTAATGATCTCTTTCCCACTTGGCTTTGCTTTTGCAGCTTCTGCAGACTGCGATTCGAATGGTGATACACAGTTTATCTGTGGGCCGGTGAGCCCCGAAGATCTTATGCCCATTGCTGGCACACCTTGGGTTATCGTTTCCAGCATGGAGGATGAAGGCTATCTATCAGTCGCACATTCCGAAAATTACAGCACCGCTGTCGTTTTCCCCTCTGCGGCAGCCACAATTGAACACGATTCTGAAACTTACCCTGATTGTCCGAACCCGCCTGGCAACCTGTTCAGACCCCATGGCTTGAGCTTGGCTGTAGGTAGCGACGGCAGTCATACCTTGTATGTCGTAGCACACGGAGAGCGCGAATCAGTGGAGATCTTCGATGTGGACAGTACGGCAGTCGTACCAAAGCTGACCTGGGTTGGATGTGTTATCGCGCCAGCGGGTGTTGGTCTTAATTCTGTTGCGGCGCTACCTGATGGTGGCTTCACCGCGACGAACTTTAATATAGCGGCTGGAAACCTTTGGGAGTGGCACACGGCAAATGGCTGGATAGAAGTGCCAGGCAGTCAGATGCCTGGCCCTAATGGGTTGGTAATATCCACGGATGGCCGCTGGTATTACATTGGTGGTTGGGCTGAAAAATCTCTCGTTCGATTATCGCGGGGTCAAACGCCGGTGATAAGGGAAAGCGTTGAGGTGGGCTTCCATGTCGACAATGTCCGTTGGGCAGCCGATGGATCTTTGCTAGCCGCTGGTCAGTATTCAGAAACCATGGCAGCTGTTGGCGGTTGTCTCAGTGGTGCAGGATGCGCTGGCGTATCAACACGAGTTGCCAGAATCGAAACAGATACCTTAACGGTGCAACAACTTCTAGACTATCCCTCGGATGATATTCTTATTCTTGGAACCGTCGCCATCGAGGTTGGCGAAGAGATTTGGGTTGGGGCGATTGCCGGGGGCAATAAAATCGGCCGGTTTCCTTTATGAACCGCCAATAGCGGACACTTTTAATAGGTGGTTGTGAAGTAGGGGACGGTGAATCTTCGTTTCAATTTAGTCGTAGAACGCGGGCGCCAAATTTAAGCTTTCGGCGAGTTGCTTGCTGTGCTCGATCCAGAAGGTAGCTCCGCTCGTCACCAACAGTTCCTCTATTTTATCCATTGAGTTCAATGTTTCCTCGACGTTAGTATTGAACCCAGGTACGCGCCGCAAGGTTCTGCTTGCCTCGAAGTGATACAAATCGCCTGACAAAATGAGTGGGCCATAGTTGCTGAGGTCCAAATATAAGACTTGATGTCCCGGTGTATGTCCTGGGGCGGAGATGATCCTAACGCTACCGTCGCCAAAAACATCGTAATCGCCATTCAGGCTACGTCGATTCGTATTTCTAAGCGCATTATAAAGCTCCGCTCGAAACACCGGGTTATCTTCCGGATGCTCGAATGCCGCTACAGCTTCAGTCTCTTGAATAAGCAGCGTGGAATCGGTGAAGGCGTTGGCGGCACCGACATGGTCGTAGTGCATGTGAGAGAAAGCGACTAGGTCGATATCAGAAGGTTCAATATTGATGTCTGCCAGTTGGTCGAGAAAGGATTTCTCGTAGCGTGAATTTCCGCTGGTCTGCCCAACATCGGCCAGTGGCAAGCCTGCATCCCATACCATGAGGTGTTCGTCATGCTGAATCAGGTAGCAAGGCACGAATAATTCGCGCACGGCCGTTTCTTTATTGCTTAGTCCGAATGCACTGACATCGGAAAAGATTAGTTGGCCGCAATCAAATACAGTGAGTTTCAAGTCGGCTTGAACGCTACTTGAGGCGAGTAATATTAACACTGACAAAATTCTACGCATGAAAATCCTTATTCCAAATACTGGATGTTAGAAATAGTGAAATTGAGGTGTCAGGAAAATACTGTAGTGAATTTTCGCTGTTCCTCTTTATACATTTGGTAGTCGATACACTCGCTGTGCAGTATCGTGAAACAGTGCTGCCCGCTCGTCCGTAGAGTAGCCTGTCGTCAATTTCTTAAATTGATTCCACAGTACAGTGTAGGAACACGATAGTTTATCGACAGGAAAATTACTCTCAAACATGCAACGCTCTGGCCCAAACTGATCGATTATGTAGTGATACCAGTCCTGATTGGTCTGCAACAATTGCTCCGACGTTGGTGGTTTGTCTCGCTCGTGCCAACCGTAGCCATTAACAACCATCTGAATTCCACCAACTTTCGCTACAACGTTAGGGCATTTAGCAAGCTCGGCGACAGCGGGTTTCCATGCTGCGAATACTTCGTCACGCCGGCCCGCGTAACTGCCGATACCGATGGGCCCGCCGAGGTGGTTGAATATAATTGTTGTATCCGGGAAGGCCTTAGCTAAATCGGTAAGATCGGCTATATGCGTGTGATACAGCCAGCCTTCAAATGAAAGTCCATAGGTGCGGAGATGTGCGTAGCCCTTACGGAATTCTGGGTCCAATAGAATATGGTTGGGTGCGTCGGCGGCCCGGTTAGGGGTCACGGACAGGTCTGCCCAAGCGGCCCGATGGCGAATACCACGAAAGCGCTGCGGGCTGGCTGCAATCTGCGCTTCCAGAACCGCTGCAACTCGATCTCCCAAACGCAAGTCGGCCGAGCCGACAATGCCTGTCGCCACGCGTGTTTCACCGTAGCCGCCGCTGGCGCTCTTGGCAGCAACGCCTTGCACAAATTCGGTTTCTCCAACAACTTTTAGTTCTTCTGGTCCATCGGCTCGGTACATCGAGGTGCATTCTACAAAAACGGTCTGCCGAACATTGTGTGCACTGGTGTCGAGAAGCAGGTCCTCGAGCATGTAACGATTGCCAGGTCTGTCCCATAGATGGTGGTGGGGGTCGATTATGGGGAGATCTGGCTCAAGTGCAGCTTCGTCAGTTAGGGAGAGCCAGTCGGGCATCGGTTGCGCATGCGCTGCCCTGCTCATGAACCCTGACGTGCTAGCCGAGAGGGCGATGCCCCCCGCTGTGTACAAACCTGCATGATTAATAAAATCGCGTCGTGTGATCTTGCTCATCGCAGTATCTCCGGAAGGCTGTTTTTACTTGTAGGCCGAATCTCTAGTTAGCAATTAGTACTCAAACACCAGCTGATTATTTATCTTTTGCGGCTTACTGACAAGCTAACTCTCAACTGTGCCTCTAAACGATTGGGTGCATGTAGCTGTTGATGCGTTAAGCTAAAAAATTGGGCTAAGGGTAAAAATACAGTATTCTGTCTAGCCTCTGCCTCAAAAATGGATCAGGCGAACACCGATGAGTGATTATTCGCGTAGACAATTTTTGTTAGCATCCTCAGTACTTGTACCTGCTGTAATAGCTTCTGGCGCTGTGGTAGCTCAGGCGACTGGCGTGGGCGTAGAATTGCAGCCTTATCCTACTGCATGGCTGCCTGCAGGAATTCGCTCCCGTTTCGTTAACAATGTGAACGGCTTGCGAGTTCATGTGCTGGAAGCTGGCTATGAAGCTAGCGGCAGGCCAGCTTTATTGTTGCTGCATGGCTTTCCTGAACTGGCCTACAGCTGGCGGCGAATCATGTTGCCTCTGGCAGAGGCTGGCTATCACGTTATCGTGCCCGACGTTCGTGGTTATGGGCGCACTACCGGGTGGAGCGCCGATTACGACACAGATCTGACACCCTTTCGTCGCCTAAACAAAGTCCGCGATGCCTTGGGTCTGGTTGCTGCCTTTGGCTATGAGTCGGTGGCTGCTGTTATTGGCCACGATGCCGGCTCGCCGCTCGCCGGCTGGTGTGCCCTTACTCGCCCTGATGTATTCAAATCCGTGGTAATGATGAGCGCGCCGTTTGGCGGGCCCTCAACTTTACCCTTCGATACTATTGATAATCCACCTCGATCAGACGTCCCTGCTACGGCAGATGTTTACGCCGCTCTGGCGAAGCTGCCACGGCCCCGCAAGCACTATCAGCGCTACTACAGGACCCGTGAGGCGAATGAAAACATGTGGCATGCCGAGCAAGGCATTGATGATTTTATTCGAGGGTATTACCACTTCAAAAGTGCTGACTGGGAAGGAAACCAACCGCATCGACTTACTGCGCGCACAGCAGAGCAATGGGCATTGATGCCTGAGTACTACATCATGGACTTAGATAGCGGCATGGCAGAAACAGTGGCGGCGCAAATGCCTTCCGCCGCAGAAATAGCCGCTAATGCCTGGCTGCCCGATGCTGCGCTTCAGGTCTATGCCGCGGAGTATGGACGCACCAGCTTTCAAGGCGGCTTAAATGGCTATCGTATGGGTGGCACTACAATTGGCCGTGCGGAAGTGGAGCTGTATTCCGGCAAAACGATCGATCAGCCTTCCATGTTTATCAGTGGTAGCAGCGACTGGGGGACCTACCAGAGTCCGGGAGCATTCGAGCGTATGCAGGAGCGAGCCTGCACAGATATGCGAGCAGTGCATCTTATCGATGGTGCCGGACACTGGGTGCAGCAGGAACAAGCAGGTGTCGTTTCTCAGTTGATTTTAGATTTCTTGAGAAACACTGGCTAGCGTAAAAAGCCAAGAGTGTGAAGGCACTTTATAGTTAGAGAGGCCCTCTGCAGGGCTATTAACTAAATTAGGTGAATCGACTAATTACCGTCCGTGTACTTTGCTCATTACAAAGGGAAAAGGAAAATTCATGACCACACTAAAAAAAATATTGTCCCTAACACTGCTAACTTGCTTGCTGTTCGCGCTTAACGCCGGTCAGGCGCTACTTTCTACAACGGTAAGCGCTGCAAATGACGGCCAAAGTGTTCCCAGTTTTGAAGTCGATCCTTTTTGGCCGCAACCCCTGCCAAACAAATGGATTTTGGGCAGAACCATAGGCGTCGATGTCGATGAAAGAGATCATGTCTTCATCGTACACCGCGATTCCGATGAGTTGTTCATGTCACAAGAGTTAGGTTTGGATCTGGGTAATTCGCAATGCTGTACAGCAGCGCCGCCAATTTTGGAATTTGATGCCGAGGGAAATTTAGTTAGCTCCTGGGGCGGTATTTCAGAGAGTGGTGAATATGAATGGCCTGCATCAAATCATGGGATTGAGGTAGCCGCCAACGGCAATGTTTGGATTGGTGGAAATGGCAGTGGTGACTCCCATGTATTGGTGTTCACTCGCGATGGTGAATATGTACGTACTATTGGCGAGCCGGGCAATGGGCGCGACAGCAATAGCACAACGCACTTTGCCCGCGTCGCCGAGATCGCGATTGATAGAACGGGTACCGAGGCCTATCTGGCAGACGGCTACGTTAACCGCAGAGTAGCCGTAGTAGATGTTGCGACCGGTGCATTCAAGCGCTACTGGGGGGCCTATGGCAATCGCCCTGATGACGAGGCTGACAATAGCTATATTCCCGGTCAGCCTTTGCCACAGCAATTTAAGGGGCCGGTGCACTGCGCCGAGCCATCGAATGACGATCTGATCTATGTGTGCGATAGAGGCGGCGACCGAATTCAGGTGTTTAGGCCCGATGGCACCTTCGTGAAAGAGGGAATGGTTGCACCGGAAACGCTGGCTATGGGCTCAACCTGGGATATTGCTTTTTCTCAAGACGATGATCAGGAATTTATCTACGTGGCTGATGGTTCAAATATGAAGGTGCATATTCTGGATCGGGATTCTCTAGAGGTGCTTTACACGTTTGGTGAAGGAGGCAGACAGCCCGGCATGTTTTTCTCACCACACAGTATAGCAACTGACTCAGAGGGTAATATCTATACGACTGAAACCTACGAAGGCAAGAGAGTTCAGAAGTTTCTGTATAAAGGCAGGGTGCCCCTGAGCAATGTGCGTGAGGGTGCGGCTTGGCCGGCGGCGGATATTAACTAGTTGGGAGTAACGCAAATGAAGAGACTTACCCTTTGGATGACAATTGTCTTGTTGCCTCTGATCTCCGCCTGTGGGCAGCTATCGGCAGAACGCTCCGTGTCGGTGGCAGCGACTGTCGCCTTCACTGAGGGGCCAACCGTGGCGGAAGATGGCACGGTTTATTTCACTGACCTCTACAGTAATCGAATAATGCGGCGATCGCCAGAAGGCGCGGTCTCCGTATTTCGTCAGCCTAGTCACCGTGCAAATGGCTTGATCTTTGACAGCGAATGGCGCTTGCTAGCCTGCGAAGGGGGTGATGGCGATACGGTATTGCCGCGCGTCACTCGAACCAATATGGACACGGGTGAAATTGAAGTCATTGCCGATGAATACAACGGCAAGCAGCTGCATCAACCAAACGATCTAACTTTCGATGCGCTTGGGCGCATCTATTTTACCGATAGGCCCGGGCCCAATCCTCGGCCTGAGCAGACCGGAGTACACGGCGTATACCGAATAGATCTAGATGGAACGATAGAACGAATCCTCACCGAGCCGGAGGTAATGCGGCCAAACGGCATAATAATCTCTCCAGATGATGCCACCTTGTATGTCATCGAGACTGAGCAAGCCGAAGGGGGCCCAAGGCTGATTCGCGCCTATGATTTGAGTGCCGAAGGCCGGGTTAGTAATTCGCGCGTGTTTCATGACTTCTATCCCGGGCGCAGCGGGGATGGCATGACCATCGACAGCGAAGGTAATTTGTATGTCGCCGCTGGTTTAAACAATTTGCGCGGGACCAGTGAAACACTTGCTACCGTCGCGGGTATCCATGTATTTTCACCCTCAGGCGAACTACTCGAACATATCCCAATTCCCGAGGACACGATTACCAACGCGGCGTTTGGTGGTCCGGATCTGCGTACTCTATATATTACTGCGGGCAAGACTTTGTTTAGTGTTAGGACCGATATTGAGGGGACTAGGAGGTAGTCCCGAGCCCAATTTTTAAAATAATACGAATAAGGGTGGCGAGTAATTCGCCGAAGGATAAGCTGAAATGTGTGGCAATGTGAAATTGACCGCCAAGGAAATTGAAGTTGTTGAACTTATCGATCGAGGTTTGTCGAACAAAGAAATTGCTCGTGAGCTACAAGCTGAATTAAGCACTGTAAAAAACCATGTGCACGCGATTTTGTGCAAGTTTAGAGTCAATCGACGAATTATGGCGGCTGCTGAATATCATAGACAAAGCGAAAAAAAGGTTAATAAATAGATAATGGGGTCAGAGTAAATATCCAGTACTGGATATTTACTCTGACCCCAAATAACTAGTTCCCACTCTCTCCCGCAGCGGCACGACGCTCAAGCATGCGTTCCCCACGAAGAATGTTTTGCATGCCATAGTTGCCTTCGTGGCAGCCATACTCATACAGGATGCCTGCCACTTTGGTCATTGGCATCGTCGCAACAATTTTATCAGTAAAGGTGGAAGAATCTTCAAGCGTCCACTCGTACTCAACTGTGAATTGGTCGGTACGCGTAAATCGCTCGGTGAGCATCTTGTCTTTGGCGTTTCCAAAGCGGCTGAAGCTGGGAGTGAGATCGGTGAAGTTCCTAGTCGTCACCACTAGCGAATCGCCGTCCCAGTAGCCTCGAGAATCACCCGACCACTGACGAATATCATCATCCAGTACACCACGGTCATCCAGCGGAACGATGCGCGCGTCGTGAACCATCTCGGTCATAATTACCGCATGGTCCTTGTTCTGAAAAATCTGCACATTCGCGTTGTAACCACCCCCGGTAAATGGAGGCCCGGCATTGAAGCCTATTAGGCATCGTTCGGATAGACCTCGGTCTTCCGGTCCATCCTTGCCAATGCCGCCGAAGACGGCAAGTACGGGACGGTCGCCCTCGACATCGTCCCCAAGATTTGCGGTATGCACCGCAGTGCCTTCGACTCGATCAGGAAAACGGCCGTTTGGCGGATAGACGATCAGCGAGGTGCGAACGTTTTCGCCGATGCCCGCAGATTCATACCAGAAATTATTATAGCCACCAGGATTCTCACCTGCAGGCGGAGCTTGAGGGTTCAGCACCAGCTCGGCTTCCGCCGCATCGGCGGCAATTCGCCGTTCTTCCTGCCGGACACGGTCTTGCTCTACCTCTGCTGGCGTTAGAAATTCTTGGGTGCCGAAGCGCTCGGGTCGCTGCATCGGTGTGCTGGAATTGAAATTCCAGACGCCCTGCAAGTCGGGCTGGCCCCATTCCGTTCTGGGTGCTACGTAGTTGTCAGCTGCCTGGGCGAGGGATACACCAATTGGGGCTATCAGGACTGAAATAAATAGGAGTAGTTTGGTTTTCATGATGCTCACTGTATTTTGCGGGGTATGGGGCGTAAGTTAGTATCTTGCACAGAACTAATCAACAAGATAAAAATGGGCTCAGAGTAAGTATACAGTACTGTAGATTTACTCCGATCCCAATGGTCACTTAAACCACTACCTAGCAAGGGAGCACACGATGGAAGAGTTGAGTATCCCAGCAACACTGAATGAGGCCATTTTTAGCGAACCGCTGTGGCTGCAAGCCTGGGTGATGCTGCTGGTCATCGCTAATATAGCGGCGATCCCCTTTGCTCTTACCAAGGTGGAGGGTGCCTGGAAGCTGCGCAAGGAGTGTCTGGCGATCGTTGTGTCGTTTGTAGTTGCAGCGATCCTGATGGACTGGATGTATAACACTTTCGGCTATGTGCGCTTACTGGGAATGGCGCATCTCATCGCCTGGACGCCGGCGTTTGTGTATGTACTTATGCGGCGCAAGGAGCTCGGTATGAGTACGGCATTTGGTAAGTACGTTCACTTCTATCTGGTTACGGCGGGTCTATCGCTGGCTGTCGATTTGCTGGATGTGGTTCGCTATCTGCTGGGTGACGGTGAGCTTTATTTGCGTTGGGCCTAGGACGGGTCGGAAAGTGCTGATGCTCTGACCCCACTTATTGGACCCACAAATATCATTGCAATTTGCATCTCTAAGATGCAAAGTAAAGTCTCCAATTCATTCATGATATTCGGAGGCTCCTATGCACAAGCTACTTTCTATAGCGCTCGCTCTATCGATGGTTGTTGGGCTGCCGAGCAACGCAGATACCGAGTTCGAAGACTCCATACCCATCGACGTAGCCGAGGTTTTGTTCGATGCTTCACTCAACAACCAGCTCGAAATCTACTCTGATATTGCCAATGAATTCCCCGCGTTCACAGTTCCAGATGACTTCTCTGTTGTGGGGAGTGTTATTGATAACTATAACGTTCGTGCAGTGCTCAGTACTAATCTGAGTCGAG
Source organism: SAR86 cluster bacterium (assembly GCA_002401885.1). Lineage (GTDB taxonomy): Bacteria > Pseudomonadota > Gammaproteobacteria > Pseudomonadales > Pseudohongiellaceae > UBA9145. The sequence goes on from NVUL01000059.1 coordinate 33,100, forward strand.
AACAGGGAATGCAGTCGCTTATCGCAGCCTTCGAACAGGAGAATTGGCAGGAGTTTCCAGAAATGAGGCCGCGAGCTTCAGACAGTGGTTTTGTGGCTTCCGCTCCTGCCATTACTAACATCGCTACTGCACTTTGTCATGATGAAATAGGGCGCCTGTCTATTAGTTCAACCGAGAGGGGCTCCTCAAATTATTTTGCGATCGGCAGGTACAACCTATTCGGGAATCCTCAGCGGAGCTGTGCAAACCAGATTGCTCAGCAAGAGCAGGCAATGGCGCAGATGGGCTTCTCAGGAGGGGTGAGGCAATATATGCCGCGCATGGAAGTGCCTGAATCGGAGAATATTCAACCACGAGGCGCCTTTATTGGAGGGAGTTCTTCAAGTGGCAATAATACTGCGGAAACTGATATCAATTTGAAATCTGATTTGGGTATAGGGGAGCTTTATACGCACTTCGCGGCACAAATTATTGAGCAGGATTGGGTGATCGACTCTGAAGTTGTTGGAGAGCGGAGCGCTAGTGGTACGTGGACTAAGTCACCGACGGCTGATTTGGAGCTTGTGGGGACGCTTTCTGTTTTGGAGACGTCTAATGGGAATTATGAGCTGAGGTTCAGGTTAAGGGCTGAGGGTGAGCAGGGGAATGTTGGGGTTTTCTTCGAGGGACGAATTAGATAGAAAAGAAATTTTGGGCCAATACCTCAGTAGTAAAAAATGTAATCAATTCAATGAGGATTACCGGATGAATGAAGAATTGCCTTCACGGCGCCAAATAAATCACAAAGTAATGCGTGTAATAGTTGGAATTATTGCGCTTTCACTGTCGCCTGCTGTGTGGCTGCTTTCAGGTAGCGATAACGAACTGACGTCTATTAGCATCTCTTACTGGACCGACTCACGGGATGTTTTCGTGGGATCATTGATAGCGGTAGGATTCTTTTTGTCTGCATACAATGGAACGGGTGTCGGGAGAGATTGGGAGTACTATTTAAGTAAGATGGCTTGTTTCTTCGCTATTTGCGTGGCTATTTTCCCTACAAAGGGATTTTCTGAAGAAAATATGCCAGCCAAGTGGGTGCAGGCAATTTCCAATTCGTTTTGGCTAGAACCCCGAATCATTCATGGCATTTCCGCTGTTCTCCTTTTTGCGTGTCTTATTGCGCTTATGTGGTTTTTCTCTGTGCGCGCGCGGAAAAAAGGCAAGAAGAATCGAGCCAATCTCTATCGCTTGATTTGTGTGTTGATGGTGGTGGGAATCGTTGTTCTGTTCTTGATCGGGAATAGTTTTGATTTCAACGATACTCTCTTTTGGGTAGAGTTTTGGGGGCTTTCTTGGTTTGGGTGTGGTTGGTTATTAGCAGGAAGTTATAAAAGCGAAAATCAAAGCACCTAACAGAAATGACCGGAACAAAATTGGGGAACAAAATTGGGGTCAGAGTAAATATACAGTAC
>NVUL01000060.1 GCA_002401885.1 SAR86 cluster bacterium
TTCTAATATCCGTTTCAGCGTTGAGTCTGCAGCTCAGGGCAACGTAGTTATTGTTACTTCCTCGCAAATCGTCCGCGAGCCTTACCTAAGCTTTATCCTCGATACACGCTGGCCGAATGGTCGACTGCTTAGCGAACACACGATCCTATTAGATCTTCCCGTGTTCAACGATCAACAATCGGCTACTGAGATTAGACAGCCGATAAGCCCAATTTTGCGGCCTCCAACAAGTACTCAAGCGACGGATTTCAATCCGGTTTTTGTAGAGCCTTCTGTGACACCAACACCGGCGGTGTCTGCGCCGAGTTCAACAAGTTCTGCTGCAAACCTACAACCCGAAGTTATATCCCCACAGCCAGAGGCCGTGGAAGATGTGGCGGACGCCGAGGCAGTAGAGCCGCTTCAAACTGAAGCAGTATCAGAAGAGCCCGTTACACCCGACGCAGCAGTCGAAGAAGAGCCGGTAGTGGAAGAACAGGTAGTTGTTGAAGAAGAGCCAGCCGTCGAAGAAGAGCCCGTCGAAGAAGTTGCGCAGGCTGAGCCAGAAGTCATCGAGGCAGCGGTAGAGCCTGTCGAACCTGAGCCAGAAGTTGTCGAGCCAGCAACTATTGAGACAGGTGACAGCGACACGCTCTCCGACATTGCGCTACAAGTTAGACCAAACAGCGCGGTATCCATGCAGCAAACCATGTTGGCGCTGCAGGAGCTAAACCCCGATGCTTTCGCCGATGGCAACATCAATAGAATGCGCAGTGGTCAGATTTTGCGTGTTCCGACTTTAGAAGAGATACAGTCGATCGACCCTCGGGATGCGGTTGACGAAGTAACGCGTCAGAATCAAGAATTCGCCGAAGTTGCCGTTCAGCCACTGGCCGCACCGTCGGATGCAACACCCGGTCAGGATGATCAGCCGCAGGGTCAGCTGAGCGTAGTGAGTTCCAGCGATGCGATTGATGCGAGCGGTGGCGCCGCAGAATTAGCCGATGCCGAGAACGAAGCGCTCGATCAGCGTATTGCTGAATTAGAAACACAGCTAGCGCAGCGTCAGGAAGAAGTCGACCGTGCAAGAATAGAGCGCGAAGAATTAGATTCCCGCATGGCCGATCTCGAGGCACAAATCGCCGCAGCACAAGAGATTATCCGGCTGCAGGATATTCAATTAGCGCAATTGCAAGAGTCGCTTACTGCTGCTGCTGATGCGCAGCTGATAGCAGAGCAGCAGGCTATTCAGGCTGCGGCCGAGGCAGAAGCCGCTCTACCGATAGACTCGCCGTCCAGTTTAGCGGATGACGTGATGCGCATACTAACGGGCAACAGCATATTCATACTCTTCGGTATTGTCCTGGTCATCTTGCTACTGATCGTGCTGATGCTGCGCAGAAATCGCGCTACCAAGACAGACGAGCACGACATCGATGAATTAGTAGAGCAAAATTTTGATGCCGGCGCAGAAGAAGCCGATAGCGAAGATTCAGAGAAAGGTGAGGCTGCCACAGAATTCCAGGACTACGATTCATCTGATTTAGATAGCGAGCTTGATGACATCATTGGTGTAGCCGATGATGCGGAGAGAGCGGATCAAGATGGCGAAGAAGAGGGCACGGCTGAAGAAGCACCACAGCTAGACGTAATCACAATTGTTGAACAGCTAATCGGCGAGCAGCAATACCGTCGCGCATTAAGCTTGCTAAATACCTCGCTGCAAGAGCAAGGTGACAACGAAGAAGTTAGGGCAAAGATTTCTGAAGTTGAAGGTTTGCTAGAAGCGGAAGAAGTTGAACAACGCGAGATCGATGAAACCGCTAAGGCTGAAGAGGCGGCAAATCGCGAGTCTGAGACCAAGTCTTTCCTAGATGACTTAGGTATCGACCTGGACTCTTTCGACTATGACGACGACGCTAGTGAGCCTGAAGTTGAAGAGGTAAAAAATGAGCCAGTCGGCTCCGCTGAAACTGAAGAAGCCTCTGCTGAATCTGAAGATGTAGATATGATGTTCGATCTTGGTGGCGATGACGATGCCAGCGAAAGCAATGTAGACGAGACCGAAGCTGATGAGGATACAGTAGAAGAAACTGAAACATTCGAGTTTGATTTAGATGACGATTCGAGCGCGGTAGAGAGCGAAGCTAAAGATCCCGAAGACCTCGATATCGATACTTTAGAATTCGACGCAGATGCCGTCGAAGAAGTTACGGTCGAGGCGACAGCTGACGAAGATGAAGAAATAGATTTAGAGACGTTCTCGTTCGATGCGGACGCAGCAGCGAGTATCACGCAAGCAGCTGAGGTGGTCGATGACAGCGTTGCGGATGAAGAAGATCCAAACGCAATTGAATTCTCTTTCGATAAGGCCGAGATAGACGGCGGCGCTGAAGCGCCAGAACCGGCGAGCAACGAAGAGGTTGAGACATTCGATTTCGACCTAGACGATGACGCAGGTGATACTGTTCTAGAGAAGCCTGATACCGAAGTTGCTTCTGCTGGCGAAGAGTGTGTAGAAGACTTCGATTTCGATCTGGATGAGCTAGAGGTCGAGCCGGCCAAGGAAGAGGCTGCTGTAAGCGATACTGACGCAGAAGTCGATTTCCTAGACTCGGATGCACAAGTAGAACAAGCCGAGGTCGATGACGACGAGATCGAATTTGATATCGACACTGATGACGAGCCCGAAAAGAGCGCCGCTGCCAGTGATGCAGCTGATGATGATTTGATTAGCGATGACGATCTCGAGTTTTTGTCCGATGACGACGTTGAGATAGAGTCTGTCGATGATGTTGAAGAAGTCGACATGCTTTCCGGTGATGATGAAGCCGCGACTAAGTTAGAACTTGCGTATGCCTATCAGAAAATGGGAGATATGGAGGGCGCTAAGGAAATCTTGCAGGAAGTCATTAAGGAAGGCTCCGACGAGCAGGCAGAAGAAGCCAACAAGTTACTCGAATCACTCGACGGCAAGTCAGACTAGTTGTCTTGTACTAGCTTGCGCAAACTTGCGTCGACCTGATCCGTGTCAACTCCCGAACAAGCCACTCCAAATAATCACCGCATAGCACTAGGCATCGAATACGACGGTTCTGCGTATTCCGGTTGGCAGAAACAAAAATTCCCGCAGCAAGAAACCGTTCAGCAATATGTTGAAACCGCGTTAAGTAAGGTCGCAGATAGAGACGTAGTGGTGAGTTGTGCCGGCAGGACAGATGCAGGCGTTCACGCTACGTGCCAAGTAGTCCACTTTGACACTGAAATTGATAGAGGGACTAGAGCTTGGACGCAGGGGGTAAACAGCATGCTGCCAAGATCTATTCGGGTAGTGTGGTCACGGACGCAGAAAGACGATTTTCATGCTCGCTTTAGCGCGTTGTCTAGACGCTATTTCTATCTGATATACCGGCGCGATACCCAATCGGCGATGCTGCATGGGAGGGCGAGTTATAGTCGCAGGGAGCTGGATGAAGACTCGATGCAGTCGGCGGCGCAGCACTTTCTTGGTGAACAGGATTTTACCTCCTTTCGCGCTGCCGGCTGTCAGTCGAAGACCGCGATGCGCAATGTTATGCACGCGAATATCTATCGCCGAGGCGGCTTTCTCATCTTCGACGTTAAGGCGAATGCATTCCTGCAGCACATGGTGCGGAATATGATGGGATCCTTGCTACAAGTTGGCAGAGGTGATCAAGACCCAGCTTGGATCGCCGAGTTATTGTCGTTACAGGATAGGACACGGGCAGCCCCTACGGCTCTGCCAGACGGCCTCTATCTGGTTGGCGTTGAATACCCCCAAAGTTGTGACTTGCCGAGCGAGATATCGCTGCCAGATCTGTTGCTGGCAATCTGAAGTGCCAACTACGTCGTACAGTAAGTTTTTGGTCTCCTCGATAGTCGGGAATCTGTTGATTTGCTAGAATACGTTTCTTTCATCAGCCTCTAGACTCACCTTGCAAAAAACTTGGACTAAAATTTGCGGTATTACGCGGGCGCAGGACGCCATAGCAGCGGCCGAGCTTGGCGCGGACGCTATTGGCGTGAATTTCTATCCCAAAAGTCCACGCGCGATATCAGTGGCTGATTTGCCGAATTTGGTCAAGGGCCTGCCGGAACGAGTAGCCGTAGTGGCATTGTTCGTCAACCCCACGTCCGAGTTAGTAAGAGAAGTTATGGGGACGGGAGCCGTCGACTTACTGCAGTTTCACGGTGAAGAGTCTGCCGAGTTTTGCGAGCAGTTCGAAATGCCTTATATGAAGGTTGTGGCGGTCAAGGCGGATAGCGATCTGAAATCGGAGTTAGCGAAATACGAATCCGCTCAATACATTCTACTGGATAGCTTCGATCCAATACTGCTTGGCGGTACTGGCAAGACATTCGATTGGAGCAAGGTGAAGGAGTTAACGGAGCAACAGCAAGGCCGTCTAATTTTGGCCGGTGGGCTGGCGCCTGCCAATGTAAGAGAGGCAATCGAGATCGTTCAGCCTTTCGGCGTCGATGTCAGTAGTGGCGTCGAGGCAAGCAAAGGAATTAAAGATAGTAACAAGATGAAATTATTTATCGAAGGAGTAAGAGCAAGTGGCTAAGCCAGAAGAGTCTGCTGCTGTAGTTGATCCAGCTGTGTTCGATGGTCCCGATGCGTCAGGACATTTTGGCCCCTATGGAGGTGTGTTCGTTGGGGAAACGTTGATCGCGGCCGTCGAAGAGCTGGCGGAAGTGTATGCGGAGTTATCGGCAGATAAAAATTTCTGGGCCGAGTATGACGCAGAACTAAAACATTATGTAGGCCGGCCCTCGCCTCTGTATTTTGCGGAGCGCTTAACTGATTCCGCTGGTGGTGCGAATATCTATCTGAAGCGTGAAGACTTAAATCACACCGGTGCACACAAGGTTAATAATACGATTGGTCAGGCACTCCTGGCTAAGCATATGGGCAAGACGCGAATTATCGCGGAGACAGGAGCGGGGCAACACGGCGTGGCCAGTGCCACCGTGGCAGCCAAGCTGGGCTTGGAATGTCATGTCTATATGGGTGCTGAAGATATTATCAGACAGGCGCCGAATGTATATCGGATGAAGCTGTTGGGCGCAAACGTGATTTCTGTCGAGTCGGGTTCGCGAACTTTAAAAGACGCGATGAACGAAGCCCTGCGCGACTGGGCCACGAATGTTGATAACACGTATTATATTATCGGTACCGTTGCCGGTCCGCATCCCTATCCCAAGCTGGTGCGCGATTTCCAATGTGTTATCGGGCGAGAGGCGCGAGAACAATCACTTGAGCAGATTGGTAGACTGCCTGATGCGTTGGTTGCATGTGTGGGTGGCGGTTCCAATGCCATCGGGTTATTTCATCCATTTCTTAAAGATGAATCCGTCGCGATGTACGGAGTCGAGGCCGGAGGTCATGGCTTGGCCACCGGTGAACACGCCGCCCCTTTGAGTGCAGGATGTGCACCGGGCGTACTGCATGGCAATAGAACGTATCTAATGTCGGATGAGGCTGGTCAGATTCTAGAAACGCATTCGATTTCTGCGGGCTTGGATTATCCGGGCGTTGGGCCAGAGCATTCCTGGCTGAAGGATATGAGAAGAGTTAACTATGTGGATGCAACCGATGACGAGGCCATGAAAGCTTTTCATCAGCTCACAAGACTCGAAGGCATTATCCCAGCTCTAGAGTCCAGTCACGCGGTTGCCTATGCGATGAAGCTTGCGGCGACTCTGCCACAGGACAAAAACATTGTTATCAATTTGTCGGGACGCGGCGACAAGGATATCGAGACAGTTGCAAAAATCGAAGGAATCGAACTTTAGCATTGCTTCGCAGCTTGGTCGTCCCATTGAAATGCAACATCACAACTAACACTATCGTAGTTAAAGAATTTTCAGGAAAGGCATGAGTAGAATAAATCAAATCGCAGAGAAGGCGGCAGCAGCAAATAGGAAGCTTTTAATACCCTATCTAGTTGCGGGCGATCCGAACCTGCAAACAACGAGTGCGTTAATGCACAAGCTGGTCCAGCAGGGTGCCGACATCATCGAGCTTGGCATACCGTTTAGCGATCCCTCATCGGATGGGCCGATTATTCAGCGCGGTGTGGAACGCGCTCTGGCGAAGGGAACCACCCTGAAACAGGTGTTAGAGTTGGTAGCTGAGTTTAGAGAGACCGATGCCGATACTGGCATCGTACTAATGGGCTACCTGAATCCGATCGAGATTATGGGCTACAAAACATTTGCCGAGGCTGCTAGCGCCTCAGGCGTTGATGGTGTGTTGACCGTCGATCTGCCGCCCATGGAGGCCGGCGAACTGAATGCGATGATGCGCGCTGTTGAGGTAGACACGATATTTCTAGTGGCGCCAACGACGCGAGAAGAGCGAGTGGCGAGTATTACCGAACACTGTAGTGGCTATCTCTACTATGTGTCATTGAAAGGTGTTACGGGTGCTGCGTTGACGGATTTCGACTCGGTAACGGCGAACATCAATAAGCTGCGCGCGCAGACCGCGCTTCCGATTGTCATCGGATTCGGCATCAAGGATGCCGAGAGTGCCGCCGCCATGGGTAAGTTGGCCGATGGCGTAATTATTGGTAGCGCGCTAGTTGAAAAAATCGGCCTATTGGCCGATCAAGTAGAACACGATGCAGAGATGCTGAGCGACACTATAAAAGTGATCTCTGAAGCTAGAGAAGCCTTAGACAAACTAGTGTAATATCTTTACCTGACTGCCTAGACGGATTGAAGAATGAGCTGGATAGATAGAATTTTACCTTCGATTACAAGCGCTTCAAAGGACTCGAAAAAGTCGGGCGTGCCCGAGGGTACTTGGAAACAATGCCCACGCTGCGATGCGATGCTCTACAAGAAGTCGCTCAGCGAAAACTACGATGTCTGCCCCAAATGCGAGCACCATCTGCGCATTACCGCCAGGCGTCGCATCGAATTGTTTTTGGATGCTGGCGATCAGATCGAGCTAAACACAGATATGGAGCCGGTTGATCTGCTGAAATTCAAGGATCGAAAGAAATACAAAGATAGGATCAGCGCGGCACAAAAGAGCACGGGCGAGAAAGATGCGCTCGTCGTCGTCAAAGGCAAGGTCAATACTATTCCTGTCATTGTAGCTGCCTTCGAGTTTAGCTTTATCGGTGGCTCCATGGGCGCAGTGGTCGGGGAAAAATTTACTCAGGCAGTCAATACTTGTATAGCAGAGAAGTTGCCGCTCGTGTGTTTCTCCACCAGTGGTGGCGCACGCATGCAGGAAGCACTTATCTCGCTCATGCAGATGCCGAAGACGTCAGCCGCTTTGGAGAAGTTGAAGCGAAATTCCTTGCCTTATATCTCGGTTCTCGTCGATCCGGTTTATGGTGGCGTATCGGCAAGCTTAGCTATGCTCGGCGACGTGAATATTGCCGAGCCAAACGCGCTAGTTGGCTTTACTGGTCCTGATGTTATCAGGCAGACAGTGCGGGTAAAACTGCCCGAAGGTTTTCAGCGCAGCGAATTCTTGCTTGAGCATGGAGCTATCGACATGATTGTTCACCGCAAGAATCTGCGCGATAAGATTGCGTCGATGCTCGAAAAATTCCTTTATTTCAGACGCTCCGCCTCTTAATTCTATCGACGACGTTGCACAGGGATGTGCAACCATTGCCCGCTAAGGGCAATGCGAGTGCGCCGAAAGCAAGTGAAATGACACTTTCGCGCCAGCTTTTGGCGCGCGACATACTTAAAAGGTCAGGGATGACTTTTCAGTATCGACTAAAGAGCTAAAGCAATGCCCGCCAAAGGTAGTTCTCTCGAGAACTGGTTGCAGTATATTTCTAGCGTGCATCCGCGCGAGATCGAACTTGGCCTTGGTCGCACTCAAAGAGTTGCGGCTAGTCTAGGCTTAGGCAAGCCCGCACCACTAGTCGTCACTGTTGCTGGTACAAATGGCAAGGGCTCCTGCGTGGCGACTATGGAGGCGATCCTGCAGCAGGCGGGGTTTAAGACTGGCTGCTATACCTCGCCGCATATTCATGCCTTCAATGAACGTATTCGCATCAATGCTAGCAACGTCACCGATGAGTCTCTGATTACTGCATTCGAGGCGATCGATGAGGCGAGATCTGAGGAAACCCTAAGTTATTTCGAATTCGCCACTCTGGCGGGCCTTTACCTGATACGGGAGAACAACGCCGACGTAGCCTTGCTAGAGGTCGGTCTGGGTGGTCGTCTCGACGCGGTGAACATCGTCGATGCCGATGTCGCTGTGATCAGCAGCGTAGGCATAGATCACACGGATTGGCTGGGTAACGACATCGAATCTATCGCCGCCGAGAAGGCGGGCATTATGAGGGCCAATAGTCCTACCGTATTTGGAGGCGAACACCTGCCCAGCGCAATTATCCAGAGAGCGCTGGAGCTCGGTTCACCTCTGATCAAAATTGGCCATGATTATCACGCTGAGGAGGACGCTGCGAATGCCACCTGGAGATGGAGAGGGCAAGGCAGAGAGGCAGCGGCTGTAAACTGGCCAGATCTCCCCATACCGAGTCTCATGCTGAGCAATGTAGCTGCCAGCTTACAGGCGTTGATGCTATTGCCCATAAGCCTTGAGATTGAATCCGTCGCGGCCGCGTTGGATGGGCTTGCACTCGCGGGTCGCTTCGATAAGCGCAAGGATTTGAGTAATGGCCGCACAGTAATCTTCGATGTAGCCCACAACCTCGATGCCATGCAACAACTCGCCATTCGTTTGCAGGGCTACAAGGCCCAGAATCAGGGGGCTGGCCGCATCACTGCAGTGCTAGCGGTAATGGCAGATAAAGATGTGATAGGAATGATCACAGCCTTAGAATACTGCGTAGACATCTGGTATATTGCGCAGGTTGATGAGGCCCGTAGTATGGCCGCAGATGAAGTGGCACAAACCATGAAAGGTGTGGGAATCGCGTCCGATCAGGGGCATATTTTGCAATTCGACAGCGTCGAGTCGGCCTATAGGGCCGCCTGCGACCAAACCGAAGCTGAGGACACTGTTCTCGTGACGGGCTCATTCTTTACCGTCGCAGCAGTTCATGGGCTCACTGAACAGGCTTGAAGAGCTAGTTTTAGCAGGAAACAAGCGATCTTATTACTATTGAGGTACACGGCTTGAACCAGGGCGCCAAACAACGAATCGTCGGTACTGTCGTGCTACTCGCCCTAGCCCTGATATTTCTGCCTATCATTTTTGATGGAGAAGGCAGCTATCAGGCTCCCGTTAGCAGCCGTATCCCAGCAGCCCCCATTATTTCTATCCTTCCCGAGCCTATCCAGTCACGACCGGTTATCGTTGGCAATGTCGAGACAGTTGAGCCAGAAGTTGCCACGACAGTATCCCTCATAGAAGAAGTCCCTGCGCCTGTCGAGCAGCCTCTCGTAGCCGGCGCTACCGAGGAGCCCGTTAGCGATGTTGAAATCACCGAATCCACAGCTATTTTTAGTCGCGAAGTGCCACAGCTTAGCGATGCAGGATTGCCGCAGGGCTGGGTCGTTCGCCTAGGATCTTTTTCAGATGTTGAGAACGCCAGCAATCTAGTGACGAGATTGCAGGACGCAGGTTATAAAGCCTATAGCCGTGTTATGCGCAGCAGTTCGGAGTCTCTGACTGGAGTATTCGTCGGCCCTTGGTTGGATCGGAGGCAGGTAAACGAATATCAACAGAAGCTGCAAGAGGAATTTAGTTTGGCAGGTCTCGTAGTCCGTTACGAACTCGAGCGCCTATAGCGGGTTATTGATTAGCAAATGGCATTTAATCAAGTCGATATAGTCATTCTGATAATCACGGTGCTCTCGTCGGCATTTGGTCTTTGGCGAGGACTGATCAAGGAAGTACTTTCATTGTTGACTTGGATCGCAGCTTTGCTGGTGTCCAGAGTATACAGTGAGCCTCTAGCTGGATTGATGACGGGCATGATAGAGAACGACGGCATTCGCTACGTGAGCGCATTTGCCATACTGTTTGTCATTGTGATGATGTTAGGAACGTTTCTAAACTTCCTTATGTCGAAATTGCTTAACGTCACCGGCTTGAAATTAGCTGACCGTTTACTGGGCGCCGTCTTTGGTGTGGCCAGAGGTGTGATAATCGTGTTGGTGATTCTGTTTGTTACTAGCATGTTCGTTTCGGAAACGGAGTTGTGGCAGCAATCACAGTTGATCCCTTACGGGATGGACTTGATCGAGAAGTCGCAGGTTTTCATCGGGGATATGAATAGCGTCAGTCCGACGCCTTAAATACTGTTAATCGCGGAGTGTACTATGTGTGGATTGGTAGGTGTGGTTGCTAATAAAGATGCAGGTGTCTGCCTCTATGACACATTAACCGTGCTGCAACACCGAGGTCAGGATGCGGCGGGCATCATGACTAGCGATAACGGCAAATTAAATCTCCGTAAAGACAATGGCCTGGTAAAGGACGTGTTCCGCACCCGACATATGCGCAGGCTGACTGGCAATATGGGTATCGGTCATGTGCGTTATCCCACCGCCGGCGGCTCCAGTCCGGCACTCGCTCAACCGTTTTATGTAAATTCACCCTATGGCCTCTGTCTTGCCCACAACGGCAACTTAACAAATAGCAAAGAACTCAGCCGCGATCTTTTCAAGGAAGACCTTCGTCATATCAACACAGATTCCGATTCGGAAGTATTGCTGAATATATTTGCCCACGAATTGCAGCGTCGCAATAAGATGAAGCCGCTGCCCGAGGATGTATTCGCTGCGGTTGCCGGTGTTCATAATCGCTGTCGCGGGGGCTTTGTCGCCATCGTCATGCTGTCTGGCTATGGCATAGTCGGTTTTAGAGATAGAAATGGCATACGCCCGCTAGTATTCGGTAGTCGGCAATCAGGGCAGGGTAAAAAAGAATACATGATCGCCTCTGAAAGTGTGGCGCTCGACTCGCAGGGATTTACACTAGAGCGCGATGTCGCTCCTGGCGAGGCTGTCTATATAGACATTAATGGTGAGTTACATACTCAGCTATGCACCGAGCCGGGCGTGCATACGCCTTGTATCTTCGAACACGTCTATTTCGCACGACCGGATTCGTTGATGGATGGAATATCGGTCTATAAGGCGCGCATGCGCATGGGCGACCGTCTCGCAGACAAGATCGAACGAATCAGGCCTGCGCACGATATCGATGTGATAATTCCAGTGCCCGATACGGCTAGGACAGCGGCTCTGGAATTGGCAAACCGTCTTGGTCTGAAGTTTCGTGAAGGCTTCGTGAAGAATCGCTATATCGGTCGTACTTTTATCATGCCAGGGCAGAATCAGCGGAAGAAGAGCGTGCGACAGAAACTGAACGCAATCGATCTCGAATTCAGGGGCAAGAACGTACTGCTAGTTGATGACTCGATCGTTCGCGGTACAACTTGCAAACAAATCATTCAGATGGCCCGTGATGCGGGCGCTGCTAAAGTGTACTTCGCCTCCGCAGCACCGGCTATTCGCTATCCCAATGTCTATGGCATCGATATGCCAGCGGCGGCTGAGCTTATCGCCTCGGGTAAGACAGAAAAAGAAATCGAAGAGGCTATAGGGGCAGACTGGCTCATCTATCAGGATCTGGAAGACCTAATCTCTACAGCCTCGGAAGGCAATCCTGATATCGAGCAATACGAGTGTTCGGTGTTCAATGGCGAATATGTTACCGGCGATGTGGACGAGATATATCTGAAGCGCCTTGAAAATTTACGCAACGATACGGCGAAGGCAAAGAAGGCGAGCAAGAAGGCCGCCGCGCAAGATAGAGACTAATTCGGTTTTCAATTAGACCAACACGACGAAACTGCTAACAAGCATTGCAAGAAAGTTAGAAAGAAGGCTGAAAGAAGTTTAGAAGTGAGACGCTGATGTTATCTGTTAATGCCGAGAAAAATACCGCGGGTCAGGTCGGGCTGGTAGACACGAAGCTGTCTCAGCAGGTTCAAACGACCGTCGCGGAAGTTGGTAATGCCTTATTAGGCAAAGACCATCAGATTCGTTTGGCTTTATGCTGCCTATTCTCCGGCGGCCATCTACTAATAGAAGACCTGCCCGGCATGGGTAAGACCACTTTGTCCTATGCGCTCGCGAAGGCGCTAGGACTTAGCTATAACCGCATACAGGGCACTAGCGATCTACTGCCGGCAGATATCCTCGGTATTTCGGTTTTTAATCAGACTACCAGTGAATTTTCTTTTCATCCCGGTCCTATATTCAGCCAGCTGGTACTCGCCGATGAGATAAACCGAACTACTCCAAAGACGCAGAGCGCCCTGTTGGAGGCAATGGAAGAGAGACAGGTAACGATTGAGGGCGAGACGCGAATGCTGCCGGAACCCTTCTTCGTCATCGCCACACAAAATCCTGTGACACTTGCGGGCACCTATCCACTGCCTGAGTCGCAGCTAGACCGGTTCCTCATGCGCCTGCGTCTGGGCTATCCGGATCAGCGTGCTGAGCGCGAATTGCTGGAAATGAACACCGAGCGAGACAAGGTCGAAGCAGTTAAACAGTGTCTGTCCCTTGAAGAGGTAATCGCGTTTCGCCGCCAGTCGGCGGAAGTGAGTGCCAGCGACTCCTTGTTAGACTACGTGCAGCGACTGATTGCCTTCACTCGCGGTAAGGACGAGTTTCACTTTGGTTTGTCGCCGCGCGGCAGTTTGGCCATCATGCGTTCCGCTAAGACCTGGGCGCTGATGTGCGGACGTAATCATGTGGTGCCGGAAGACGTGCAGGCGATACTGCCATCAGTGGTAGAACACCGTCTGCGTGCAACCTCTGAGGACGATGGTCACAGTGGGGCCTCGCTCGTACAGCGTCTGCTAAATGAAGTCGATATAATCGAATAGATCTGTCGCAGCTTGGCAAGCAAGAATTTCATGATCACGCCCCGAGTAACAGCCATGGCATTTAGTCTCCGGGAAGCACTTACTAAAAACTACCAGCGCTGGATCGCGAAAAATAATCCTCCGCGCGACCAAATTACGCTCAATCGAAAAAACATCTTCATTGTGCCGACGCGCAACGGCTTGTTATTTATTTTTACTTCTGGGCTGGTATTTATTGCGGCGATCAATTATGCGGTCAGCCTCGCGTTTGCTCTGGCATTCCTGATGGTAAGTATTTTTATACTATCCATACTGCACAGTTTTAATAATCTTAATCAACTAACTCTATCGAGTAGCTCGACTCAGGATGTGTTCTGTGCCGAGGAGGCTTGTTTTCGTGTGCAGTTGTCGCGCTCACCGAAGCGGCGTCATGAATCGCTGGAACTAAATTTTCCTAACTCTTCAGCCAGCCCTACAATGAATTCGACGACCAGCTATACAGACTTGGCGGCCCGCGATACAGAAGAGGTGGGCGTCTTCACCCTTGCGACCAAACGTGGAGAATTTAAAGCACCCAGGTTGCGCGTGTTAACTCGTTTCCCCCTTGGCCTGTGCCGGGCCTGGTCCGTGGTTGACCTGAACCTGCACTGTCTCGTCTATCCTCGACCGGTACCGTTCTCCATGAACCAGTTCGACTCTGGCGCTAGCGGAGGCAGCGACACCGCGATTAGCAGGGAAGGTAGCGAGGACTTCTATGGTCTACGAGACTATGTGCCAGGTGATTCACTTAGGCAGGTCGCATGGAAGAGTGTAGCCAGAGGGCAGGGCATGCAGCTCAAGCAGTTCGTCGACTATGTCGACAATAAGATCTGGCTGGACTGGGATATGTTCTACGGCTTCAATGTGGAGGAGCGGCTTTCGCGCCTCTGCTACTGTGTTATCCAACTTTCCAAGACAGGTAATGTATATGGTATGCGCATTCCAGGCGGCGAGTACCCACCCGCAACCGGTCCGGACCACAGAAAGAAATTACTCCGCGCCTTAGCGCGCTTTGGAGCCGAATAGTGGAGCTGAGCTATCAGATACCGCGGCCAGCCCTGATTTGGACCCTCGTCGCGGTGGTGCTTGTGCTTCTTCCGCAGAGTATCCGCATGCCCATCTGGATAGGTGTTGTCGCACTGTTCTGTGTCTGCTGGCGTGTACTCATCCACAATGGAAAATTAAACTATCCGAGCCGTAAGCTCCGCGTGGTGGTGGTCTTGTTTACGCTGATAGTGTCGTTTTCGCAGATTCGTAATATCGGTATCGGCCTCGATTCGGCAGCAAGCCTGTTAGCGCTGGGTTTCGTGTTCAAGCTGATCGAGATGCGGCATAAACGCGACATCTATGTCGTGATCTCGCTGTGTTTCGTTATGTCTATGGTGGCGTTTCTGTATTCGCAGAGTGTCTTAACTACGCTCTATGTCGCGCTTGTCGTAGCAGTCGCTATGGGCGCCATGATCGCGTTGAATCGCTCTTCTTCAGTCGTCGACAACAGGGGCACGGCGCGGCTGGCGATGAAGATTGCTGCGCAGGCACTGCCGCTTACCATAGTGTTATTCCTCGTATTTCCACGCATAGCGCCGCTCTGGGCCGTGCCTATGCAAACTGGGGTGAACTCAACCGGTGTCACCGATGAGATGTCGCCGGGCGATATTAGCCAATTGGCGCGCTCCGCGGAACTTGCTTTCCGCGTGCAGTTTGAAGACGGGGTAGAGCTGACACACGGACAGCTGTATTGGCGCGGTCTGGTGCTGGACCATTTTGATGGTGTCACCTGGCGTCGCTCGCGCAATTCTTCCGCCTATTCCGTCGCGGCGTCATTGGCTGACTTTAGGATTAGTTACGACGATAGGATTCGAACTTTAGGCGAGCCGGTAAGCTACAACGTTATTCTTGAGCCTACGCAGCAGCCCTGGCTGTTTGGCCTGCATCTCGCTGAGGACGTTAATGATGAATTCTTCAGCGGTCGCAACTTCGAGCTGTTTAATAACGGGCGGATAACGCAGCGGCTTAGCTATGACCTGCGCTCCTACATGCAGAACCAGACTGATGTATTGCTATTGGATAGCTCGCGTAATAGAACCCTCGAGCTGCCAGATGGCGGTAACGAGCGCAGCCTTGAATTCGCGATAGGGCTTCGCGCATCGGTATCGACCGACAGAGAATACGCGAACTCGGTGCTCGCGCATTTTCGTCAGAATCAATACTTCTACACATTGAATGCTCCGCTGCTTGGAGAAAACAGGATAGATGAGTTTCTGTTCGACACTATGGCTGGTTTCTGCGAACACTATGCGAGTTCCTTTACCTATCTAATGCGCTCCGTGGGAATACCGGCGCGTGTTGTGGTCGGCTATCAGGGAGCGGAAGCGAACCCCTATGAGAATTACCTCATGGTGTATCAATATAACGCCCACGCCTGGAGCGAAGTCTGGTTCGAGGGAGAGGGCTGGGTACGCTTCGATCCGACCGGTGCGGTATCGCCAACGCGAATCGAGCTGGGCGTGCAGGAAGCGCTGCGCAATGATCCGGCCTTTATGGAGGATGACCTATTCTCTGCGGCTAGATTCGGAGGCATAGGCTGGCTGAACGCGATGCGACTTCGACTTGATGCCATCGAATACGAGTGGAACCAGCTCGTTGTGAACTACGATGAAGACGTGCAGTTCGAGTTGTTCGAGAGACTGTTTGGAGAAGTGACAGAACAGAAAGTTATTATGCTCATGGCAACGCTAGCGTTTATTGTGATAGTGGCAGTTGGCTTTACGGTGATAAATATTGAACCGCGCATTCAACGAACTCCCATTGACAGATTCTATCTAAGGGTTTGTAGAGAATTGGCGAAAATAAATTTAGTAAGGCGTCGTGGGGAGGGGCCAATTGCCTTCAAAGATCGTATCTGTGCCGAGAGGCCGGAATTGGCTGATGCCATGGCTGAGCTTACGGATATGTATGTGAAGCTGAATTATGTGGGGAAGTCTGTAAGTGGTGCCGAGCAGAAGAACGAGATGCAGGCGCTGCAGACGGTGTATGCAAAACTAAAGACGAAGATGCCGGCGCTGGCCGGATTGAGGCGAACCGGTTAGTTTCTGTTTAGCGTCTTTTTTGATTTGCGTGTTACGTGCTGGCTAAAATTAGTACTCTAATTTCTCTCAAAATCAAAAGCTTCGCCTGCAGCTCTGCATCTTGGAGTGCAGACACCATCCTTAGTTTGAAAGCCCTTAATGTTCACGATTGGCCGGCTACGTAAAAACTCTTGCGAAAGCCCTGAGCCGATAATCCCGCTAGCGGAGCCACCTTCCACGTCCCATGTAGAGATCGTGCCATCAGGATTCTCCACCTCTACAACTAAGATTGAGTGAGGGTCCATCAATCGAAATTCTATGACTTTTCCACTGAATTCGACTAACTCGGTAGTATTATAGAAGCCCAGACCATGGTGTGCCGTAGCAGTACTAATTCCTGCTAGAGATAATAAAAAGATGCTGGCAAATCTATTCATAAACACGCTCCTCTATTTACAGATAATCACTTTTAATTTGTTTGTTATGTTCCGGTTCGAAATTTGTTCTCTTTAACACCAATAAGGCCTGTGTTTTTGATTTCCACTAAGCTGCCAGCCAAATTTGACATTGGTTTACCATGGCCAAATTCAACCTTAATGCTAGTAACAAACAGTCGCTCCAAATTTCTGCCTCCAAAGGTTATGTCACTTGGTTGTTCAGAGCCGGCTTCATAAGTGTCGAATAATCCCTCGTCTGTGTAGTGAGCAATAAGCCCTGGTCCCAGGATACAACTCAATACTTCACCGTCTTCCGTCAAGCAAGCTCCATCTGGTGAGCCAGCTATTTCTGCTGTGTCAGCATACACCCTTCTCGCAGATGCGATTCCCTCTATAGGATTGTAGTCATAAGCATATAGCTTCTTTGCTGGTGTATCCGCTATAACAAGAGTGTTGCCTTTTTGCGTGGAGAAAGTTACCGGACCATTCGTATTTGATATTCCGGAATCTAATTCTTTCCATCCAGCTTTACTGGAAAACCACCAGTAAGATCCTTTTCCCTGTTCTTTCAATGACCCTGTTACAATATTTCCCCTAGAATCTATCACTAAATCGTTAGCTCTTTTGCCTATTTGGGGAGGGTAATTACTTAATAGCTCCAACGACTCTCGATTTGGATTAAACAAGAACAAACCTTCGTCTAGGGCAATTACCAACCTGTCATCATCTGACAATCCAATACCAGTTGGCATAGAGGGTAGGGCAACTGTGTATAGAGGCAGTTCTCCATTTTCTAGCCAATGTAACTTATTAGTAGAGCAATCGACAAAGTATAGCCGCTCTTTGATTTCGTCCCACAGCAGGCTCTCGCCCCATGTGAGTGAAAATTCACCGATTTTACGTATTTCCAAGAGCTCTCTCTATTGGTCTAACGATTTACGTACTATTGATCTGATTGTGATGCGTCCTCGCACGAAAAAGTTAGCCGTATCCCATATATACCAAGAACGCCCCTAGTGCTCCCCAAAGAACACCAAAAACTCTCATCAACCTGGGGCGATTCAACATTTCGCTTCCTGCTCTATTTACCATTCCTGGAGACATGATTCTCAATGCACCACCGAGCATAAGAGCCCATCCGAATAGAGTAATTATGAGTGGCCAGTCAACTATCCAATAGTTATGCGAGTTAATGATTGATAGACCGGCTGTCATCGCCAGAACACCCGATATTAGTATTAGGGGTGTGTCAGCTAAGAATTTTTTGGTAGTTTCCTGCAGCTCTTTTGGTGAAAAGGCCATTGAGATGCCGAGAATAAAAACAATCGGCCCTAGAAATTTTGAGATCCAAACTGATTCAGCCATTAGTTACAACCTAAAAGCTTCGTTGTCGAAAATAGTTGATAGTTGAATTTTCATGTACATGGACACATAACTCTTTGAACAAAAAAACAGCGCCAGCAGCTTCTTTTTAGATTTGATTGTAATGTGTTGGCCTCAATCTAAAAACACTTCAAGCATTAGACTGCGTAGGACCAATCCCTCCATCATGGTGCGCTCCGATTCCCGATTGGATCAGGCCGGTTCCATTTTTATTGTGTAGTCGTACCAATCGACGATCATTCCGTCCCTGATGAAGAATACCCCGACGCCGTGCCAGGTCTTGAGGGTGAATTCTGAAAAATAGTCAATCCGCTCATTAATTACCATCGGTCCTCGGGCAAACGTTTCAAGCACGTCGAAGCGTTCGACGTTGTTAAGGATCGTCTGGATGCGAGCTGATACAGCATCCCGGCCATCGGCCAATTCCGTCGTCTCGGTCATCCGATAGGCGCCGTCGTCGGCAAAAAACGACATTAGTTTATCGAGATCGTGACTGGGCCATGCCGCGCAGAAGTCATTTACTAGCTGGACATTGGCCAACTCATCGGTTGTTAATTCCGCTGCATGGGTCGAGCGGGCCATACCTGCTAGAGCTATCGCTCCAGCTCCCGCAGCCAAAATCCTTCGACGGTCCAAATCTGGTTTTTCCGTTGCCATGAATTATCCTCCAATTAGTTAACTTTAATTTGGCGCTTCCGCGCAACTGATTTCCCATGGAGTTCCAAATTTATCAATCAAACTTCCATAGCAAACTGACCAAAACATTTCTTGCAAAGGAATTTTAACTTCTCCATCTGTTGATAGTGCAGAAAACAGTATCTCAGCCTTATTAGGGTCTTCAGGCTCAATCAAGAGATAGAAACCTTCTGGTTTCCTATACTCATCGGGAGGTATGTCTGCTCCAGCGATTCCTGATTCATCTAATGCTAGAGTTGCGTGAACTATCCGGTTCTTCCAATCCTCTGGGACGTGATTCGCGGCAGGAGACTCTCCAAAGGATGTCATAGTCAGCGATCCACCCAACAGCTTTTCATAGAACTCGAATGCTTCTCGGCAATTGCCATTGAATGTGAGGTGCGAGTTTATCTTCATGTTCAAATATTCTTGTTATTCAATAATTATGGTCAAAGCATTTAAGTATATTACGCCCTTATTAATAGGGCGCGCTTGTGCTTTGCTAGTTGATTCGATTGTTATGTGTCGGCGTAATCATTCATTCGTTGCACATTCTGAATTCAGGGTTTCCTTGTATTTGTGCGAATTAAGAAATAGCCAATAAACGGAAGCGTAAATATTACACCGTTCATTAATAGAGCAAGCATAATGGGTATTGACCCAGCATTATTTCCTAAAATTAATTGAGTTATCAAAACGCCGGGTACAAGGAAGGGTTTTAAGACCTCTATAAAGGAAATTCCGAGGCCGAGGGGAGCTATCGCAAACAAGATTGCGCCCAAAGTGAAACCACAGACACTGGATCTCAAGATAATGCTATTCATATGCAACTCCTCGTTCTTCGAGCGTGGGTAGCACTCCCGTACTGATTTGATTGCTATGTGTTGGCAGGCGCATGAATTAGTTCTCTCTATGCCAGATTGCGTACAAATTCGAGTCCAAACTCACTTCCGGCAACCATCGTTCCAAGTAAACTAAGTGCTATGGCTAGTGTAATTGCTACCATGCTCGCTCGATGTATCTTACTAAGCGTGATTAAGTCATATACGATAATAGTCGCGAGCAATGTCAATAATGCTAGTGGTATAAAAGGACCT
Source organism: SAR86 cluster bacterium (assembly GCA_002401885.1). GTDB lineage: Bacteria > Pseudomonadota > Gammaproteobacteria > Pseudomonadales > Pseudohongiellaceae > UBA9145. The sequence goes on from NVUL01000060.1 coordinate 19,536, forward strand.
TGCTCGCCACCGAGTGTCTCTAATCGCGAGATTCGTGCTAGTGCTGGTCCCAATATAGAAACCGTTGCCACTAAGATCAGCCGTTTATGCAGGTCAGAACGTTTACGGTAAATGACAGCAGAGCAAAGTAAAATAGCAAAGGTACTAACCGAAACTATGTTGGCCCATACGACACCACTAATGAAAGTGAGATAGCTAATTCCTGAGCCCAGCGCGGGGTCGATTTCAGCCATATCTACGTCTAGCGTAATTCCTTGACCCAAATCACGTGAAACCACGTTGAGTGTGGCCATTAGACTGCCAATTACGACCAGCAGTCCATAGCCGGCTGCGAAAGGACCAAGCTTGCGATGCAGAGCAGGGTTTTGGCTTCGTATAAGCCAAGCCTGAGCCACAAGAATAACAAACCATCCAGTGAGAATAGCTCCATGAAGATGCAGATAGAACGGGATTGATGGCGTATCGAAGGCAACGCGTAGGAAAAGAGATGGCGTAAAGCCAATAATAACTATGGTAAGTAGGAGAAAGCTGTATATGAGAAAGAACCGATTTTCGTGGCTATTTTGATTACTCGTAGAAGAAGCTAATTTATCCATAGATTATTCTTAGGTAATTATCTATAAGTGGACTACGGTTCTAGACCCTACGCTACAGTCAAGTACATCGAAATACGTAAGGCCCTTAATCATGGGCAAGCTCTAGGCTGTCCTTGCTGATTTGACGATGGTTATGCCTGAAGCCGATAGTTTCGTACAAGCACCCAAGAGGCCAATAGAACTAGCCACATATTGACTCCCCACCAAAACGGATCATAGCTGCCAATCACTATCCAAAATGAAATCGCCATTAACCCAGCACACCACATCAATGACAATGAGAAAGTCGAGAGTGTGGCTCGCCGTGACGGGGTTAGTTTTCCGTATCGGCTATATAAGCCTGTAAGTGCAAACGACAAGTCCAATGGGAAAAAGGACCAGTTCCATGCAACTACAGTCGAATCTGCATAATCAGAATACATGTATTCTGGCGGAACTGAAATAAATTCTAGTACTACCAACGACGCGAAAACCCAATAGAAGATCATGCCTCCTTCGGTAAGGGTTAGTAAGAATTTGTTTGAATTCACTAAGCTCTATTCTCGGATTTCACGGTGACTGCGATCTGGTACGTATAACGCCCCTAATAGCAGGAGTAGCCGCGTAACGCCGGCTCCTTTTTGATTTGATTGCTACCTGCCTTTCATATCTCGATCTTGCAGCAAATATTTGCGCAGCTCTCTCTCGACCCTCATAACGTGCAAAATGTACACAGAACCTTCCGTAAAGCGGTAAAATATCCTACAAGGGCCGACAATGACTTCTTTATATTTGGACGGGGTGAGTTCTAGGACTTTTCTCCCGGAATTTGGTGAATAGCTAAGTAGATCAACTCGTTCAAAAACGCTTCGTACAAGAAGCTGAGCTGCATTAAGCTTATCTAAGGCTATATATTCGGCTATCTCGTTCAGATCATGCAGCGCTGACTCAGTCCAAACTATTTCAGCCATTTGCTCAATTTTTCTTGGGCTTTGGTATGGCTTAGAATGCGGCCTTCATGGATCGCTGTTTCGCCTTTGGCAATTCCTTCCAAGATTCTTATACGGCTTTGCATCATCTCGTAATCATCTACATCAAGAAGATAGGCCGAGGGCTGACCGTGTTCTGTTATAAGTACGGGTTCCTTGGAAGCGTGTAGGTCAGCAAGGATCTTGGTGGCTTGGCGCTTTAAAGTCGTTACAAGTTCAGTTTTCATTGAGTGATACTATTCTATCACTTTGAAGTTGGCAAGAGCTCTGCGCAGATAACGCTGTTAATAATAGGGCTGCACCCAGCGCTGCCTCCTTTTTGATTTGATTATTATGTTCCGTCGGTTCAATACTTGACCGAAACATGCGTCTAGTAATTTCCTGGAAGATTAATCCCGGGCTTTTGCGCCGCTGATATAATTTCTGCTTCCATGTGATCCTGAAATTCATCTGAGAGCCAATGCTTCCGATCTCTCCAGTATGAGGAGAATGCCGCCATTTTTGAATAATCTATCATCATTCTAGTCATGCCAATCCAGTGAGCGTTATTTATTGCATTTTCTTGCTTCTGCAAGAATGCATTCTCATAAACTCTGAGCAGATTGCTATTAAATGTGTAATAACGAACAAGATCGGCTCCACTAAGTTCATCACTCTTACCTGCTTCAACAAATATTTCCGCTAGCGATTGGTCTGAAGAGAGGAGGCTAAACATAGCCTGTAATTCCTCAGTCACAGCTTGGGCTGAGCTAAGTTTGACTGCTCTAGTGTTCTGGCGCAGTTGTACGGAGAGATATATTAGTGTGGCAACAACTGCCGCTGCTCCAACAAGCTCTCCTAATGCGCCAAGTGCATCCCAGTTCATCCACGATTCCCTATTCTGATTAGTTTCTGCCAGTCATCCACAAAATTCACAGGAGCATAAAGCCCTTCATAATAGGATTCGCTCGAAACGCATCTCGATTGATTTTCTTGTTATGTCTCGATAGCTCAGATATTGGTGTCTGGTTCCATCTCGCAGCTTACGCCAACACCAAATTTCAATGCCTAGAATGCAGTTTTCCACTGTTCAGTGTCAATGAACCATCGTTCTTCAATAATCTTATCGCCATTGAATTTGAACAATACAGACAACTGGGAAGCTGAGATTTTCTCAGATTTCCATTCAAGGATTGAGACAACTTCACTCCCTTGCTCGATTAGCCGTAGTTCAGTAATTTCGAATCCAGGCGGTAGAATATCGCCGAGACCATCCAGCGCTGAGCGAAACGCGTCTCTGCCCTCAAGGATGTCTGATTGCCCAGGCATGACAAATATCATGTCGTCTACATAGTCGGTGACGAGTTTATCAAAATCACCAGCGCCAACTGCATCCCAACCACGTTGTACTATCTCTGCTAGACTCATTGTTCTTATACTCCTTTCATTATTCTATTGTTATAGATTCAAGCGCGATGCCTGACTAGGCATATAATGCTTTTAATAAAGAGTGCGCGTAGCGTAACTCTTTGATTTGTTTGTTATGTGCTGTATCTAGGTAAGACTAAAGCTTGACCACTAGTCATCCATAGAGTCTCTAACTGAGTTTACAAAATTGACAAAATCTTTCTGATACCAGCCATTATCCTTAGCTAAGTCCCAATATAATTTTTCATCTGGAGACTGTAATGCACCTGGGAGATACCCAATTTCTAGTAATTCACGGTCGCTTTCGGTTCCATAGAGGAAGGTAGCCTGCCGATTCGACCACTCTAAGGTTAAGTATCTCACCCATAAATCCGCTTCTTCATAAGTTAGGTTATATGCGTGCTGAAATGCCAGAGGCTCTGGATTCATGAATTCAGTGTCAGTTTGCTTAATTTTACTGAGAATCGTAGACAATCGAGGATTATCAATGAAAAATTGGGAATCGACGTTAGATCTGCTTAATAGAGATTCGCGTTTAATTACTTGCGTATTATTCTGAATTTCAAAGAATAGAAACGTGAGAGTAATCACCACAGCCACGCTGCTTACAATCTCTGCAATAGCTGCCCAGTTACTCAATTTCATCGATGTTAGTTTTTCAGTCATACAAATATAATCCTTGAATTTCCATTTGCAACTAACGTCGGAGCATATGACGCTTTTGATAATGCGAGCGGCACGCAGTGCCGCTCGCATTGATCTGTTTGCTGTGTGCCGGTCGATCTGAATTTAGCACATTAGTTTTCCCGATGACGGATATCCCACATAAATTTGAGACAGACTAACAAAACGCCTATATATACAAGTACTGCAAACATCACGAATGCTGCAGCTTCATTGCTTGAGAAGACTTGGATTTCTGGAACTGATTCTGCCGCCATAGACCTCGCTATTTGCCAATCTAATAGGTTGCCATATGCATTAAGGGCAAAGAAAGTATAAGCAGAAATGAACACGAAATTGGATAGAATAACTTGCAGCGTTGTAAGTTTAGAACCCACAATGTAGGATGCCGCCAAATATCCACTTGCAAACGTAAGCAACATAGCAAAGCTGGTATAGGAGTTACTCGAAGCCATACTGCTAAATTCAATCCATTCTGCTGCATTCATTATTAGAAATTCTCAATCAACATTATGGATATTCCACAAATTGTAGTTTGGCACTTTTCTGTACCAATTCGAGGCACATAACACCATTAATGAAGCGCGGAACGCTCCCTTTTTGATTTGATTTGATTGTTATGTTCTGGCTTATCTGTAATGTTTTAACTTTAAATCCAAATTAGGGCGCTACGATTTCAGTGGCAAGTTTGATAACGTCCATACCCGATTGTGACGGAAATACCGCTATGGTATCGCGGTAGAACAACCTCATTCCAGGGTCAGCGGCTAGGGTATATCGAATGTCGTCGATCATAAAATTGTATGTGCTTTCGGATAACATGCCATTTTTGAATGCAGTTTCCGCCGCTGTCCAAATATTAATCGAGCGTATCGCAAATGCTATGCCTTGTACGTATTCTCCTTGAGTCATTCCCGATTCCGCGGGAGGGTCAAACTTACTTCCTAAAAAAGAAGCAATATCAGGATTGGTAAAAATAGATTGGTTAAATTCGGCGTGATTATTCCGGATTTCATACTCTGTCGTAACTCTGGCTATTAAATTTGCCTGCTGTATTTGGTAAGCGACAAACAAAAGAGAAATTACAACGGCTAGAATGCCTGCCGCTTCAAAGAGTTGAGTCATGCTGATGTTCATTTATTTGCCCCTCATGGAAGCGCTGCCAGTCCAACTAATGCACTTTTTCGAAAGAACAAAGAACATAACGCTGTTAATAAAGCGATAAGGGGCGCAGCGCATCTCTTTTGATTTGATGGTTATGTTTCGAAAGCATCTAACTTGCCAAAGCTGACAGTCGAAAATGACTAACTCTCCAATTCTACTGGGTCTCGAATCAGTAAGAACTGATCCGCCGGAAGAGCTTCTTCCAACCCGATCATCATGACAACTGGTTCGTCGATTTCACCTTCAGCGTGCAACGTGCGAGCTGGAACTGTCATTAAGTCGCCAGCTTCAACTAGGTGCTTTTTCCCATCAGCATCTAGAAAATACGTATTCCCCCTAATCATATAGGCTAGTACATTATCACTGTGCCAATGTAGCTTCGCAGCAGTAGCACGGTCTGTAGCATATGTCGTTGGAAACAATCCCTTTTTCCTAATATCTTCGAGAGCACCACTCAATCCGTCGAAGTGACTTTTCGCAATATTTAATCCCATATCGGTTGTCTCGCTTTAGCACTAGAAACATAACATTTGTATATGTGGCCAGAGCGGTATTTTACTTCGCAAGGCCTTAAGTGTACGCCGCGAGTCTATCATTTAGAAACAACTTATTTTTGCGAGTTGTAGTGCTCTAGATTGATATCGCGGATCCTGCGAATCCCTGGATAGCGAGACCCTGGTATATTGAATATGGGGTTTCCCTAACTATTTTGAGCCCTGTTCTACTTGTTTGATTCTATGAGACTTTATTCGCTGCTGGAATGGGGTGGCGCGTCAAGTTCCTGAAAACTTTGCAAGATTACGCAATTCGCGAGTCTCCCAACCATCTTTAAGTATTAGAGCCAATTAGGTAGGGGTTGAGTTGCTATGGCTGGTGAGTTTTTGGAAGAAGTGCGCTCTAACATGCGTCTGCGAGGATATAGCCTGCCGACAGAGACGACTTATCTTCTCTGGATACGCCGATTTATCCATTTCACGGGCAATGAGCATCCTACCACTGTGCACTTGCCTATTTGTTTGAGAAATTTCTGATGAGAGATGGGTGATCTTGGGTTTACGCTAGCGAATAAGCAGCGAACTCTGCCAAACCTGTTGTCTATCGATGAGGTCAGATCAGTTTTAATTCAGCCGTCAGGTAGAAACAAGCTCATATTACAATTGCTCTATGGTAGCGGTCTCAGAATAGGGGGGTGTCTTCGCCTGCGGATTTAGGATATAGACTTGAATCGCTTCGCTCTCACAATCTACATAGGCAAGGGGTGCAAGGATCGCCAGACCTTGCTCACTCCTCAGCTAAAGAGGGTTTTGGAAGAGCAGATCGAATTTGGTATGGATATTCAGAGCAAGGATAATAGGAGGAGCGTGGGTTGCTCTTTGCCGCCTGGATTAAGTCGAAAGTATCCAAATGCGTTCAAGTCAGATGCTTGGGCGTATATCTTCCGTCTAGTAAACTTTGCCATCATCCCTTAACCGGGGAAATAGGCCGTCACCACCTACATCCAACCGTTGTTCGAAAATTCCTCAGTACTGCTGTCGATTCTTCGGGATTAAAAAGCAAACGTGTGGCGGCTCATACATTTAGGCATTCATTTGCAACCCATATGTTAACTAAAGGGGCTGATCTACGGACTGTACAAGAATTGTTGGGACATGACGATGTGGCTACTACTCAGATCTATACCCATGTCTTGGGTAGGCACTATGCGGGCACTAACAGCCCGTGGATAACATGTAGTTCTTAGCAGAGGATATGCGGAGGAGGGAAGCTCGGTTTAAACTGGGGGAAGGCGTATCAACCGCCGGATAACTTCACGTTCTTAAACTTCTTGTCCAGCTCTTGCTTAATTTTATCGCGATGATCACCCTGAATCTCGATGACACTATTCTTGACGGTGCCGCCAGAGCCGCAAAGAGCTTTTAGCTTCTTAGCGAGGATTTTGAGCTCTGCATCTCTTAGTTCTAAGCCAGAAACTAGAGTAACCCCTTTACCCTTGCGCCCTTTAGACTCTCTGCTCACACGGATAGGTGGATCGACGATCTGTCTGGGGTTGCCATTATCTTGAACGAGGCGGCATTTGCATTTGCGCAGTGGCTTGTGACAGCCGGGACAGGTGGAGGAGGCTTCGGTGCTATAGACTAGGCGAGAGTTACTCATGATGATAAGCCGCTAGTCGACTCAACCTATGTCTTATAAAGCGGTGGTAATGAATACTGTTCTTCTCGTTGCTGCTTCTTCTGTACGCGTAGTTTGTTCTTTCTTAGCTGCGAGATGAGTTGTAGTAGGTCTCTGGCACTGAATGCTTTATCGCTTGCTTGGCGGCTATTAATTTGGAACAGGGCAGTTTGTATTGCGTGCACGTGTTCGTGTAGGGCGGGGGATTCGCTTTGTTGCAGGATGTCTTCCATGCTGACTATGGGGCGACTACCGATATGGTGATCACACCATTTTATGAGTGTCTGCCGTATTGCCGTGGGGTCATTGCTGCTACAAGCACGCACGAGCTGTGTGTAGGCTACGCGCTCGTTGTTGTCTGGGCTGTAGTTAGCCGCAATCTGTGCCATTAGGCGTCGCAGATATTCGTTTATCTCACGCTTGTTGTCCGCGATTACTAATTTATAGATACTGAACATCACGATGATGAGTGCAGCGGCGATCGTATAGTTAAGCCATGCAGCCTCAACTTCGATGAACTCTGCTTCCGCCTGTTCATTGATCATGTCCTGATCTACTACCGGTAGCTGAGATAGCAGTTCCTCAAGGTTCTCCGTACTGGCTACGGTCTGTTCGGCGGGTATCGCACCGGTGACAGTAGCAATCACTAGCCTAGTTGCGGGTATGACCGTTGCCTCTAGCTGATCAGTTTCTATGTTCCACCAGGGTACGGATATCTCAGGAATTACCACATTGCCGCTATCGATGGGCACCATGGTGGTGGTTTCTATGCGCGTGCCAACGATCGCGCCTTCTATGAAGGTGCGGCCGATCTCTGGTGGGTCCGGGTATAGGTTCAAGCCTTCTATCTCTGTGCCACTAAACGGTGGCAGCACGGCGCCGTCTAGGCCGTCTGCGGTCATGGTCACTGTGCGTACGACGCTGTCACCAACCTTCAGGTTGTTGATGTCTGTGCTCCAGCTTTCCTCAAGAGTGAGGTTTGACACCGGTAGCCAGAAATCATCGTTCTGTACTACAGCAGGGCGCTCCATAACATCGATCGTTATGCCTTCGATGAAAGCGGTAACACGACGGGTGTTAAGGTTTCTAAATACAAAATTACTAGATCCATCTGTGACTTCACCGCGAAACAGTATGTCGGGAACCTCTAAGGGCCCGCTGCGCTGTGGAAAGATGACATAGCGCTTCTCGTAAACGCCATAGCGCTCTCCATCTATGAGCTTCTCATATTGATTGGGAGAGCCAATCAGCTGGATGACCGAGTTTTCCATCTCGAGTTCGGTGAATTGTGGATTTCTAATGCCGTTGATCGTGTAGTAAAGGCGAACTGTAAACAGCAGTTGTTCCTGCACATAGACAGACTCTTTGTTCGTTTCTATCTCCAGATATAACTCCTCGTTCGACTGGTTGGAGCGAGGACCCTCGTTAGTCACCGTGATTTCTATAGCTGCTGTCGTCGTTCCGTTGATATCCAGCTCAGGAATTATTAGATCACCTTCTTCGAGAGGAAATAGCGTGACTATGTAGTCAGTCCACGCTTCAACTGCGCCATTAACACTTCTTATCTGGCTAGAGGTTCTGGTGCCCAATACATCGAATTGACTGGTTAGCGGAGTCAGGTCTAACTGCATGCCTTGGCGCTGGTCGTAGATTCGTATAGTAAGTGTTACGGTTTCGCCGCGCGCGATCTCGTTGCGATCTAGAGAGATCTCGACTTCTTGCGCCTGAGCGGATGAAAATAAAGTTAAGCCGAAGCAGAGAAGTATGAATGCCAGTCTTGATTTAATCTTCACCAGATCTGTCCCCCATTCTGTAGGCTATTTGCCGTGCCATTCAGCTGACGCTGTCGGTATTGGTATCTGAACTTGCGGCGCAGCAGCTCGCCCGGGTCGTCTTCGATTCGCCTTAACCACTGCTCAAGAGATTGCTGCTCTTCGAACTCTTCATTGGTTGTTTCGCTGGGCGTATTTTGTTCGCTATTCGACTCAGAGCCTTCTTGCTCTTCCGGTGGTTGATTCTGCTGCTCTTGATCTTGCTGATCTTGATTGCCTTCCTGGCTTTCCTGATCTTGCTGCTCACTGTTTTCAGAGTCTTGATCTGACTCGTTCTCCGAATTCTGTTCTGATTCGTTTTCCTGGTCGTCGCCTTCTTGATTCTCGCCGCTCTCAGATTCTTCTTGCTCTAGCAATTGCTCGACGATTGCTTTGTTCTGAAGAGCATCGGCGTGGCCAAGTTCTAGGCTGAGTGCCATGTCATAGGCGGCGATAGCTTCCGCGTAGTTACCCGACAAGGCGAGGGCGTTGCCTCGATTGTAGTGTCCCTCGACTGTATCGATGGCGCTGAAAGACGCTATTGCGGCCTCGTAATTTGCTGCCTTGTAGTTAGCTGCTCCTTGCCAGCCGGTCGCTTCGAATAGCAGTGCGGCGGTAGAGTGCTCTTCGTTCGCGAAGGCTTCTGCGGCCTGTTGATCCTTTGTCATCCAAAGGTCTTTCCATTCGAGCGCTTGCGCCTGCTGGCTTGGTAGCATCATTCCGGAACCGGTAATCAGGACGAAGCTGAATAACCAGCCGCGACGAAAGCTGAGAGCAGCGATCGGTAGAACCAGTAGCAATAACCAAGGGCCGAGCTCATACCAGACATCGAACTCTTCTTCGACATCCGACAATTGCTCATCATCTAATAGTTCGAAGTCTGTAAGCAGGTAGGCCAAATCAGAGTCCGCAAGCTGTATATCGTGATAGCGCCCGTTGACACGATTCGCCAGTGACTGCAAAACGTTCTTGTTCAGAGTAGGGATGATCAATGCCCCGGCCTCATCTGTTAGGAAGTTGCCGTCATTGGTGCGAATTGGTGCGCCTTCCTCGGTGCCGATTCCCATGATCAAAAGTTCATAGTCGTTGTCGGCGAATAGTTCTGTGATTAATAGTTCTTCATCGAAGCCGCTGATACCGTCGGTCATTAACAGCACCTTGCCGCGGCTAGCGTCGGTTCCGTCAAGTAGCCCTATGGCGAGTTCGATCGCCTCAACCGGCTTACTACCAAAAAGCGGCATGATATTAGGGCTTAGCGAGGGGACCAGCGCTTCAATCGTAACCACGTCATCGGTTAGTGGTGTCACCGTATGGGCATCGCCAGCATAGACGACGAGTGCAGTCTGGCCTTCTTCGCGCAGCGCGAGGATGTCCCGCAGTTTACGCTTCGCCAGATCGAGCCTATTCGGCGAATGGTCGGGCGCGAACATAGACAGCGAAAGGTCGAAGACGATGACGAGAGCGTCTTCTCTTTTCTGCACAGGTTGCGGCAACTGCTCCCACACCGGTCCGGCCAGCGCGAGAATGGATAGAGCCCAGGCGACAAATAACAGGATTAGCGGCGTTCGCTGCGACGCATTTTTACTGCGGTCTAGAAGATAGGGCAGGAGGTTCTTGTCAATCGCCTTGTCCCAGGCTGTTACGACTGAATTCACTCGCCACATGGCGACGAAGAATAGCAGCACGGGAATCAGTGCCAGTAACCATAGCGGTCTCAGGAAATGAAAATTATCGATCAGGCTGACGGGTATAAGTAGTTCCATCAGGCTTTACTTCCGCTGGTTGTCTCTACTTCATCATCATCGCTAGCGCCGAGTCTTGCCTTGCCTGCGAGCGACATCCACGGAATAGAGAATAAGGCGAGTAGGAAGCTGATCAGCACGGCTGCACCAAGGGGCCAATAGAATAGAACTCGAGTGGGCCTATAGGTCTGCTCGTCTTGCTCGATGGTCTCGAGTAGGTCTAGCTCCTCGTAAATATCCACAAGATCATTTACGTCTCGAGCCCTGAAGTAACGCCCTCCAGTCGATTCCGCTATCTGTGTGAGCACTGCTTCGTCCAATTCTGCGGATGGGTTGATCGCCCTCGCGCCAAAAAAGGTGCGCTGCACGACCTGATCAGCACCGATGCCGATCGTATAGATTTTGATGTTCTCTGTCTGCGCGAGTCTACCTGCTTGTTCCGGTGAAACGGCGCCGGCATTGTTCACGCCATCGGTCAGTAATACCAGTACGCGGCTGTTCTCGGGTCTCGTGCGTAGGTGGATGACACCTAGTCCGATCGCATCGCCGATAGCGGTAGCGGACTCTTCGATGATGCCGATCTCAGCTTCGGCCAATAGCGTGCCGACGGTTTGCCTGTCGAAGGTGAGTGGTGCCTGAATATAGGCATGGGCGGCAAATAGGATTAGACCGAGGCGATCGCCTTCGCGGCGCTCTACGAAGTCACCTACAACAGCCTTTACTACATCGATCCGTGAAGCCTGCCGGTTACCCACCACCATGTCCTGCGCCTCCATGCTGCCGGAGATGTCGACTGATAGCATCAGATCGCGCCCTGTAGACGGTAACTGCACGGGTTCGCCCAGCCACTGTGGACGGCTCGAGGCAATCACTACGAGCAGCCAAATTAGCGTGCAGCAAATTAGATTTAATAATCTGCCGGAGGTCATGTTCTCGTTGTCTGACTGCAAACGGCTAAGGACACTGAAGAAGGGCACATACAGCGCCGCATCCTGACGCGGTGCACGAGCAAACAGCCTATAAACGATTAAGGGCAGCGGCAGGGCCAGGAACACATAGGGCCAAGTAAATTCAAGCATCTGAGCTTAATCCTTGGGGATCGGAGGCGGCATTGTCTTTGGAATCTTCACTGGGCTTTTCAGGAGAGTTCGCGCTACCTTTATAGAGGCTCTCGACCCACTGTTGGCCGAAGCGCTGCATGGCGTCCACATCGACGTCGCATTTGGACTGAAAGCGCCCATATTGCAAGGCTGCAGCGATGTCATCGGTCATCAGGGAAGATTCCCCTTTTTGACGAATAAAATCAACCCATGAGGCTCCGTCCAAGCTGGCTGCGTTGGCCTGTGGGTAGTGCACCAGTGCTACGCGTCGAACCACGGTATTGAATTGATTGACGTAGTCGAGCTTGCTTTGATCGATGTTAGCCGGGTCGGCTTGGGAATAGCTGTCGTAGCAGCGCTGCAGTTCGGCCAGAGCGTATTGGCAAATCTTCTGCTGGCGCTGGCTGTTGGCGAATTTTCGAAACAAGATAACTAGCAGAACAAGGGCGCTAGCGGCGAGAATCCACCAGCCAATAGCCGGCGGCCAGTAGCTTACCGGTTCGGGAAGGTGAATGTCGGCTAGTTGAGCTAAGAGCTCTTCGCTATCCATTGCCGTATCTGCTCCACGACCAATTGATTGGTCCGCATTTTAATGAGTTGAATCCGCAGCTTGTCCAATTCGGACTCTAGGCCTTCCATGCGCTGCTGAAATTGTTGCTTGTAGCGATTACGCGCCTTGTTGCTATGGGTATTGAGGGCGCCTTTGCTCGAGCCGTCGGTGATGCTGTAGACACCCGGCACAGGCAATGATTCCTCTAAGGCGTCATACACCATGCAGCAGACCACGTTATTGTGTTGCGATAGCTGATTTAGATACTGCAATGCCTTGGCATCCAGCGTCATGAAATCGGATATTACATACAGTGTACTGCCGGGCTTAGTGATGCGTCGTATTTGACCGAGAGCGTGAGCCAGGCCGGGCTTAAAGCCTTCCTCTGGTTCTCGATGGGTCTCAGGATCCTTAACGTGCTGCAGTTCCTGATTGTATTGATAGATCTGATTCAGTAAATGCAGTGCCGATCTACGGCTGCGCTTGGGTCGAACCAAGGACGAGCCCCAGTCGGAAAACACCAGTCCGCCGACTCGATCGCCATTATCGATGGCAAGCCAGCAGAGTAGTGCGGCGGCCTGGGCTGCCAGGACCGACTTGAAGGCAACCTGGCTACCAAAAAACATGTTGTGAGTCTGGTCGACCGCGATGATTACGGGTCGTTCCCGCTCTTCACGAAAGACTTTGGTAAAGGGTTTATTCGTTCGAGCAGTGACACGCCAGTCAATTAGCCGTATATCGTCGCCTGCCTGGTAGGGTCTGAATTCCTCGAAGTCGAGTCCGCGGCCACGCATCTTGGACAGGTGCAGTCCCGAAATACCTGCGATGGAGCGGGAATGGGCTAAGTAATCGAGATTCTTGGCAGCATAACGCTGAACCAACAATTCTTCCAAAGAGATGAC
>NVUL01000061.1 GCA_002401885.1 SAR86 cluster bacterium
ATCGATCGAACTGGAGAGTTCAAATCTTCCTCCCCGCCCTGTAGGGCGGGCAACTCTTGCGAGTTAGGAGTTTCTGGGCGGGAATGTGACAGCTGGTGTTCAATATTTGGCGGAGGAGGAGAGATTCGAACTCTCGGAGGACTTTCACCCTCGCTGGTTTTCAAGACCAGTGCATTCAACCGCTCTGCCACCCCTCCGCGGTACGGTGGAGAATCTTACTATAATCTCTGCCACAGTCAACAAGGTATTGAGCATAAAGAGAGGGTGGCGAAATGCGTTGATTTCGGGCGGGTTACGCGTATCATTATTTGCATATTTTGAGGTTTATTCTGTCCTAAGCTATTGAAAACACGGACGACAGCCTCATATCTAGATAAAGCCTTACGACCCTAGGTCGTTATAGTCTATAGGCATTACATTATTCAATCCTAGTTGGAGAAAACGATGAACGAAGTTGAGTTAAATATTGGTCGAAGCCAGGAATCGGCGCTATCTGTAAACAAGGTAGTTCGCAATACCTACATGCTACTGTCCATGACTCTGTTTTTCAGTGCGATCTGCGCCGTAGCAAGCATGGCAATGCAAGTCAGCCAAGGTGCTGGCTTTCTAATGCTGCTTGGTGGTTTCGGAATGACATTCGTTGTGCGCGCCACAGCGAAGTCTTCTAAAGGCCTCGTCGCAGTATTCGTCTTTGCGGGTCTTATGGGAGCTGCATTGGGACCAACGATCTCCGCCTACCTGATAAACTACGCTAATGGTTCTGCCATCGTCGCTCAGGCACTTGGTGGTACTGCATTGATCTTCTTGTCTCTGTCGGGCTATGCGCTGACATCTGGAAAGAATTTCAACTTCCTCGGTGGTTTCATCTTCACTGGTATGATGGTAGTCATCGTGGCAATGATCGCGAACATATTCTTGCAGATACCTGCGTTTAGCCTAGCGATTTCATCCGCTGTGATCTTGCTGATGTCTGGTTTCATCTTGTTTGATACTAGCCGCATCGTTAATGGCGGTGAGCGCAACTACATCATGGCCACTGTATCTCTCTATCTGAGCATCTTTAATATCTTTGTTCACCTGCTCCACTTATTGGGTTCGCTCACAGGTAGACAATAAAACCGGGCTATTCTAGCCAATTGAACTATAAACCCCAGCTTGTCTGGGGTTTTTTATTGCCAGCATTAGTCATCACAGCCCGCCTGGATTAAACTCGTATTGTGAAATTTTCTATCGTTATCTATGCCGCTCCCTACTCCTCGGAGTCTGCTGCTACTGCTCTGCGATTCGCCAGATCGCTTATCGAGCAGGGCCATGAGCTCTATCGCCTATTTTTTTTCGGCGATGGCGTACATAACGCCTCCAAACTCACCGTAGTCGCGCAGGATGAAATAAACCTGCAGCAACAGTGGAGTGAGCTGATTGAGCAGCACGACATCGATTCCGTTATCTGCGTCAGCTCGGCGCTACGACGCGGCGTTTTAGATCAAACAGAAGCCGACCGCCACGAGCTCGGCTCTGCAAGTGCCTATGAGAGCTCAGAGGTCGCCGGCCTTGGGCAGCTGATCGATGCGACGCTGCATTCTGATCGAGTGGTAAATTTCGGCTAGAGCTATGACAGAAAACGCAAACACAGCAAAGCCTGCCAAATCGCGAATCACTTTCATTAGTCGCAGCGCACCCTATGGGAACAACAGAGCCAATCTGTGCCTAGACATGGCCCTCGCCTCCGCTGTTTTCGAACAGGATGTGAATTACGTTTTCCTAGATGACGGCGTCTATCAATTGCTTAAAGGACAAGACGCTGCGGCTATTCAAAGTAAGACCCTAGGGAACGCTCTTGAGACACTCGCCTTGTACGGTATTGAGAACGTGTACGCTGACCAGCAATCTTTGAAGAAACGAGGTATTAACAGAGCAGAACTTCTTCCCGGCATGCAATTGATCGACAGCGATGCGGTAGCTAAACTTATCGAAAGCGCAGATACGGTATTCAATCTATGAGCTGCCTGCACACAGTAAATAGAAGCCCAGACTCCAAGCTATTAGAGAGTTGTCTCAGGGTGATTAACGCGGATGATGCCATTCTGTTTATAGAAGACGGCGTCTATCATTGCGCTTCGAAAATTAGTCTACAAGCCATCGTCGAGACGGTGAAGGTATACGGGCTACGCGAAGATATGTTGGCTAGGGCAACGCTTTCCACGGCCCTGGATAGAGTAGAGCCGGTAGATACTTCTCGGTTTGTCGAATTGTGCAGCGAGCATGACAAAGTCGTGAGTTGGTTTTAGGGCATGACGAGTACAAGCTTCATAGAAATAAATGGTCGCGAGATAGCTCTCGATAAAGATGGTTATTTGGTCCAGCTTGCCGACTGGGACGAGGACGTCGCTACTTCCCTAGCCTCTGAGGAACAAATAACCCTCGACCCCGCACACTGGGAAGTAATCAATCTGCTGCGCGTTTTCTATAACCGTCATCAAATGTCCCCGGCCAATCGTGCGCTGGTCAATCTCGTTAAGCGAGATCTAGGCCCCGATAAAGGCAAGAGTATTTATTTGATGAAGTTGTTCCGAGGTTCACCGGCGAAGACGGCTAGCAAGATATCGGGATTGCCAAAGCCGGAAAACTGTCTGTAGCTTTTGGTTTAGTCTAAGGCGGCGAGGCTAGTTTTCGTTAAACCAAGATAGCGACTGCTGGAGTTTGACTACCTCTCCGATGATGATTATCGTCGGTGCCTGTATTTCTTTCTCCGCAGCCAGATCGGCTATGCTTTCCAGAGTTCCTACTACTACTTTTTGCGTCTGGGTTGTTCCTTGCTGAACGACCGCCACGGGTGTAGTTGAAGACATTCCATGGTTCATAAGTTGATCGCAAATAAGCGGCAAGCCCGCTAGACCCATATAGAAAACGAGTGTCTGTTGCTCCTTCACCAAAACATCCCACTCTAAGGGTACGCGCCCGTCCTTCGTGTGCCCTGTAAGAAATCGAACCGATTGCGAATAGTCCCGATGGGTAAGTGGAATTCCAGCATAGCTGGCGCAACCAGAAGCGGCTGTGATGCCAGGGACTATCTGAAATGGAATGCCTGCTGCAGCCAGCGATTCAAGCTCTTCGCCGCCGCGCCCGAAGATGAAAGGGTCGCCGCCCTTGAGTCGCAACACCCTGCGCCCCTCTTTGGCCAGGCGAACTAACATCTCGTTTATTGTCTCCTGTGGAACGGCGTGATCGGCGCTGCGCTTGCCCACATAGATTTTCTCTGCATCGGGCCTTAGTTTGAGTAATATCTCGGGCGAGACCAAGCGATCGTAGAGCACTACGTCTGCCTTATGCATGAGTCGTAGAGCGCGCAGAGTTAACAGGTCTGGATCTCCGGGGCCGGCACCTACTAGATAGACTTCGCCGCCAATTCGATCAATTTCCGGATTCGTCAGCCAAGTGTCTAGCGCTGATCTCGCCTTATCATCCTGTCCGTTATAGACCAGTTCCGGTATTTCGCTATCGAGAACGCTTTCCCAGAAACGAATCCGCTCAGAGAAGTCTCCGATCTCATTCCTTACCCGGTCCCGATACGAGCCCAGCAATTCTGCCAACTTGCCTATTCGCCCAGGCATCATGGTCTCGTTCAGCTCCTTGAGCTTCCGAGTAAGTATTGGTGAACTACCACCGCTGGATATAGCAACAACGACCGGGGAGCGATCGACTATCGACGGCATTATGAAGGAGCAAAGATGGGGTTGGTCGACTACGTTTACCGGGATGTTAAGGGCAGAGGAGATGACACTGACCTGCTCGTTGGTTTGAAGATCATCGGTAGCGGCAACGACGATAGCAGCGTCGCTTAAATCTGCTTCTTCGAATTTTCTCTCAATAATTGTGCAATCGTGAGCAGCGCATAAATTTCGCAGTTCGTCGCTTACTGAAGGGGCGACGATGCTGAGGTCTGCACCAGCGCGGAGCAACAGAGTGGCCTTGCGAAAAGCAACTCCTCCACCCCCTACAACGACACACTTCTTGTCTCTGATATTGAGAAATATCGGAAGAAGGTCCATCAGACAAGCAGCTCGATTCCGTTCATGTATGGATGTAGGACTTTAGGTATCTGGATGCTGCCGTCGGCTTGCTGGCCATTCTCCAGTAGTGCGACGAGTGTCCTGCCAATGGCCAATCCTGAGCCGTTAATAGTGTGCAGCAGTTCAGGCTTGCCTGTCTCGGGGTTGCGCCAGCGTGCCTGCATGCGCCGTGCTTGAAAATCGGTAAAGCTGCTACACGAAGATATCTCGCGATAACAGTTCTGCGATGGCAACCAAACTTCGAGGTCATACGTCTTGGCGGATGCAAAACTAGTATCGCCACCGCACAGCACAACCTTTCGGTACGGTAGTTCTAACAGCTTCAATATGGTTTCCGCATTCTCCGTAAGCTCTTCGAGAGCAGCTTCCGAATCCTGAGGCCTAGTGGCCTGAACCAACTCAACCTTTTCGAACTGATGTTGCCTGATCATGCCCTTCGTGTCTTTGCCATAGCTTCCCGCCTCTGACCGGAAACAGGGAGTGTGACAGGCAAACTTTAGCGGCAGCGATTCCGCATCGACGATCTTATCTCTCACGAGATTGGTAACCGGCACTTCGGCGGTTGGAATCAGGTAATACTCTTGCTCTCCCCTAAGCTTAAAGAGCTCCTCTTCAAACTTTGGTAACTGGCCGGTGCCTAACAAGGAGTCCGCGTTGACCAAATAAGGCACGTTCACCTCGGTATAGCCATGTGCTCTAGTATGGGTATCCAACATGAATTGAATTAGCGCACGATGCAGCTGTGCTGTCCTTCCAGTCATTACCACGAAGCGCGAACCGGTTATCTTAGTCGCGGCCTCAAAGTCTAGACCCTGCTCCAAGGCCTCGCCTAATTCCGTATGGTCTTTCACTTCAAAATCGAATGACTTCGGAGTGCCCCATTGCGAGACTTCTTGATTGTCACTTTCATCAACACCCGCCGGCACTGAATCGCAAGGCACATTAGGCACCGTTAGCAAGTACTCGTTCAGCTCTTTCTGCAACACATTGAGCTGATCCTTCTTCTCTTCAAGGTCGCTCTTAATGCTATCCATGGATTGCAGAATTTCGGATACGTCTTCACCGGCCGCCTTCGCTTTACCGATCGACTTCGAACGCTGGTTTCGCTCATTCTGCAAGGCTTCCGTCGCAGTTTGTAGGATCTTGCGCTGGCTATCCAATTCCGCCAATCGATCTACGTCTAAGTCGAATTTCTTCTTCTTTAGCGCCTCGGCAATTGTCTGCGCATCACTGCGAATAATCTTGGGGTCTAACATGTGTCTATTCCTGAAGGAGTCTGCTCAGAGCACGACTCGCGTTATCTGCATACCCGCAAAGGCGGCGAATAGGCAGAGCGCGACGCTGCTGACGATATAGAAAAGTGCGGTATTGTAGTGGCCCTGCTCGAATAACAACAGCGCATCTAGAGAGAAAGTTGAAAATGTCGTCATGGCGCCTAAAAACCCCACTACGATCAGCGGGCGCCAGGGTTCTGACAATTGTGCTTTCTCCGCCAGCACGACAAAGAACACTCCAATTAGGAAAGAGCCTAAAATATTGACGGCGAAAGTGCCGAGCGGGAAGCTACTGCCATTGAATCTTTGCACAGCGCCGTGTAACCAGAAGCGAGACACGGCACCAAAGGCACCCCCGAAAGCGATTGCCATGTAAGTATTCACGATAACCAATCGCATGTAAGTCGGGACACTGGGAGAGGAATTAACGCTAAGCTATTGAGCATAATCATTCTCAATTATCTCGATATTCTCCGGGGGAACGAACTGAAACCTCGCATCGGCTATTGCTCGGTTACGTATCACATTCTCAAAACGCCAAACCGTTTGCTGCCCGTTCTTGCTATTGAGATAGATTGATTCCAATTCATCGTGCATAAAATTAATAGAGATAAGTTGGTAGACGTTATCCGCACCACGCGGAGTCAGCTCGAATTCCTGATGCTCGCTTTCCCCAGAGGTAACACTGTCGATCGTATAATCTCCAGCGAGTGATTCTATGTTTCCGCTAAGCAGCTGCGCCGCCAATTCAGAACGACTACTATCCCAATCTTCGATGACTACCTGCTCTAGATCAGGTTGATAGTTCCACAAAGTACTGCCGTCGGTAACGATCAATTCGGGAAAGGGAGTCAGCGTTTCCCAATAGAAGCCATCAGGCTTCTTTAGCAGCATCTGTATCTCGCTCTCCTCCAGCACGCCACCGTCAGATTCGACTATCAATTGCACGACATCTGCGGCCAGTGTCTCTATGTTTCCCAGCAAAGCGTCTAGTCGATCAATAGCAGAGCTATTAGCCTCTGCTTGAGCGAAGACAGCCCCCGTGCACATGCAGAGAAACGCCAAAAGAACTATCGTCTGTTTTAAGAATTTATTCATTTGTAAAAACTTGTAGTTAGGCTTCAGTTAATCGCGAGGTGGCGGCGGCGCAATGACTTCTCTCGAGCCGTTGCTTCCCATCTCTGTGACGACGCCGGCGCGTTCCATAGATTCTATCATTCTAGCCGCACGGTTATAGCCAATGCGTAGTGTTCTCTGTACGGCAGATATAGAGGCTTTGCGTGATTCAGTGACAAATCTGACGGCGTCATCGTACAGCGCATCATCTTCGTCCTCACCTGCTCCCGAATTGTTCATTGCACCCATGTCCAAATCGTCTACGCTTTGCGTAATAGATTCGATATACACGGGCTTACCACGCTGCTTCCAGTCTGCAACGACCCGATGCACTTCTTCATCACTCACAAAGGCGCCGTGTACACGGGTTGGTATACCACCGCCGGGAGGAAGGAATAACATGTCGCCATTACCCAATAATTGCTCAGCGCCACCCTCGCCCAGTATCGTTCTGGAGTCGACCTTCGACTGTACCATAAACGACATTCGCGTCGGTATGTTGGCCTTGATCAATCCGGTTAACACATCCACAGACGGCCTCTGCGTCGCCAGTATCAAATGTATGCCCGCGGCTCTAGCTTTCTGAGCGATACGGGCGATCAGTTCTTCTACTTTTTTACCCACCACCATCATCATGTCCGCTAGCTCATCGACGATGACTACGACACAGGGCAGTGCTTCTAGTTCCGGTGCGGACTGCTCTTCCTCTAACAGCATCGGATCAGGCTTCCAAGTAGGATCCATTATTGGGTTAGCTGATTTCTTAGCATCGGTAACTTTCTTGTTGAAGCCTGCCAAATTCCTAACGCCCAGAGCCGACATCAATTTATAGCGTCGCTCCATCTCGGCAACGCACCAACGAAGACCGTTAGCGGCATCCTTCATATCAGTAATTACTGGAGTGAGCAGATGAGGAATATCATCGTAGACCGATAGTTCCAGCATCTTCGGATCGATCATGATCATGCGAACCTGTTCCGGGGTCGACTTGAAAAGCAGGCTCAGAATCATTGCATTGATACCAACAGATTTTCCCGACCCGGTGGTTCCTGCAACCAATAAATGCGGCATCTTGGCTAAGTCGACAATCACCGGCTTGCCTACAATATCGTGCCCTAGTGCCATGCTAAGGGGTGATGAGGCCTTGTCAAATTCAGGAGTAGACAGCACCTGACTCAACTGTATGACTTCTCGCGTCTCGTTCGGAATCTCAATTCCTATTACCGTTTTACCTGGAATGACTTCTACTACCCGCACCGAAATTACAGCAAGTGAACGTGCCAGATCCTTAGCAAGGTTACTTATCCGACTAACCTTAATGCCGGGGGCTGGTTGCACTTCGAAGCGAGTGATGACCGGCCCTGGATTAACTGCCGTAACCTCGATCTCGATGCCGAAATCTTTAAGTTTAAGCTCTAGCAGTTTGGACATCGCTTCGAGAGATTCTTTCGAGAAGCCAGAATCGTTGGTTTCTTGCCAAGCGTCCAATAAACCAATAGCAGGCAATTCTTTAATTGATGAGGCAGCGAATAGCGTTCCCTGTTTTTCCTTCTCAACTCGTGCGCTCTTCGCAGGTTTTTTAATAGCTGGAGCTTTGATCTTTGGTGGCACCCGCCTCGCTTCTTTCTCGATATGGATATCAAGGACCTTCTTGCGGCTCTCCAAGCGCTTCTTGGTGGCCTGCTCCTGTTTCCTGTCCTCCATCCATTTCTGCAATTTGCTCCCCGTGCGCGACACTATGCTGAGTGTTGTCGCACCCAGCTTATCAATCACGGCTAGCCAAGAGATGCTCACTGTTATGGTGAGCCCGAACAGGAATACGGCGAGCAACAACAATGTGGTCCCAAGAGTTGCTAGTACGGGCAGGCTAAGATCGGCAACCAATGACCCGATTACACCCCCTGCGGAAGGCAATTCCGCGGCAATGTGAAAGTGCAACGTCGCTAAACCACAGGCTGAGATCACGAGCAGGACAAAGCCGCCTGTCTTCAGCCCAAACAAGGGCCAAGAGAACTCAGATTCGAGTGCGGATTCGCGAAAAGAAGTATAAACCTTGTAAATCAGCAAGACAGGAAACGCGAAGGCAAGATAACCCAGTAGGTACCAAAAAATGTCGGCTAGCCACGCTCCATAGACGCCGACCGCGTTCACTACTTCCTCGCCTGTGCCTGTCGTGGTGAAGCCGGGATCTGTTGGGGAATAGCTGACAAGAGCGATTAATAGGAAAAGAGCCAGCAGGGAATAAGCAATCAGGGTGCCCTCGCGAACCAAGCGCTGCATCAAGTTGCTAACTTCCGGATCTTGCCCGCTATTTTTCATAGTTATATTTTTCAATTTATTCATGGACCTACGCGTAGTTTATACCATCGTTTCGAGAATAATCAGAAGCATTTTACGCTTCGTTGCTTTTCTGAGGGCGCAGAAAAACCCAAAGTCGGAACCCTTAACAGTTTAACGGTTCCTGAGGCACAAAATTGAGTAGAATATGCCCCGCCAGGGCTTTAAATTTGGCACTTTGCCATCACATAACAACATATCGCGACTCACATAAACGTGCGCTGAATACAGCCTAAAAAAAGCGCCTTCAAGCAGGAAGCAGTTCTATGACAGATACACAGCACCACCGTCTAATAATCTTGGGTTCAGGACCTGCGGGATATACCGCAGCGGTCTATGCGGCTCGCGCTAATTTGGACCCCGTAGTGATTACCGGCATGGTGCAAGGCGGCCAACTGACCACCACTACCGACGTTGATAACTGGCCCGGTGACGTTGAAGGACTGCAAGGCCCAGCTCTTATGGAACGCATGCTGCAACATGCCGAGCGTTTTGACACTAAGGTGATTTTCGATCATATCAACGCTGTAGACCTCAGCAAGACACCCTACACACTGACCGGCGATAGCGCCGTGTTCACCTGCGACGCACTGATCATCGCGACTGGCGCCTCTGCCCAGTATCTTGGGCTCGAATCAGAGACGGCATTCATGGGCAAAGGCGTTAGTGCCTGCGCCACTTGTGATGGTTTCTTCTATAGAAACAAGCCCGTAGCGGTTATCGGTGGCGGCAATACCGCTGTGGAGGAAGCCCTCTATCTGGCTAACATCTGCTCACACGTCACGCTGGTGCATAGACGAGATTCGCTACGGGCGGAAAAAATCCTGCAGAAGAAACTCTTCGAGAAGGTGGAAGAAGGCAAGGTCACTATCGAATGGAATAACACGCTGGATGAAGTGCTTGGCGACGACATGGGTGTAACTGGCATAGCTATGAAACATGCGAGTAATGGGGAGGTTCAGAAGCTCGTTGTCGACGGCGTCTTCATCGCTATCGGCCACATCCCGAATTCGGAAATATTTGCAGGCCAGCTCGAAATGAAGAATGGCTATGTCACTGTCAATACGGGCATCTCCGGCAATGCTACGCAGACTAGCGTGCCTGGTGTGTTCGCGGCTGGGGATATAGCAGATCAGATATACAGACAGGCTGTTACTAGTGCCGGGTTCGGCTGCATGGCTGCACTGGATGCTGAAAAGTTTCTTGATGCCTAGTAGCACTGGATATCGCTAAAGATGCCGTTACCCTGGCTGGATTCTCCCGAGTCGAGCTTTCCAGATATAGACCTCGCGCTGGCAGACCCGAATGGGCTGCTGGCGGCGGGAGGAGACCTCAGTCCTCAGCGCCTACTAGAGGCTTACAGCAGCGGAATCTTTCCCTGGTTTGAGGAGGGACAGCCAGTTCTCTGGTGGTCTCCAGACCCACGCATGGTGCTGTTCCCAGAAGATTTGCGTGTCAGCAAAAGTCTGCAAAAAACCCTCAACAAATCGCACTATACGGTGACACTGGATGAAGCATTCGCCGAGGTTATCGCCTGCTGCGCACAACCTCGCGGCGATTCTCCCGGTACTTGGATAACCGTTGAAATGCAAACGGCGTATACGCACTTGTTCGAAGCCGGCCATGCACATTCAGTTGAGGTATGGCGTGATGGAGATCTTATAGGCGGACTCTACGGCGTCGCACTAGGCCAGCTATTCTTTGGCGAGTCGATGTTTAGTTTCGAGAGCAATGCATCTAAAATAGCTCTAGTGAATCTTGTAAAGCAGCTGCAGCGATGGAACTATAAGCTGATCGACTGCCAGGTAAGCAGTGAACATCTTGAGTCTCTGGGGGCAATTGAGATTAGTCGCGAGCAATTTCGCCAGCAGCTGCATGCGCTTCTGCCGTGCCGCGGCAAGGCCGCTCCCTGGAATCTAGACACTACTTAGCTGCGTTCTCAGCAAGCGAGTAATAGGCCAAACAAGGCAATGAATTCTAAATCGAAAATAAACGAGACGATCAAGTTATTTCGTACCGCAGCTCATCCCTGCAGTTACAAGGAAGATGAGACCGCGGCGACTGTCTTCGTCGACCCCGAACTAAGCATTACCCAACATCTGAACAGTCGGCTTACTGAGCTAGGCTATCGTCGCAGCGGAGCACACTTATACAGACCAGACTGCGAGCATTGCCGCGCATGTATCTCTTGCCGACTTCCAGTAGCGCAATTCAGACGCGGCAAGCGCTTCCAGCGCATCTGGAATCGAAACAAGGATGTACGTGTCGAGGAGCGCTCTGAATTGAGCGGTGATGAAGCGTACTTTCTGTATCAAGAATATATCGAGAAGCGCCATAGCGACGGCGACATGTACCCTGCAACTCCAGAACAATTCGATGCCTTCATTCGCAGCAACGCCGAAGGCGCCCAGTATTACTGCTTCACTATTGAGGAAAAATTGATCGCGGTGGGTGTGAGCGATGTTCTAGATAGTGGACTTTCAGCGGTCTACACTTTCTTTGATCCCGAGCTTGAGAAACGATCCTTGGGTAACTTTGTGATTCTGTGGCAGATAGAGCGAGCCCGCTCCTTGGGGCTGGACTATCTATATCTCGGCTATTGGATTAAGGATTGTACAAAGATGGAGTACAAGAGCACATTTAGGCCTCTGGAGATGCTGATAAAGGGGAAGTGGGTACTCGTAAAATAGCGGCTAATAGCGTCGCAAGTGTCATGCGGCGCTGGTAAGCGGCCATGCGTAGCCGCCTGCTTTGCTTATCTGGCGAAAATCCGGCACAATGCCGCCGCTAATAAATACATTGAGACTGCAAATGGCGAAAGAAGATCAAATTGAAATGGAAGGTGAGGTTGTCGATACCCTTCCTAATACTATGTTTCGAGTGAAGCTGGAAAACGGCCACATCGTGACCGCTCACATATCCGGTAAAATGCGCAAGAACTACATCCGAATTTTGACCGGTGACCAGGTGCGCGTCGAACTTACTCCCTATGACCTAAGCAAAGGCCGCATCACTTATCGCGCACGCTAGTTCTTCGCCGGAGTTAACTCTTTTTTCGGCTGCGGCTTTCTCTCGCTGATTGTTAGGTCTAGCGCGTCAGCTTTGCAGCTAACTTGCACCTCTCCACCGTTGGCAGAGAGCTTCCCGAACAAGATATCTTCAGCGAGCTCTTTCTTCAGCTTCTCCTGAATCAATCTGGCCATAGGTCTTGCACCCATGGATTCGCTGTAACCGTGTTTAACAAACCAATCGACAGCGCTTTCGTCGACGTTCAGCAAGACCTTCTTCTGATCCAATTGCACTTGCAGATCAACAAGAAACTTATCGACTACCGTTCGAATAGTATCCACTGTTAGCGCACCAAACTGAATAATTGAATCCAACCGATTTCTAAATTCCGGTGTAAACGCCTTCTTAATTATCTCCATGCCATCGGTGGTATGGTCTTGTTCAGTAAAGCCTATTGACGCACGAGACATCTCTTGTGCACCGGCGTTGGTTGTCATGATCAAGATGACATTTCTAAAATCTGCTTGTCGTCCGTTGTTATCTGTTAGGGTGCCGTGATCCATTACCTGCAGCAACAGATTGAAAACATCTGGGTGCGCCTTCTCGATCTCATCGAGCAACAATACGCAGTGCGGATTCTTGCTGACCGCCTCTGTTAGCAAGCCACCTTGGTCGAAACCGACATAACCTGGAGGTGCGCCGATCAAACGCGAAACGGTATGCCGCTCCATGTATTCGGACATATCGAATCTGAGCAACTCGATGCCCATAATCTTCGCGAGCTGCCTACTGACTTCAGTTTTACCGACACCAGTTGGGCCCGAAAAGAGAAACGAACCGATCGGTTTTTCGTCGTCATTCAGTCCAGCACGGGATAGTTTTATCGCTGTCGTTAGAGAATTGATCGCCCGGTCTTGACCGAACACAACCATCTTCAAGTTTGGTTCAATATTTTTTAGCGCATCGACGTCGGAGTTCGAAACATGCTTAGGCGGGATTCTCGCTATTG
Source organism: SAR86 cluster bacterium (assembly GCA_002401885.1). Classification (GTDB taxonomy): domain Bacteria; phylum Pseudomonadota; class Gammaproteobacteria; order Pseudomonadales; family Pseudohongiellaceae; genus UBA9145. Next base: position 12,816 of record NVUL01000061.1, read on the forward strand.
CGGCTACCACTTTCTCCATGTCGGCAACCTGGATCAGTTTCTTCCTTTTACTAGCTGGTTGTAGTCGTTGGAAAGCCCCCGCTTCGTCGATAACGTCAATAGCCTTATCGGGCATGAAGCGATCGTTAATATAACGGCCGGCAAGTTCAGAAGCCGCCTTCAACGCCTTATCGCTATAACGCAGATCGTGATGCTCCTCGAAGCGCGACTTCAGCCCCTTTAGTATCCGATAGGTGGTATCCACGTCGGGCTCGTCCACATCAATCTTCTGAAAGCGTCGAGACAGTGCGCGGTCCTTCTCGAAGATACCGCGATATTCTTGGTAGGTTGTAGACCCTATGCAACGCAGGTTGTTCGAAGTCAGAACGGGCTTGAGCAGATTGGACGCATCCATGACGCCGCCCGAAGCAGCACCCGCGCCGATAATAGTATGAATCTCATCGATAAATAGAATCGCATGGGTATTCTTCTTTAACTCGCCGAGCAATGCCTTAAAGCGCTTCTCGAAATCACCGCGATATTTCGTACCCGCCAGTAGTGCACCAAGGTCCAAGGAATAGATAACACTCTCGGATAAAACATCTGGCACATTGCCTTCCACAATGAGCTTAGCAAGGCCTTCAGCAACGGCTGTCTTTCCGACGCCTGATTCACCCACTAATAACGGATTGTTCTTCCTGCGGCGGGATAGCACCTGCACGACGCGGGTGACCTCCTCTTCGCGGCCGATAAGCGGATCGATCCTGCCCTGCTCTGCCTCGTGATTCAGATTTGTAGCGAAACTATCCAAGGGGTTATTCGAACTCTCTGCTGCTGCCTCTTCGTCGACCTGCTCCGGCGCTACCTCGCCCTCCCCTCCCTGACCGGGAACCTTAGAGATACCGTGGGTTATGTAGTTCACGATATCGATGCGCGCAATGTCTTGCTGGCGTAAGAAATAGACAGCCTGACTCTCCTGCTCACTAAATATCGCAACCAGAACATTCGCACCAGTGACTTCTCTCTTTCCAGAAGACTGTACATGAAAGACAGCGCGCTGAAGAACACGTTGAAAGCCTAAGGTCGGCTGTGTCTCTCGATCTTCTTCCGATTCAGGCATTAGCGGTGTGGTGGCATCTACAAAATCCACTAGCTCGCCGCGCAACCGACTAAGATCGCAGTCACAAGCGATTAGGACGCTAGATGCAACTTCATTGTCCAGTAGCGCGAGCAGTAAATGTTCCACAGTCATGAACTCATGACGCTTTTTGCGAGCACCTCTGAATGCTTCACTGAGTGTTATTTCTAAATCTTTACTTAACATAAATTGCCCTTTGGCTAATTCATTCGAGTAGACCTTGAAGAAGAGACTCTCGATCTACCAGTAGGATTAGCGGCCGTCGCCTAACGCACTGTCTATTAATTAATTTATCACCTATCTGTCGATCTCCACTGAGCACAACAAGGGCTGCTCACATTCACGCGCATATTCATTTACCTGTGCCGCCTTCGATTCTGCGACGTCCTTGCCGAACACGCCACATACGCCCTTGCCTTCAGTGTGCACCTTCAACATGATCTGAGTGGCGCTCTCCACGTTCATGGAAAAGAATGAGCATAGCACCTCGACGACGAAGTCCATTGGGGTGTAGTCGTCATTTATTAAGACTACTTTGTACAACGGCGGCTTCTGCAGTTTCGGCTTTTCAGTAATAGCAGTGTAACCGGAATCGTGATCGGTACGCTCGTCACCACCGTCACCTGAATTGCTCGCTCCCGGAAACCGCTGCGACATTCGTAATGGAATAATTTCAAGGTCGTTCTTGGTCATAACATTTCTATTCATTAAATCTAAGGAGCGGATGACTCGACTGGTGTTTTCGATTCGGGCTTGGCTAGCCCCTTTCCCAAGAGAATCTGGCTAACACGCAGGCCCTGGAAGCTTCCAGTATACATTTAAATTGGGCTTTCTCCTGCATTTTCAAGCCCCCTACAGCAGGTTCAATCGAGGTGAATTTGAGACGCCTGCTTTGACATTGAGGAATCATTACTGTATAGGATTTAGTGTGGCTATAAGCCTCGAAGTGAAAAATATAAAAATAAAAAGAAGTACGGAGTTCTCTCATGAGTACCGGGCAAGTTAAATGGTTCAATAACGCAAAAGGGTTTGGTTTTATTCTACCCGATGAAGGAGGCGATGATTTATTCGCGCACTACTCCGCTATCGGAATGGAAGGCTATAAAACCTTGAAAGCCGGACAGCTAGTCTCGTTCGACACAATCGAAGGCCCCAAAGGATTGCATGCGGCTAATATTCACGCCGTCGCCGATGCGCCAGCCGCAAGCGACGAACAATCCGCATCCAAGCAGGATTCAGATTCCAACCCAGTAGCTGAAGACGGTACCGACAGCACTGCGGCGGGAGAAGAAGTTCCGAGCTGACGCCTTGAGCCCCATTTACGGGCTCAACTAGGCAGAAGGTTCCTGTTACAAAGGCTGGCAGGAACGCGGCGGCTGCCTCGCGCTCGTTGCTGTAACTCCGGGGTCATTGACCACTGGAAAGTAATAGCTGCGCTCGACTTTAGCCTCCCCCAGCATTACCGATACAAGCTGCATGTCCCAAATATTGCTGTTCAACAAGCCCTTCGCTGTCTTATCCCAGTTCACTTCTGAGCCGCCACATCGCGTACTCGCCGAATACATCAATCATAAAGGTTTCTACCCGGCGGGCAGGCTCGATAAGGATTCTGAAGGCCTGCTAATTCTTACTGACGATGGCAAGTTGCAGCAAAAGATCAGCAATCCCAAATACGGCAAATTCAAGTCCTACCTGGTGCAAGTTGAAGGACAGCTCACCGAGCAAGCATTGGAGGCCCTGCGCCGGGGAATTGATCTGAAGGACGGACCCACGAAGCCAGCAAAAGCGCAGCGCATCGATAAACCACAGATATGGGATAGAGACCCGCCCATTAGGGAGCGCAAGCACATTCCTACGAGCTGGCTTGAGCTATCGATTAGTGAGGGCCGCAATCGACAGGTACGACGAATGACAGCAGCAACTGGCTTTCCTACGCTGCGACTTATCCGTACCAAGATTGATCAGTGGGACCTGGGTGGGTTACAGCCTGGCGAGGCTACGCTTCTAGAAGCATAACTAGGGTTTCTGCCAGCGATCCAGCGCTGCCTTATCGGTATCCCGAGATTCGATCCAGCTACTCTCATTTTCGGATTTCTGCTTCTTCCAGAACGGCGCTTCGCTCTTTAGATAATCCATGATGAACTCGGCAGACTCGAAGGCGGCCTGGCGATGCGGACTCGCCGTTGCTACTAGCACTATCTGATCATGACTGTGCAGCTCACCCACTCTGTGGATAATCCTTGTAGCCAGCAGCGGCCACCTGCTCTCCGCCTTCTGCTGAATATCCTTCAAGCATTTCTCGGTCATGCCAGGATAGTGCTCTAGAGTCAGTGATTGCACAGCGCCAGCAGTACACTCATCGCCGTAAATTTCGCGGACTAGACCGATAAAGGTGACAATCGCCCCGGCATCGCCCGCGCGGCTGCGAATAGCGGCGTATTCGTCGCCGAGAGAAAAATCATGGCTCTGAATGCTAATCATGAAATGCCTAGCCTCCAGTCATAGGAGGAAAGAATGCCACTTCGTCATTTTCGCTAAGCGGGTGATTCCGATCCACGACAGTTTGATTCACAGCCACTAGTGTCTTGTTACCCTCATTAAAGACGGCTTCGAAATGGGGGTTAGCGCTCAGCAGATAGTCGATTAGCGCCTGCACCGAATTCACATCCGCGGGCAACTCTAGCTTCTCCTCTTTTCGATCTAGGGCTTCTCGAATACTGGCAAAATATTGAATGCTTAACATAAACCTTAGGCCGACTCTGATCGCTGGTAGTGACCGCTCTTGCCACCGAGTTTCTCATCAAGACAGATAGCCTCAATGACCATATTCTTGTCAACGGCCTTGCACATGTCGTAGATGGTCAACGCGGCTACCGAAACAGCCGTTAATGCCTCCATCTCCACGCCTGTCTGACCGTTCACCTTGCAAGTTGCCTTGATCAATACGCTGCCCTGCTGCGCATCCAATTCCAGCGCCACATCTATCGAGGTCAGCATCAACGGATGGCACAGCGGAATCAGCTGTGAACAGTTCTTAGCAGCCTGAATAGCGGCTATTCGAGCTATAGCGATAACATCGCCCTTCTTGTGGCCGCCGACGGAAATCAGCTCTAAGGTCTGGCTATCCATCCGCACTCGCCCACTAGCGGTGGCCACACGGTGGGTGGATTGTTTCTCTCCGACATCCACCATTTTGGCGTTGCCTTTACTATCTAGGTGGGTCAGTTTGCTCATAGTCTCTTAACCGTTATCGAAGAGGTCATTATCCACGTTTCTGCGAGCGAGCTAAAGGGCAATGCTCAGACAAGTTTTAGGCAGCCTCTGCTCAAGTCTATGGCCACTCTGCTCGAGTTTGGAGCGTGCTGCTGCAAGGCGTCGTGCGCAGGTAGTGGTTGCTCCATTGGCAAGCACGACAAGGTAGCAGCGGAGCGCACCAGGCTGCGCCCGAAGGGGCATTCAGCGGATCCTGCTCGCAACAAAGCACTTTCTTGACAGGTCGAAACAAGCCTGCAAAAGTGCGCCTTGATAGGGGTTCGGCCGAATGCCGGAGTGGTTAGTGACTTGAGCAGAGGCTCCCTAGCTAGCCCATTGATCGAGAAGCCTTTTAGCAGCTAGCATTGCCCCTTAGCCTTTGACACACCCCGAACTATTACTCAGGACTGACTCGACATGCATCAGCTTCCCCATATAACCGTCGCCACTATTGTGGAGCGTGCGGGCAAATTCTTGATGGTAAAAGAGAATTCGGGAGGCAGACTCGTTTATAATCAACCGGCTGGTCATGTTGAAGCAAGGGAATCTCTGCTCGATGCAGCGATTAGAGAAACCCTTGAGGAAACGGCCTGGCGGGTCAATCTAGAACAATTGCTGGGAATCTACCAATATACCTCCCCCGATAACGGTATCACCTATATACGTCACTGCTTTATTGCCAAAGCGATAGAGCCGAGGACTAAGCGCAACCTAGACGAGGACATCACTGAAGCCGTATGGGTTTCCTTCGAGGAATTAGAGCAGCGAGAATCTCAGATGCGCAGCCCACTCGTACTCGAGGTGATTCGTGACTACCTGAAGGGCATTAGCTACCCACTAAGCTTGATAGTAGTGCCGGACACAGAGATAAGTTAAGAATAACAGCTAGAGAAATCATGACAGACACTACAGCACAGAATGGACACAGTGGCAGCAAGGTAATTGTTGGTATGTCCGGCGGCGTCGACTCTTCCGTCGCTGCCTACCTGCTTCTGCAACAGGGATATCAGGTGGAAGGCCTGTTCATGAAGAATTGGGAAGAAGACGATGGCACTGACTATTGCACGGCCAAGGAAGACCTAGCCGATGCCCAATCCGTCTGCGACAGTCTGGGCATTAAGCTACATAGTGCAAACTTCGCAGCCGAATATTGGGACAATGTGTTCGAGCACTTTCTCAAGGAGTATTCAGCGGGCCGAACTCCTAATCCAGACGTACTCTGTAACCGCGAGATAAAATTCAAAGCGTTTCTCGAGTATGCAAGCGAACTCGGCGCTGACTTTATCGCGACTGGGCACTATGTAAGAAAGCAAACTGTAGATGCAGAGACTTTCCTACTAAAAGGCTTGGACAACAACAAGGATCAGAGTTATTTCCTCTGCGAGGTGGATGCTAGCTGTCTTGCAAAAAGTCTCTTCCCTGTCGGTGAGCTAGATAAGCCTGAAGTGCGCGCTATCGCATCCCGCTTAGGATTGAGCACGCATGACAAGAAAGACAGCACTGGCATTTGTTTCATCGGCGAACGTAAGTTCAAAGATTTTCTAGAGCAATATCTTCCCGCGCAGCCGGGAGTCATCGAGACTGTAGATGGCGATGCTATCGGCAAGCACTCAGGCTTGATGTTCTATACCTACGGTCAGCGTCAAGGCCTCGGCATCGGCGGATTAACCGATCATGACGAGGCACCCTGGTATGTCGTCGACAAAGACCTCGAGAGAAACGTTTTACTGGTCGCGCAGGGCTCGGACCATGAAATGCTGTTCTCTAGCCGTCTGCTCGCGAGCAAACCGGCGTGGGTAAATACAGCGCCTCAGAACATGCCGCTCAATTGTACTGCCAAAATTCGCTACCGTCAGATTGATCAGGAGTGCCAGATAAACATGCTTGGGGACGGACAGCTGCAGGTAGATTTCATTAAACCGCAACGCGCGGTGACACCGGGTCAGTATGCTGTGTTCTATCAGGATGAACGCTGCCTCGGAGGAGCAATCATTGAACAATTCTGTCGCTAAACTGACACGCTGGGAATGGCAGATCGTAGCCCTCGCCGCCGTCGCGCAGTCGGCGGCTCTGGTTGCCAAGCTCGCCGTGCACGGCAATGCCTCACAGACTGAGTTGCTTGCCAGCGTGAACCCCCTACTCGTTCTCAATCCAAGTTCAGAGGCCGATGTTTATCCCAATCTAGGGCATTTAAATCTGGGTCTGCGCACCCTTAATGACATGTTCAACCAGGTACGCTCATCGGAAAATGCCAGTCTCGTCCGCTACACATTAGGCATGCTGTTGCTAAGAAATAAACTAGATGCAAACCCCATCATGCAAACCAAACTCCGAGATAGATTGCAGTCGATTCAACCGCTGCTACTAATTCCTGAGAACGCGACGCCCTGGCGCATGGAAGACACAGAGAAAACCGACGGACAATTGCGCCAAGAGCAAACTTTCGAGCAGCTTGCCACGTTGTATCAGGATACAATTAGCACACTGCCACACCGCATCCAGGTGCAGGGACAGGTGGACTATCTGCAGAACGATTATGTGGCAAACCGTGCTCGTTCGCTTCTATTGGCGGGCATTAGATCGGCGGTGCTATGGCATCAACTCGGAGGGCGTCGCTGGCGACTCATCTTCTATAGAAAGCGAGTGCAAGAAACGGCGAGCACACTCAGGCGCCGCCTACTCGCATCCATCTAGGGCGCAGAGCTTAGAAGCAGCAAACCGACACTAGTAACGATAAGACAAGTTTTACGAAATCCAAGGAATACACGATGGCAAACGATACAGACAATTCACTATTAGCGATCTCCCCACTGGATGGTCGCTATAAGAGCAAGTGCGAAGACCTCGCACCCTACTTCAGTGAATTTGCGCTCATGCGCTACCGCGTCCTCGTTGAGGTTAAGTGGCTACAGAAACTATCGGAACACGATCAGATCGACGAACTGCAAGTCATCGGCGACCGAGGCCTGGAGTATCTAGACGACCTTATCGAGAACTTCTCGATAACGGACGCTCAGCGCATCAAGGCAATCGAGGCAACCACCAATCACGACGTAAAGGCTGTCGAGTATTTCATCAAAGAAAAATTTGCAGACAACGCTGAGCTAAGCGACCAACTCGAATTCGTGCATTTCGCCTGCACATCCGAGGACATCAACAACCTGGCCTACGCGCTAATGCTGCGCGACGGTCGCGACAAGGTCATGCTTGATCAGATGCGTGAGATCGAAACGCGACTAGCAGAACTTGCCAAAGAGTTTGCTGACCAACCAATGCTTTGCCGCACACATGGGCAGTCGGCCTCCCCCTCGACCGTGGGCAAAGAGTTTGCAAACGTCGTTCACCGACTAAGGCGACAAATCGCACAGATTGAATCGAACGAGATCCTAGGCAAGATCAATGGTGCAGTTGGAAATTACAATGCACACCTTTCCGCCTACCCAGATATAGATTGGCAAGCTAATGCCAAGGAATTTGTGGAGGGACTTGGGCTCAGCTGGAATCCGTATACAACTCAGATCGAGCCACACGATTACGTAGCCGAATTATTCGCGGCAGTATGCCGCTTCAATACCGTGTTAATAGATTTCGACAGAGACATCTGGGCCTATATCTCGCTCGGTTATTTTAAACAGCGAACAGTAGCCGGAGAAGTCGGCTCGTCGACCATGCCCCACAAGGTAAACCCAATCGACTTCGAAAATTCAGAAGGCAATCTAGGCATTGCCAATGCGATCATGTCCCATCTTTCTGAGAAGTTACCAATTTCGCGGTGGCAGCGAGATTTAACAGACTCCACGGTTCTTAGGAATATTGGTACTGGGCTGGCGCATAGCCTCATAGCGTATCGAGCCACAATGAAAGGCATAGGAAAACTCGAGCTCAATGCCAAGGCGATAGATGACGATATCGACTCCTGCTGGGAAATATTGGCAGAGCCTATACAAACTGTTATGCGAAGATACCGTATCGAGAAGCCCTACGAAAAACTAAAGGAATTAACTCGCGGAAAACAGATAGACCAGCAGTCTGTTCAAGATTTCGTACAAAATCTCACTATTCCTGAAACGGCGAAGCAAGAGTTACTTCAACTTACACCCCGTAAATATCTAGGAACCGCAGTTGAGCAGGCGCGTGCTATTTGAGCAAGCGACAACTCAACGCCGCTTTCGATAGCGAAGAATTTCTAACGCAGTACTGGCAGAAGAAACCAGTGCTGTTATCGAATTTTATACCAGATTTTAGTGATTCACTGGCTCCCGAGGAGCTCGCCGGACTCGCGTGCGAAGAGCCCGTTGAAAGCCGCCTGGTCACCGAACCCGAGCCAGGGAAATGGCAACTTCGTCATGGCCCATTCGAAGATTCCGATTTCACGCAACTTCCCGAGTCGAACTGGACCCTGCTAGTCCAGGCAGTTGATCACTGGGTTGAAGACGTCGCCGATATAAAAACACTATTCAACTTCCTGCCTAGCTGGCGGATCGATGACATCATGATTTCATTCGCTGCCCAAGGTGGCAGCGTCGGCCCCCATTACGATTATTATGACGTCTTTCTTCTACAGGGGCAGGGCCAACGCAACTGGCAGATCGGCGATCGCTGCGATTCTAATACCGAGCTTGTTCAAGGCGAGGAATTGAGCCTACTGCAGAACTTTGAAGCCACTATGGAATTCAATCTAACCGCAGGTGATGCGCTGTACATTCCTCCGCGATTCGCTCACTGGGGCAGGGCTACAAGCGACAGCCTCTGCTACTCGATTGGATTTCGCGCGCCCTCTATGGCTGAAATGATAGAAGGCTTCAGTGATTTCATCATCAAAGACCAAGACCCTGCACAGCGCTATGAAGACAGTGATGCACAGACTGAACTGCGAAGCGCAGAGATCAAACCGGAGTTGTTAGATGCCAGTTATCGCCAGCTCACTGAACGACTTGCACAGAAGCAGAAGTTTGCCGGCTGGTTCGGCTGCTACGTCAGCCAGCCAAAATACCCCGAACTCATTCAGCCCTTAGATGAGGAACTTTCCCCTGAAGGCTTTGCTGCTCTATTGAGTGATGGGGTACAACTGGCGAAAAACCCCAGCTCTCGATTCGCCTTTATCGAATCTGCCGATAAGAACTGCGTATTGCTCTTCGTCGATGGCGCCATGGTTAGCTTCCCAATGAAACAGCTTTCGAATATTGTCGCATTCTGTGAAGTGCCAGGGATCGTACCTGGCACATCTAGCCACCTACTCGGAGACCCGGAGATAGCGGAACTACTGCGCCAGCTGTTAAATCAAGGTAGTCTTCTCGTTTCTGCCTAACCCTTTAACCTTGCGGAGCACCGCATTACCGCAAGCGCGCCTATGCCATTCACAAACACCCGATCTCTGCCCTATTGCGCTGACAGCGAGCTTTATATGCGCACTCTCAACGGGCTTGGCATGCCAGCATTTCTGGACAGCGCTAACAATGGGAACAGCAACGCTCGGGTAGACATCTTAGCGGCGGCACCCGTCGCCCATCTAAAGGTCGAAAACGGTGCCCTTTCCTGCTCCGACAATGTGGCAGAACTCATTGGCAGCTCCACCAATAGCAATGAATTCCTAAGCTATATCAGAGTATTAAAAGACAAATTTCTACCATCACATAAGAAAGAGTGTTCAGACCAGCCGCAGCTAGAGCTAGAACATGCAGGCACAGCCATCGGCTATCTCGGCTACCCCACTCTGATCGGGAAAGCTGACTTCTCGATCATCGATGCATTCGTCGGAATTTATCTGTGGACCATTGTTCTCGATCATGAGAGCAGAAGCTGCGATCTTAGGATGCACCCGAGCTGCTCCGCCACCACCATGGATCAAACGTTAGCCTCCATTGAACAGTCGCTGGATAGAACGGCTGCGACTGAGCCCGCTACATTCGCCCTCGAATCCCCCTTCGCAAACGGAACCAGCTTTGCGGAGTATCGGAAAGCCTTCACTGAGATAAAGTCTCGAATCGATAGTGGAGATTGTTATCAGGTCAACTTAACCCAGAGTTTCACAGCGCGGGGCCGCGGCGAGCCTCTAGCGGCTTATCTAAAGCTGCGCCGTGCCACCACGGCCCCATTCTCGGCGTATATAGACTGGAACAGCGGCGCGCTATTGAGCTTGTCCCCGGAACGCTTTGTTAGCCTAAAACAAGGTGCGGTGCTAACGCAGCCGGTAAAGGGGACGCGCCCCAGAGGCGGATCAAAGGATGAGGATAGGCGCCTTGCACGAGAATTGGCCTCAAGCGAGAAAGACAGAGCCGAGAACCTAATGATCGTCGACCTGCTGAGAAACGACCTAGGCCGTGTTTGTGAAACTGGCAGTATTGAAGTAAATCAGCTATTTACTATAGAAAGCTTCAGCAATGTACATCATATGGTAAGCAATGTTGAGGGCAGACTACGCACCGGCAAAGATGCGCTAGACCTTCTCTCAAGCTGCTATCCAGGAGGCTCCATTACCGGCGCTCCAAAGCTGGCCGCTATGGAGATCATCCAGAACGTGGAGCATACCGCCAGGCGCGTGTACTGCGGAACGGTGTTCTATCTGGGGGCCGATGGTAGCCTCGATAGCAACATCACCATCCGCAGCTTATTGTGGAAGTCAGGCGTACTCAGCTGCTGGGCCGGTGGAGGCATCGTAGCTGACTCAGACTGCGAACAGGAATATCAGGAATGCTTCGACAAAATAGATAATATTTTCAGTGCCTTACAGGAAATATCTTAAGCTATAAGTTAATCCTAGAGGTTCTACACGCTTAAATCGCGCTCGCTGGCAGCACAGAATTCTCGCCTAAGATCCTCATAGCTCTGAACCGCAGGGTATTGCGGAAACTCCTCGATGACGTTGGCAGGCGCTCGGAACAAGATGCCTGCATCGGCCTCTTCAAGCATGGTCGTATCATTGTACGAGTCGCCGCAGGCTATCACTCGAAAGTTAAGTCCATGCAGCGCCTTAACGGATTGACGCTTCGGGTCTTTCTGTCGCAGCGTGTAATCCACAATCCTACCGCTCTCATCCGCGACCAGCCGATGACAGAACAGCGTCGGGAAGTCGAGCTGGCGCATCAATGGCTGTGAAAACTCATAAAAAGTATCCGACAAAATAATAAGTTGAAATCTCTCCTTCAACCAATCTATGAACTCTTTAGCTCCAGGCAATGGCGCCATTGTTGAGATGACCTCCTGAATATCCGGCAGACCTAAGCCGTGCTGGTCGAGAAGGGCAAGGCGCTGCCTCATTAACACGTCATAGTCTGGGATATCGCGCGTAGTCGCTCGCAACTCATCGATACCAGTCTTCTCTGCAAACCCTATCCATATCTCGGGTACGAGTACTCCTTCTAAATCTAGGCAGGCAATTTCCATGACGTGCACTTCTCCTTCTTTGGGTATTCAATTGTGCGTGCTAATAAACCAGCGGCTTAAGCCGGCAATATTACCGCACTCGGCCTTCGCCAAGTGCTTAGCCGCTTGAAACAGCGTAAATTTAGCAGATATCGCGAAGTCGGAACAGCGGCGCAACCAACTCTGTTGCTGTCTAATTACTAGATATTGATTTAGTAGCGCAGCAAACACCAATATTTAGTAGGGCAATTCATTTATACTGTCTAAGTGCTTAGTTTTATTAGAGTTTTCCACGTGGAACATCGCTATCGGCAGAATGCTCAACTAGTTTAATCGGATGACAGCAAATGGCATCTACGGCCACACTTTACCGAAGCCCCCAAATAGTCGAGAATATGCCCCGCGCCCGAACCCGGGACAACCCCCTTAGCCACGAAGACTCTAATGACTACAGCAAAAGAGATAGAAGAACTGAACGCCCGCCTCAGCGATAGCGAGCCCAAGGACATAATCCAGGAAGTCAGCAAGCTGTGGCCCAACTTGGCTATCTCATTCAGCGGGGCTGAGGACGTAGCCTTAATAGAGATGGCGAGCAAGCTGCTAGATAAGCCGGCCGTCTTCACTCTAGATACGGGTCGACTGCACGCGCAGACCTACGAATTCATTGAAAGCGTCCGCAGGCACTACGAGCTGCCGATCGAGACACTTCACCCAGACCCGCAGCGGCTAGGCCAGCTCATCAAAAACAAGGGGTTGTTTAGCTTCTATGAGGACGGCCACGAGGAATGCTGCAGCATCCGCAAGGTCGAACCACTGAAAAACAAATTGGCGACGGTTGATGCCTGGATTACCGGTCAAAGACGCGATCAGAGCCCAACTAGGGCCGAAGTGCCCATTGTTCAGTTCGATAGAAACTTTTCTAGCCCCGAGCATCCGGTTGTTAAGATAAACCCCCTCGCTAACTGGAGTTCGGAAGATGTATGGAACTACATCCGCATGTTCGACGTGCCCTATAACGAATTGCACGATGCAGGCTTTGTCAGCATAGGCTGTGAGCCCTGCACCCGCTCGATAGGACCGAACCAGCATGAGCGAGAGGGACGCTGGTGGTGGGAAGAAGCGACTATCAAGGAATGCGGCCTGCACCGAGACAACACCAAGGACTAGCGCCTTCCTCTAAGGTTAAGGAGCGGCCTCAGAGCACAGGCAGCTCTATACCCTCTACCAACTGATCCACTTCTGCCCTACTCTTCGTTTGCAGGCTTCTGCGCACCAAATCTTTATCCAGGTGCGGGGCGAACATCTCAATAAAATCATACATATAGCCACGAAAGTAGCTGTTACGACGGAAGCCGATCTTAGTAGTACTTGGCTCGAACAATCCACTGGCATCCAGCGCTACCAGGTCACTATCAATCTCCGCGTCGAATGCCATGCTGGCCACGATACCAATGCCGAGGCCCAGCCGGACGTAGGTCTTGATAACGTCCGCATCGGCAGCCGTCAAAACAACCCGAGGCTTAAGGCCTTGCGCATCAAACGCTTCATCGAGCTTGGACCTGCCAGTGAAGCCGAAAGTGTAGGTAACGATAGGATAATTCGTTATCTTATCAAGACTTAGCTCACTTTCATCAGCTAAAGGGTGACCTTTTGGCACAAGAATCGACCGATTCCATCGATAACAAGGCAGCATGAGAAGGTCGGTATACAGCTCGAGCGCCTCTGTCGCAATGGCAAAATCTGCGCCGGCGTCTGCCGCTGCGGCCGATATTTGGGTCGGCGTACCCTGATGCATATGTAATGCCACATCGGGATACTTATTCATGAAGCGGCGGATAATGGGCGGCAGTACGTAACGGCACTGAGTATGAGTGGTTGCCAGCGATAAACTGCCTCTGTGCTCGTCGCTATGTTCTTGAGCTAGCGACTGGATCTTCTCTATCTGCTGCAGGATTTCCCCGCTTGTCTCCAGAATCTCGCGCCCGGCCGGCGTGATCTCAACGAGATGCTTCCCCCGGCGAGTAAATATCTGCAGGCCTAGCTCTTCTTCTAACAATCTAATCTGCTTGCTGATGCCTGGCTGAGAGCTATACAGGTGGGCAGCCGCCTGAGAAACGTTCAGGTCTTGCTTCGCGACCTCCCAGATATAGCGAAGTTGATGCAACTTCATGTCCTACTCCTTTAGCGCAATCCGAGATGTAGAGCTTATTCGATTTAGTTATAAAAATATTCTTAAATATTCCTTTATCGCATAGGCCCTTCAGTCTACCCTCGCGCTTTCAATCCGAGCCAAAAACGCAGGTCACACAGAAATCAAATGGAACTGATCCTACATATCTCCGCAGGCGCCCTCGTTGGGTTCGCCATCGGTATTACCGGTGTGGGAGGCGGCTCGCTGATGACACCCTTATTACTACTGTTTGGCTATCCAGCGCCCGTCGCTATCGGCACAGATCTTCTCTATGCCGCCATAACTAAGGCGGGTGGCGCCCTCTCGCACCATCGTGCAGCCAACGTAGACTGGAGCATAGTGCGCCTACTCGCTTTAGGCAGCGTACCTACCGCGGTCCTGGTCCACGCCGCCATTAGCCAAACCACCTTCCAGGAGTCGCCAAGGTTCGGGGAACTGCTCACATTTAGTTTAGGTGTGATGCTAATTATCACCGCTATCATATTGATACTTAGAAATAAGCTAAGAGAGAAAGCGGTAGAAAATAAGCCCCCATTTCTAATGAACTTTATACAGCGGAGACGATCTGGACTGACCTTTTTGATGGGTATCGTTCTGGGGGTCTGCGTGACACTTTCTTCCGTGGGAGCGGGAGCATTCGCAGCGGCGATACTTCTGACGATTTACTCTCAAACCAGGACTGTGAAGATAATCGGCAGCGACATCGCTCACGCGGTCCCGCTTACCTTCATAGCCGGTCTCGGCTATCTGTTTGCAGGCTATGTCGACCTGATGCTGCTGCTGAGTTTACTAATTGGCTCACTGCCAGCTATCGCGCTGGGTTCGCGCCTCAGCAACCGAGTACCAGAAAAGACACTCCAGGGCCTCCTGACCGTAATCTTGCTTGGCTTGGGCTTGTATTATACCGTATTCAATAAACTACATTAGAAGAGCTGTATATCTAATTGATATTATTAATTATTGATTGGATATTCCGTGAGGTACATGACCTGTTGCCACGTGATTTCTCGCCGATTCACAGTGCCCCTCTTGATCGTCGAAGAACACATCTGCATCGAAGGCGCGCAGAAACTCTCCCTTGTCGAGCCCGCCAAGAAACAGGGACTCGTCGATACGTATGTTCCATGCACGAAGCGTTCGCACCACCCTCTCATGGGCTGGAGCGGCACGGGCCGTTACTAAGCAAGTTCTCAGTGGCGACTCACCCGGAGGAAACGCCATCTGAATTTGCTGCAATGCGGCTAGAATAGGTTTAAACGGACCGCCGCTCAGCGGCTCGTTCGCAGATTCTTTTTCATTCTCAGTAAAGGCTTCCAAGCCTTTGTTTTTAAAAATCTTCTCAGAATCATCCGAGAACAAGACCGCGTCTCCATCGAAGGCGATCTTGAGCTTCTCACTGGGTGTTACGCTCTTCTCTGAAGGCAGGATCGTTGCCGCAGCCACGCCTGACTCTAAGGCCTGCCTGACATCCGCCCCGTCCGTGGAGAGGAAAAGATGGCTATTGAAGGCTGAGATATAGCGATAAGGACTGTCCCCACCACTAAACGCCGCACGGCTTATGTCTAATCCATAATGCTGAATCGAATTAAAAATGCGCAAACCGGTATCTGCGCTATTGCGCGAGAGGAGAATGACTTGCACCGGTGACTCGTCCAGCAGCTCATTGAGCCCCAGCAGTTTCTGTACCAGCAGAAATGCATCGCCCTGTTCGAGTGGTTGGTCTTCCTTAGATATTTGATATTGCTGATACGCATCCAAGCCTTCTTCTTCGAAGACGCGATGGCTGTCTTCCAAGTTGAACAAGGCGCGGGAAGATATCGCAATAACAAGAGGATCTATCTTTGCTTGGGTTACCATTACAGACTCGTGTGGACAGTTGCTACTATGATAGATCGCCACCGCTCAGTTTGCTATTAGCCAATCTGAATAAAACAAGCTTTAGCAATTTGGATAACAAGCGAAGTAATACACATAAGTTATTGTTAGCAAACACTTTAGTACAGAAGCGATCGCGGCGAATAAGAGTGGACAGGCTGCCGAGGCCAGGGAGAAGTAAGATCAGGATGCTAGAAACAAAGAACGCGGACCGAATCGGTCTTCTGCTCTCTGGAGGAGGTGCGCGTGCAGCCTACCAAGTGGGCGTGCTTCGCGCCATTGCCGAGTTACTACCGACAGACTCTAGCAACCCCTTCCACATCATTTCTGGGACTTCGGCAGGTGCACTTAACGCCGCCTCGCTAGCTTGTCACGCGCATCGACTCCGGACTGGAGTTAGGCTGCTCGAATATGTTTGGAAGAACATAAGCAGCGATCAGATCTACACGCCACAATCGGGCAAGCTCCTAGGCCGCGTGTCGATCATGTTGCTCTCCTCAATGCGCACGAAGAATGCCGATGTCCCGCGCGCTCTTTTGGACAATACTCCCCTGCTTGGCTTGCTACAGCGCGTACTAAAACTCAATAAGATTCAGAGGAATATAGACAGAGGCTTACTCGATGCACTAAGTATCACTACATCTGCCTATAGCACCGGCGAATCTGTTTCCTTTTATCAGGGAATGAAGGGACTCAATGACTGGGAAGGCCCACATCGCGTCGGAAGACGCGGCCAGATAAGCCACGCGCACCTGATGGCCTCTTCAGCACTTCCCGTGTTATTCCCCGCCGTTAAGATCAATGATCAATTCTATGGCGATGGTGCTGTTCGACAACTGGCTCCAACATCGACACCGATTCACCTGGGCGCCACACGATTACTAGCGATAGGGGTTAGCGGCAATCGCAGCAAGACTCCGCCGGATAACGAGATGACCGCAGCTCCGTCGATCTCGCAGATTATCGGGCACATGTTAAATAGCGCCTTCGTCGACACTCTGGATAATGATCTGGAGTTTCTTCGCGACATGAACGGGGTGCTGAATCATATACCGCACCGGATTAGAGATAGCGGAAAGGTTAGCGCTCAAAAGATTGAACTGCTTGAGATTTCTCCTAGTAAAGAGATCAACACCTTGGCCACAGAATTCTACGATGAACTGCCAAAGCAGATGGCAAAACACATAAAACCCGACACCTCGAGCACACTGCTAAGCCTTGTATTATTCGAGAAAGGGTTTTGCGGCGCCCTACTGAAAATGGGATACGAGGATGCCCTAGCCAAGGAGAGTGAGATCAGGCATTTCTTTCAACGGCAGATTTAGACTACTGCCAGCGGAACTAGTCCGTAGCCTGCTCGCGGCGCTGCGGCCTGTAACAGGCACCCGTTCCGGCCAAACTGCAATAGCCCGCTGGATTCTTCGCTAGATACTGTTGATGGTAATCTTCAGCATAATAAAAATTAGCTAACTGGCTGATTTCAGTAGTTATCGATGGATAACCCTTCTCGCTGAGAGCCGCCTGAAAAGCCTCTGCACTCGTGTTCGCCTCTGCTAATTGTTCGGCATTGTCCGTGTAAATTGCCGAGCGATACTGCGTGCCACGATCGTTGCCCTGCTGCATTCCCTGAGTAGGATCATGTGATTCCCAAAACGCGGCCAACAGGGCCTGATAGGAGATTTTTCCTGGGTCGAAAAATACCAGCACTACCTCAGTGTGCCCACTGCCTCCAGAACAAACATCTTGATAAGAAGGGTTTTGCGTGATGCCACCGGCATAACCCGCAGCAGTACTGAAGACGCCTTCAAGCTCCCAAAACAGTCGTTCTGCACCCCAGAAGCAGCCTAGGCCAAATACCGCCTTCCGTAAGTTCGCAGGCACCGGTTCGATGAATCGATTGCCCGAAACAAAATGCTCAGGTGTGGGCAGGATTACGTCGCTGCGATGCGGCAGCGCTGAATCGGAATCAGGAAGCTCGAGTGATTTCTTTTTGAGTTGCAACAAAGTCTGTTACCCATCTGTAATTTCTACATTGAATGATACACTCTAATCCGGCAAACTGCCGCGGCTTTTTAGCCTTGGCGCAAGCAGCAAACCAATCAATTTAATGACTTAGGATAAAGATATGAGCTCTGCCCTCATGCAGAACTATGGATCTCGGGAACTGAAGTTTGAACGCGGCGAAGGTTCCTATTTGTTCACGAAAGATGGCGAGCGCTATCTCGATTTTGGGATGGGAATAGCAGTTAACAGCCTCGGGCACTGCAATCCTAAATTGGTCGAGGCATTAACAGATCAGGCGAACCGCCTGTGGCACACCTCCAATCTCTACAACATCGAGCCTGGCGAACAGCTGGCTAATAAGCTGGTCGCGAGCACATTTGCGGATCGCGTCTTCTTCTGTAACTCCGGCACCGAGGCGATTGAATGTGGCTTCAAAGCAATTCGTCGCTACTTCCATTCCAAGGGACAGGGTCAGAAGAATCGTATTGTGTCGATGAGCGGCGCATTTCATGGTCGAAGCCTTGCCGCTATCGCGTCTGCTGCTAACCCTGCTCATTGCGAAGGCTTCCTAGTCGGAGACCCAGGCTTCGATCAAGCTGAGTTTGGAAACTTCGAATCACTGCGTTCGAAGATCAACGAGAACACAGCTGGAATCATCATCGAGCCGATCCAGGGCGAAGGTGGTATTAACGTAGCAAAATCAGAATATCTTAAGACTGTCAGAGAGTTATGCGACTCACATA
>NVUL01000062.1 GCA_002401885.1 SAR86 cluster bacterium
GATAGAACAGAATGAACCATCTGCCCGCAGTGACTCTTCAAAGTTAGAGTAGATCAATCAAACTGCTCCGAGTCAGCGGTAGAACAGAACAACCCATCTGCCCGCAGTGACTCTTCAAAGTTAGAGTAGATCAATCAAACTGCTCCGAGTCAGCGGTAGAACAACGGAATAACAACGGTAATCACCACTCCTTCTCTGTTCTGCCTATTTTCTGCTCGAATTTGCCCGCCATGAAATTCGGTGATCAACCTGGCGATATGCAAGCCCATGCCCAGATGCGGTTGATCTTGCTTTCCCTGCGGCCGCACGGAGATCATCGACTCGAAGAGCCTGCCCTTCATTTCTTCTGGCAGATACGGTCCTGCGTTAGATACCTTGATGATTGCGTGATCGCGCAGTGCGCGACTGAATACCGTGATGGACTGATCTGCGTAAGAAAATTCGACGGCATTCGCAATTAGCTTGTCTAACAACTGTGCTATGTACTCTGGCACTCCATCAATAAAGATTGCCTGCGGGCTAATATCGAGATCGAATCGTGCCTCGGGATAGGCAAGCTTGTATCCCTCCACGCATCCCGGAAGCACCGTACTTAGTTCTATCTTCTCCTTCTCAGATGTTTGTAGCATCTGCTCCAACCTTGTTGCCTCGCTCATGTTCGTGAGAATTAGATTTAGGCGCCTAATGCCTTCTTCGGCGCGCTCAATATAGACCGCCGACTCCTGGTTAGTCGCGGTAAGACCAAGGTTCTCGAGAGAAGAACGCACTACCGTTACTGGCGTACGTAGTTCATGAGACAGCCGGGAAGACATATTCTCGAGATAATCCGTGTATTGAGTTAGCCGCTCAACAATAGTGGAAAAGCTGCGCGACAAATCGCCAATTTCATCCGAATTTCGCGTAGCGACGATCGTGTTCTGTATCCTACCCGTCTCCCCGATAATACCTTCAGCCTGATTTCTCAATGACCGTATGCGCGAGGAGATTCTCGAAGCAGAGAAGAATAGACCCAGCGTTACGACCAGCATCACCGCGAGCATGGTATTGAACAGCGTCTCCATCGCCTGATTTCGAAATGTCCGTAAGCCATTCATATTTTGATCGACAACCACTGCGCCCATGATCTCACCGTTGGCCAGTATCGGATGTGCCGCCTCTAAGAGGCGCGTGTTGGAATCCGCGAGTGTACGAAACTGCGTTGTAGCCTCGCCCTCAAGCGCCGCATTAATATGCGCACCCTCCCGTGTCACATCCGAATACAGATCATCAATAAAGTTGTTGCTGGGCTTAGTAAGAAATAAGTAATAGAGTGGGTTCAGAATCTTATTCTGTATATACAGCCAATACTTATTGATAGAAGCCCTATCGCCTGCCGAGGTGAGCAATAGCCCGGTTGCTGACTGAATATCACCCACCGATTGAAGTACTCTGCCACTCCTATCCACAACTTGAATACGCGAGTTGTTGTGCCCCATTCCGGCCACGATCCTGTCGATCTCAGGCGTGGGTAGACGCAGGGACCCAAGTCGCTCAGCATCAGCTACCCGATAGGTCGCCACCACTGTATTCACGTCTCGTTGAATTTGATCATCTACGTCGAAGATGGCGAAGCCCAGCCGGTCTCCCAACATATCCATGGGAATCTGTAGCTCGATCTCATAGCCCTCATTGGATTCGTACCACTGCCCGCTTATCCTGTCTTCGTGAACTGGGTTGCTGTAACCGTCCGCCACCTGAAACGGATAGAGAAACTCGGGCTCATGAGGGGCTATGACATAACGCTTAATCTCATTCCCCCCTTTCGACAGCATAGTAATTTCTAAGAAATCACTACGATGCACGCTGAGCGCATCGCGACTACGATAGACAATTTCATCGTCTACTACTTTGAAGTAGGCATACAACGAACCATTGTGCTCTCCGACCATATTACGAAAGCTTAGCGCTTCATCGCGACCGTAGTAACGAGAAGGATTCAACGGAGTACGCAACTGATCCTTGTCACCGAACTCAACCTCGTATTGCTGGTACTCATCCCAGTCAGTCAGCGCACCATCGTCCAGTGAGAGCGAGGAGAAGATCGGATAGACGTAGAGATCTTCGCTGCGCATTGCCGGCGTATAACTTCCTTCATCGAAGAGTTCTGGCCGCTCATTGAGCGCGGTCGCCAAAGCTTGGGCTGTACCTAGGACAATCTGTTCCTGCCCACGCCGCAACACTTGCTCCATTTCAAGAATATATTGATAGCCAAGCCAAGGTATAACCAACAGAAAGCTGGAAAGGAATACCAACTTGAATCGGATCCCAAATGGATTTCTGAATGAAAGGCTCATAATGGGAGCCTCTGTTCAAGTCTATGGCCATTCTGCGCAGTTTTTGTTAAAGACGGGGTGCGTGCTTCTACAAGACTCAAACGCAGGTAATTGCGCCCATTGGCAAGCACGAAAACGTAGCAGTGGTGCGCACCAAGCTGTGCCCGAAGGGGGTTACAGCCTATCCAGCTCGTGCGCATCCCTGTGCTCGCGGCATTAATGCGTCCAGGCTTGTCATAGCGGGATAGGCTGTAATCCAGAGTGGTCATAGACTTGATCAGAGGCTCCCTAGCTGACAGTTTCTGGCGTTATGTTCCAGCGGTAACCCATTCCATAGACAGTCTCTATGCAATCGAACTCTTCATCGATCTGCATAAACTTTTTGCGAATTCTTTTTACGTGCGAGGTAATCGTGCTGCCATCAACGAATATTTTCGATTCTTGCATAAGTACCTGACGGCTTTTCACATGGCCCGGAAATTTGGTCAATGCATGAACCATCCAAAACTCCGTTACCGTTAGCGCAACTGGCTGTCCGTCCCACTGAATTGTAAGACGACCGATATCCAGTGAAAGCTTTCCTCTGTGCAATAGGCTTTCCGGCGAAGGAGGCTGATCGATCACATCTAGCCGGCGAAACAGAGCAGCAATTCTAGCCGTTAGATGAGGCAGACTAATATCCTTTGTCAGATAGTCATCCGCGCCCATGCGTAATCCACTCACTGTATCAAAATCATTATCTCGCGCTGTAAGGAAAATAATAGGCAATGTATCTGAGAGCGATCTAAGCGCCTGACATAGAGTGAAGCCGCCATCTATCTCATTCTCCAGACCGATATCGATTATCGCCAGATTCGGCAGGCGGATATCAAACGCCGACATCGCGTCTTTCCGGTTCGCAAAGGTCTGCACCTCGTAGCCTTGCTTACGCAACACATCCGCATAGTTCTCTCGAATTGCAGCCTCGTCCTCGACGATAGCTATACGTCTACTCATTTTGCTCTCTATCTCTGTAAGTCATTGTAGGTAAAGGATTTAGGGCGACTATACCGGAATTGCCTAATTAAACAGAGCAACAATTCTCACTCTGAGGCGATTGCCATGATTCTGCCATATTTAATCACTACATGGCCTTCTTCCGCACCTCTCGGAGCAATAACTGTTCTGTTTAATAGAATCACTGACGTCAACATGGCTAGAGCCGCTGGGACGTTCCAAAACTACGCACAGTGAACATTAGACTTCATTAACCCAAACTTTGTTCCACCTAAAAACAGGATTATCGAAATGATTAAGCAAATCTCTCTCGCTCTCATATTCACCCTTGCTTCAGCCGCCGCGGCTGCCGATTCGCAGCGGGCTGACTATCAGAACCAACCATCGAAGGAAGAAACCACTGGAGCCCTTAGTGGCGCCATTCTCGGCGGCCTCGCTGGTGGCCCCCCGGGCCTCATTGTTGGCGCAGCATTCGGCGCATTATTCGGTGAAGGGTGGCGCGCCAAATCCGAGGTCAGCGAGCTTCAAGCAAACCTCTATGAAAGTCAGCTGCGTTTAGCCGCTCTGCAAGAAGAGAGTCAGGCTATGCAAGCCAGACACCAGTTGGCCGAACAGCGACTCGAAGAGTTGTCACTCAACCGCGCTCGAATCTATCCCGCAAATATTCAATTGCCAATCGCTCCCTGCTGCGACAATACGATACTTTCTCTGAATTTTCGCAGTGGCTCCAGCGCGATAGAAACACACTACGAAGAACAGCTGGCAAGTCTAATCAAGGTCGCGAAACAAATGCCAACGGCCAGTGTCGAGATCACCGGTTATGCAGATAGAAACGGTAACCCTGAATTGAATCTTAGACTTTCACGTGAACGCTCGAATTCGGTGAAACAGTTTTTCAATAGCCGAGGTATTCAAAACTCTTCTATTAAGACTATCGCCCACGGCGAGACAAAGCCGTTACATGCCACACAGAATTTTGAATCTGATTTTTTCGACCGTCGTGTCATCATTCGTCTTCGCGATAACAGCGCCTCAATGCTTACACAGAACCCGGACGGCGAATGAGCCACTTAAACAAAACCAGTGGCGTATCGACTAGTTGATAATTCGGAGTTATGAAAATGAACGACCTTAGACTTGTAATTGGAAACAAAAATTATTCTTCTTGGTCCATGTGTCCCTGGCTCTTGCTGAAGATGTTTGACGTAGATTTCGAAGAAATTCAGATTGTTCTGTATCAGGACAATACAGCAGAGAAACTCGGCCCCTATTCGCCCTCGTTGAAAGTGCCCGTCCTCTTACATCAGGAGATAACGGTCTGGGATTCTCTGGCTATCTGTGAATACATTTCAGAACAATTTATACATGGTTCTGCCTGGCCCGCGAGTCCGAAACGACGTGCGAGTGCTCGGTCCACTAGCGCCGAGATCCATTCTGAATTCCCGCATCTAAAAAAGGAGTGGCCGCTGAATTGTAAAGCCTCCTACAAGCTCAAGCCGTCACCCGAACTTCTAAATGAGATCGCCAGGATTGATGCGATATGGAGCTGCTGCCGCCGCAAGTTTGGCGAGAACGGCAACTATCTATACGGGCGCTTCTCAGTTGCAGACTGTATGTATGCGCCTATCGCTGCCTGTTTCGATATCTACGGGGCGGATCTCAGCCAAGATGCCCACACCTATATGCAGACACTGTTGGACAATCCTTTTGTGCAGAAATGGCTAACTCTAGGACGCAGAGAGCAGGAACCTATGAAAATAGCCTACGCCAACAGCGCCTAGACAGCTGACGTTCAATTCCAAATCAAGCTGTTGGGGCTCTTCGGAGCCCCTTTTGTATTGCGGCCTGCGAAGAATCCAGCTACAAGGCTCTAATAATGGCGGCGCTACTGTCGATAAAGAAATGTAAGCATATTTATATTCTAGGAAACTTCTTGTCCGCCACCGACGTTATTCAATTCTGGTTTGAAGACATTGAGCCGAAGCAGCGATTCATCAAAGACCTCAAATTCGATGAAGCGCTTCAAGCCAAGTTTAGCGAAACCCATCATCTGGCTGCGCAGGGACTTCTCTATGCGTGGCGCGAACATCCCTTAGATGCACTAGCGGAAATAATAGTACTGGATCAGTTTTCGCGGAATATATTTCGCGATACTCCAAAAGCATTCGCGACGGATACCTTGGCACTGGTACTCGCACAGGAAGCGATTCGGAAGAAATTCGATAAGGAACTAGACAATAGTAAGAGATCGTTCCTCTACATGCCTTTCATGCATAGCGAGTCGAAGGAGATACACGACATTGCGCTATTCTTGTTCGACCAACCTGGGCTAGAAGACAATTTCAATTTTGAAGTAAAGCACAAGACGATAATAGATCGCTTTGGTCGCTATCCACATCGCAATGAAATACTCGGGAGAGAATCGACGGCTGAAGAGCTGGAGTTTCTTTCCCAGCCCGGCTCGTCCTTCTAGTATCAACTAATTATCTAGAAGGCAATACGTCTTTCAACTTCTCTGCCATTTCCAGAATTGCCTGTTCAGTCGTTTGCCAATCCATGCAGGCATCTGTTACTGAAACTCCATACTTCAATTCACTCAGGTCTTTCGGAATAGATTGGTTGCCATGATTAATATTACTTTCGAGCATGACGCCGATGATAGACTTATTGCCCTCAAGAATTTGATGGCTAACGTCTTTTAGCACTAGAGGTTGCACGTCAGGGTCTTTACTTGAATTCGCGTGACTGCAGTCGATCATGATATTGCTACTCACGCCGCCATCTATTAGTGCTTTCTCGCACTGCGCAACATGGACGGTATCGTAGTTCGGGCCCTTTCCACCACCACGTAACACCACATGTGCATAAGGATTACCCTTAGTAGTTACAACTGACACTTGGCCCTCTGTGTTAATGCCGAGAAATCGATGCGGACTGGATACAGACTGCATCGCATTGACGGCAACGGTCAATCCACCATCAGTTCCATTCTTGAACCCTACTGCGGAAGAAAGCCCCGACGACATTTCGCGATGCGTCTGTGATTCTGTTGTGCGCGCGCCAATCGCAGACCAGGCGATAACTTCCTGCATGTACTGCGGTGAGATAGGATCGAGGGCCTCTGTAGAAGTTGGTAGCCCAAGTTCGACAATATCGAGTAGTAACTTCCTGCCTTTACGCAGCCCATCCTCGATCTTGAACGAATCGTCGAGATAAGGATCGTTAATCAGCCCCTTCCAGCCAATCGACGTTCGAGGTTTCTCGAAATAGACGCGCATCACTATATAGAGTGTGTCCTGTACTTTTTCAGCCAGCTCCTTAAGTCGCTTCGCGTAATCCATAGCGGCTTCCGTGTCATGGATCGAACAGGGCCCAACAACAATAAACAAACGCGGGTCAGTTCGATCCAAAATTGAGAAGATGGTGTTACGTGCTAACTGCACCGATTCCAGAGCCGCACCTTCTAGAGGCAACTCAGATTTTAATTGCCCTGGAGTAATTAGGGCTTCATTGGAATCGATGTTTAAGTTGTCAGTGATTACCGACATAGAATTTCTCGTTTACTAAAAAAAAGGGTCGGCAATGATAACAAATATCAGTAAGCTAACAACCGCTAAATAGCTATAAAAGAGCCAGATATTGACAGAGAGGAAGATTGTGCACATAAGTCAGAACTTTGATGCAGGCAATATTGAGGTAGTAAGCTGCGGCGACGCCGGCGACATCCAATTGAAGATTCGTGCAGATATTGAATCGGAATTTTACCAGTGGTTCTATTTCCGGCTCAGTGGAGTGAAAGCTAAGCCCTGTACAATGCATATCCTAAACGCTGGTGGTGCCGCCTATCCTTCCGGCTTCGAGAACTACCGAATTTGTTATTCTTATGATCGCCAGAATTGGTTGCGTCATCCAACCTCGCTGAAGAACGGCAAGATGACCATCGAGTTCCAACCTGAATATGATTCTATATACTTCGCCTATTTCGCTCCGTACTCAATGGAGCGTCACGCCGATCTAGTCGCCAGAAGCCAGCTGTCACCTCGTTGTTCGCATCGTGTTGCTGGCAAGACTCTGGATGGTCAGGATATAGACTTACTAAAATTCTCATCGAATGAGAACGAACATCCCAAGAAAAACTGTTGGATGATCGCCAGGCAACATCCCGGCGAGTCCATGGCCGAATGGTGGATGGAAGGCTGCATCGAACGCCTTATTGATGAGTCTGATCCTGCAATTGGTAAACTGCTGAGTCAGTGCGATCTCTATCTAGTTCCGAATATGAATCCAGATGGAAGCAGACGCGGGCATCTTCGTACCAATGCCGCAGGCAGAAACCTGAATCGGGAATGGGCTCATCCTGAGATCGATGCTAGTCCGGAAGTCTATTTCGTAAAGCAGGCGATCGTCGAGGCCGGCGCGGACTTCATGCTCGATGTCCATGGGGATGAATCCCTGCCCTACTGTTTCATTGCTGGCACCGAGGGTCTTGTAGACTGGGACGCCGCCAAGCAAGCACGCTTGGATTTCTATAAGAATAAACTGGCGGAGTTGAACCCAGACTTTCAAACTGAGAGAGGTTATCCGGCGAAGACTCCAGGTACTGCCAACCTAACCATGAGCGCTGCGCAAATTGCGGAAACACATAGCTGTCTTGCCATGACTTTAGAAATGCCCTTCAAGGATACGACCGCAACGCCGGATGAGATTTTTGGATGGTCGGGTGAGCGTAGCAAGAAGCTCGCGCATTCCTGTTTAGATGCACTATCTAGCTATCTCGATACTGAACTATCTAGTTGATACTGAAAAAATCATCCATGACTATTTCAGACTGTTGTGCCCTTAACGGGCAATGGTTGCACAGGCCTGAGCAACGTTTATCGACATCCTCGAGCTCCATCTTCGTCGCATATTCCCTAACTTCTTGAGAAATTTTCATGGAACAGAAATGAGCCACCTTTACAGATTGCTTCGGCAGGGTTTCATCATGCTTGGCTTGAGGCCGTGCCCGTGGGAATGAGAGATATCTCATGCATTGGAATTTTTAGAAGGGCTCGACTATCTTCTACGTATAGCTTTCTTGAATTGGGGAGATAATTCAGCTGCGGGTGTCTAACTGGTCTTTTTTCCGAGAAAGTTTTCCGGTTTTTCGTTCATACGGTATTCCTTTGCTGCATGGTCGCGTTGTTAGCTGGCTAATTCGGCCGGAATCGTAGTGACAGAATCTCTCTCGGGCCTCTCGGTAGCTGTTAGGCATTTGCGCGGAATTTGACCTGGGAGCGAACCGCCAAGCTGGCAAAAAAACGATGACCTCTGGTCAGAAATGGCGAGGCTTTGTTATGCCCTAAATTGCACAAGAAAGTGGGCCACAGCGAGATTAAGGTATTTCTGACTGCAGCGCAGATTGGGACGTTTCAGCTGTAACTGTAAGCAATAAATGAACGTCTAATGGGTCAATAAGGTTAACTGTCGCAAATGCAGGGGTTTAGTTTGTCACTTTTGGTTACACTGTGTAGAATGCCGTCTAGATTCAAGACCGCCGCCCAAACCCTTGCTCAATAAGCTCTTCAGGCATTTAAACATCACTTTTAGTATATAGAAGGTCATAGATTATGGGAAACCCAGCGAAGTATTTTGGAATTCTAGCTTTGAGCTGCATGACCAGCTCATTCAGCTACGGCGACGATCTGCTGTCTATACTGCAGTTAGCACTGGAAAATGATCCTACTCTGCGGCAAGCCGAAGCCAGCTACCGCGAGAATCGGGAAAGTATGATTCAGAGTCGTTCCTCCTTGCTGCCCTCTGTCGGTGTTGGCGGGTCTACCAGCCGCTTGACAAGTGGCCCGACTGACTCAGTCTATACCAATGTCACCGACCCTGTTACCGGTGAAATGAGCATAAGACGGACCGATGACCACAGTTTTAGGCCCGGCATTAACAACCACGGCTGGGGAATGAGCCTCACTCAGAGTGTCGTAAACCTAGCTAGCTGGTACAGCTTTCAGAGCGCCAAGGCGAGGGACAAGGCCGCTGCAGTAAACCTAGCCGCTCAGGAACAAGACCTGATAATGCGCGTCGCTGCCGCCTATTTTGACGTGCTGCGCGCCATCGACATGTTAGAAACCAACGTGCAGGAAGAGGAAGCTGCGCTGCGCTCACTGGACCAGACGCGGCAACGTGAAGAGGTTGGCCTGGTTGCCATTACCGATGTCTACGACAGCCAAGCAGCTTATGATCTGGCACAGAACACTACCATCCTGCAGCAGGACTTACTGCAATCACGTTACGAGGCACTTGAAGCCATTACAGGCCAGGCGCACCCTTCCATCGATGTCTTGCGAGATGATTTTCCTATCGTGCAAGTAGATGGCAGCTTAAATGACTGGGAGAGAGAGGCAGACAATAGCAGTCTCGCTATTGCGGCCGCTGAATACAATCTGGAAGCTTCTCGCAAGAATTTGAAGGCTAGAAAGTCGGATCATCTGCCTACAATCGATTTCAGCGGTGGTTGGAATCACAACGTTACTGCGCCCATTAATAGTCAGGGTATTCAGATTGGTGGCGGTGCCAGCGATCGAACCTCACTGGCTGTGAGTCTCAGCATTCCAATCTATTCGGGTGGCGCAATTCGCTCCAGAAGACGGGCTGCCGAGTACAATGTGATCTCGGCTCAAGAGTCTCTGAACCTGGCAGAGCGTCAGCTCACGCAGAATATCCGCAACGCCTATCGCCGTGTTAACACAGATGTTCTGGTCATTGCGCAGCGGCAGCAGTCTATTAGATCTACACAGAGTGCTCTGGACGCAACGGAACTCGGTGCCGAGGTTGGAACACGTAATATCGTTGAGGTTCTACTCGCGCGCGAAAACCTCTACCGCGCGCTGCGTCAGTACGCCGATTCGCGCTATAACTATGTTCTGGACACGCTAATTCTTCGACAAGTCGCTGGAATTTTGACCCCGCAGGACATTATAGATCTGAACGAGTGGTTGCAGCAGTAAGGCACTCTTCTCTCGCTCATTCGGGACAGCATCCTATTCAGGTGTATGCTGTCCCGCTTTATCTTGTCAGGCCCTAATTTCGAGCGGCTACATCCTTCCCAGATATCACTTCAACAAAGCAATCAGTTAGAATAGATTGCTAATTCAGTGAGGTGAAGATTTTGCAGAGTAAACTACCTAAGGTCGGAACCACCATCTTCACAGTCATGTCGAAGATGGCGCAAGACTATGGTGCTATCAATCTTTCGCAGGGCTTTCCAGATTTCGATTGCCCAGAGCGACTGAGAGAATTAGTCGTCCAACACCTAAATGATCGCAAGAATCAGTACCCACCGATGGCTGGTATTCCCGCGTTAAGGCAGCAAATTGCTAACAAGGTAAAAGACTACTACGGCTGCGACGCCGACCCTGAAACGGAAGTGACAATCACCTCTGGCGCCACCGAAGCATTGTTCGATGCGGTTCAAGCAGTCGTCGCTGCAGGCGATGAGGTTATCGTCTTCGACCCTGCCTACGATTCATACGAGCCGGCGGTGCAGTTAGCAGGCGGTAGAACGATTCATGTTCCACTTACGCTGCCTGACTACAGCATAGACTGGGACCGCTTAGAACAGGCGATAAACTCTCGAACCCGGCTCATCATTATCAATTCTCCGCACAATCCTTGCGGTAGCATATTGAACAGAACTGATCACGATAGACTCGCCTTGTTGATTCGAGATTATGACATTTTGATTCTCTCCGACGAAGTCTATGAACACATGGTCTTTGATGGAGTGAAACACGAGAGTGTATTGGGACACGAGGAATTGCGTACGAAGAGCTTTGCCGTTTTTTCCTTTGGAAAAACCTATCACGCGACTGGCTGGAAACTTGCCTATTGTATTGCTCCAGAAGCATTAACTACGGAATTTCGTAAGATTCACCAGTATGTTACATTTACTACTTCTAGCTTCGTACAATTTGCTATCGCTGACTTTATGGCTGAATGCCCTGAGCATACGCGCGAGCTTCCAGATTTCTACGAACAAAAGCGAGACACATTCTGCAATTTGATCACGCCATCCAGATTGAAATTTACACCCTCTAAGGGCACCTACTTTCAACTAGTGGACTATAGTGAGATAAGTGATAAGAGCGATGTCGAATTCGCCAACTATCTTACTCAAGAGAAGGGCGTGGCCGCCATTCCGTTAGCGCCCTTCTATGAAGAACCTCCTGAAACAAAAATTATTCGTTTCTGCTTTTGCAAAGACGATAGCACCTTGCAACAGGCTGCTAAAATTCTATGCGAACTCTGAGTAAGAGCTGCTGAATGACTGATATCGATTTCAAACAATTTGCCACCGACATTAAAGACTGGGGAGTCGAGCTTGGCTTCCAAGAAGTAAGCATTACGGATATCGACCTAAGTGAGTACGAGCATCACTTAGAAGATTGGATAGGCAGAAACTATCACGGCGCCATGTCCTATATGGCAGAAAATCACGACAAGCGCTGCCATCCAGAACAACTCGTGCCCGGCACTATCCGCGTTGTCTGCGTCCGTATGGACTATGCATTGGATTCGGAAGATTCTCTAGATTCCATGAAGAACACAGGTAAAGCCTATGTCTCTCGCTATGCCAGAGGCCGTGACTATCACAAACTGATTCGCAAGCGGCTGCAGAAATTGGCTCGGAGAATTCAAGATATTGCGGGGCCATTCGGCTATCGCGCCTTCGTAGATAGCGCTCCTGTGCTTGAACGCGCACTCGCCGAAAAATCTGGAATGGGATGGATCGGTAAGAACACGATGCTAATCAACAAGCAGGCCGGGTCTTGGTTTTTCCTGGGAGAGCTGTTTACTGACCTGCCCCTACCGGTCGATGAGCAAGTATCCGATCATTGCGGTAGTTGTTCTGCCTGCCTCGATATTTGTCCAACTAACGCATTCGTAAAACCCAATCTATTGGACGCCACGCGCTGTATCTCTTACCTGACAATCGAACTACGTTCGTCTATCCCAGTAGAGTTTAGAAAGCCAATGGGAAATCGAATCTTTGGCTGCGACGACTGCCAGTTAGTCTGCCCATGGAATAAATTTTCTAAGCCAAGCATTGAAAAAGACTTCACGCCTAGGCATAGCCTGGATGATGCTCAGCTGGTGGATCTGTTTGGCTGGTCCGAGCGAGAATTTCTAAAGCGAACTGAAGGCTCGGCCATTCGTAGAATCGGCTACGACTGCTGGCTACGCAATATTGCGGTCGCTCTTGGGAATGCGCCAAGCTCGAAAGAAATAGTCGGCGCACTACAGTCGCGATTGAACAATGTCTCAGATATGGTGAACGAACATATTGAATGGGCACTGCTGCAGCACGAATCTTAATGGCTTAATCCTAAGCGTCGATAAAATGTTCTCTGTAGTACTTCAACTCGGCAACAGAATCTCTAATATCTTCCATTGCCTGATGCGCTCCTTGCTTAACCAGGCCCTCTAATATTTCCGGTTTCCATCGACGCGCGAGTTCTTTGACAGAGCTCACATCCAAATTTCGATAGTGAAAATAGTTTTCTAGCTCTGGCATGTAGTTCGCCATGAACCTGCGATCCTGACAGATACTATTGCCGCACATCGGCGATGTGTTCTTCGGGGAATACTGAGACAGAAATTCTATCGTCTGCCGGGTCGCCTCAATCTCATCGACATCACTATTCTTCACACGATCTATCAGCCCTGATGCTCCATGATGTTTCTGATTCCAATCATCCATAGCGTCTAATGCGGCATCGGGCTGCTTAATAGCAAGCACTGGGCCCTCGGCGAGGATGTTGAGATTGGCATCTGTAACCAGTGTTGCGATTTCGATGATACGATCTGACTCCGGTTTTAATCCTGTCATTTCCAGATCTAGCCAAATTAGATTTAAACTTTTATCCATTCCGATTTCCCGCGGTAAGCTGCGAACATTGTGACGTGAAGTTATCGAGTGCATAGCGATTGTAGCAAAGCTTCCCCAAGTGGAATATGCAATAATCTTATCCTTTATTCACTCCTGAATAGTTACCGACACCATGATGCTAGTTACCGCCTGTCGATGAGTAAAAGAAGATTAAGCAAACACCAGTTAGCTCGCATTTCTCAGAACCAGCGCAAGGAGCTGGGCTTTGACGAAGCCGGTGCTGTTGATGCCCAAACCTCGCTAGAAAAATGCAATGGGCGAATTATTAGCCACTACGGGCAACATGTAGATGTGGAGTCTCTTATCGCAGAGGATGAGGGCCGACTTATACGCTGCACACAGAGATCGAATCTGCCTAAACTGGTTACAGGTGATCTGGTGGTTTGGTCTGATGATGGCGCTGATGGGGGCGTGATTCTAGCCTTAGGCCAACGCCGAAACTTCTTTGGCCGCCCTAACCCCGAGGGGCAGTTCAAGGCAATCGCTGCCAATATAGATCTAGTGCTTGTTGTGTTCGCTTCTTCTCCAACTCCTCATGTAAGTCTTATCGATCGCTATCTTGTAGCAATTGAACAGCTGCAACTGACTGCCGTATTGGTTTTGAACAAGCTAGATCTGCTGAACCAGGAAGAATTGACCGAGTTGGACAATATGTTGTCGTCTTATGAGAATATTGGCTACCCTGTATACAAGGTGTCTGCCGAAGACGGGCGCGGTATGCCTGAACTCGAACAGGCCTTAGCCACTCAGACTACAATTTTGGTCGGACAGTCAGGCGTAGGTAAATCCTCTTTGCTTAACAAACTGAGCAGCGGCAAGCTCGCCGACGTAGGGGCGCTGTCAGAGACCTGGGATCGGGGTACTCACACCACGACGACCTCTTCTCTGTATCATATGCCCGGATTCGATCTGATAGATTCGCCTGGGATTCGAGAGTTCGGTCTTGGGCACATAGACGAGCAGCAAGTATTTGAAGGATTCATAGAATTTCGGCCGTTTGCCGGTTCCTGCAAATTTCGGGATTGCTCACACAGAACGGAGCCCGGTTGCGCTATACAGGCTGCCCTAGAGGCCGGTCAGATTGGCGTCGAACGAGTAGAGAGCTATTTTCGCATTCTCGATTCCTTGAATGAGCTAGGCTAGAAAAACTAGATGCGAAAAGCCGAAGAACTGGCTAAGCAGCTCACGGCGTTTAAAAATAGTGACGAGAGATAAATAGGAATGGCTACGCTACCACTCATAATGTCCCCAGAGGCGTTCAACGAATCGCTGCCTCATGACGACATTCTGCTCGTCGCCGTCGTGCAACAGGCCGTGTTTAATTCCCATCATATCCGGGGCTCTATTTTAGTTGAGCCTGCTGAGCTAATGAATGGTGAAAAACCCGCCGTTGGTAAATTGCCAACTAAAGAGAAACTAGATGTCCTCTTTTCAAAAATTGGATTGAACTCCGACAAGCACGTCATTGTCTACGACGATGAAGGTGGAGGATGGGCTGGCAGATTAATATGGACACTAGATATTATTGGACACAAAAATTATTCGTATCTTGACGGTGGACTTAGTGCTTGGCTGAAGATGGGTTTGCCCCTATCGAATATGAACACCGACGATTCAATGCCAAAACCTACAACCTTTTCTGCAAATATTCGCCAGGAGTTGCTCGTCTCAAAAGAAGAGGTGCTAACTAGCATCGATGATGTTGAGTCGATCGTTTGGGATGCCAGAGCCCCCGAAGAATTCAATGGAGCAAAGGTGACTGCGCTGCGAAATGGACATATTCCAGGCGCTGCAAATCTAAACTGGCTTGAACTTCAAGACAGAGAAAATGACTTACGTCTTAAACCCTTGCAGGAGATACAGCGGCAACTTAATGAGCTGGGCATAAGTAAAGACAAGAAAGTAATTACTCATTGTCAGACTCACCATCGCTCGGGCTTAACCTATCTTGTCGGCAAAGCGCTCGGTTATGACATAAAGGCTTATGATGGCTCATGGTCTGAGTGGGGAAACGATCCAGAAGTACCGATAGAGATTTAACTAACAAAAATTCTAACAGAAAGATTTCCTATGTCGCGCCTATTTATACTATTTCAGTATCTCCTACCTCATCACCTGCTGTCCCGAGGGGTTGGAATATTGGCGCAGAACCACCTACTGCGTAAGCTATTTATTCGCACCTTTATCAAGCGTTACAAGGTGGACCTGAGTCAGGCGAAAATTCAAGAAGTAGGGCAGTTTGAAAATTTCAACGCTTTCTTTACGCGGGAATTACAATCTGACGCCCGGCCACTTGCCAATGCTGTAGGTGCGATAGTGTGCCCTGCCGATGGTACGGTTAGTCAGCTGGGCAATATAGCGGGCGGTAACCTTCTGCAGGCAAAGGGAAGGCACTATAGCTGCAAAAGCCTACTTGCCGGTGACGCGCAGACGGCAGAGCTATTTCAGGAAGGCAAGTTCGCCACGATCTACCTCTCACCTAGAGACTATCATCGCGTGCACATGCCGATGGCTGGAGTTTTGAAGAAGACAATCTATGTGCCAGGCAAACTATTCTCAGTTAACCAAACGACAGCCGAGTCTGTCCCGAATTTGTTTGCAAGAAATGAACGACTCATTTGCCTGTTCGATACAGAGGTCGGCCCGATGGCCGTCATACTAGTTGGCGCGATGATTGTCGCCGGAATCGATACAGTCTGGGCAGGAGAAGTTTGTCCAACCTCGGGAAAACGTGAGATTATCGAGACCGACTACGCGAATCAAGCTCCCGCTGTAGAGCTTCCATTAGGCGGCGAGTTAGGGCGTTTCCGCCTTGGTTCTACTACCATCGTATTGTTTCCACACGGCACAGTGAAGTTTGAATCTTCACTAGAAGCCACTTCCAGTGTTGCAATGGGCCAACTGCTAGGGCAAGTTGCTTCCGCGCACGAATAGAATGAACGAGGGTTAGCATGACACAAGATGAACTTAAGCAAGCCGTAGCACGAGCCGCCTTTGAATATGTGGAATCGTTGTTGGAGAAGGACACAGTTATCGGTGTAGGTACCGGCTCCACAGCGAATCTATTTATCGCTGAACTCGGTAAAATTCAACACAAAATATACGCCACTGTTGCGAGCTCCGAAGAATCCGCTAGGCGGTTAAAAGAACTCAACATACCCGTGCTGGACCTGAATAGTGCTGGACCTTTGCGTGTCTATGTTGATGGTGCCGATGAGACCAATGAACACTTACAGCTTATCAAAGGGGGAGGGGGCGCATTAACGCGCGAGAAAATTATCGCTGCTGCGTCCGAAGAATTTGTATGCATTGCGGACGAATCGAAACTGGTACCAGTACTAGGTAAATTTCCCTTACCTGTTGAAGTTATTCCAATGGCACGCAGCTATGTCGCCAGAGAGATCGTGAAACTTGGCGGAGATCCTGTATATAGGGAAGGTTGTGTAACCGACAATGGTAACAATATTCTCGATATCTACAATCTCGAAATTCTCGATCCGAGAAAACTGGAGACTCAACTCAACCAGATAACAGGCATGGTATGTAATGGGCTTTTCGCGGAGCGAGGGGCTAACCGCTTGTTGTTAGGAACAAGCGCAGGGGTCAAGACATACCTGCCCTGAAGATGAAAGAAAGTGCGGCTAATTGCTTTGAGAGAATAGAAAACATTTGAAGTATCGATCTCTAGATAGCCAATGTCCTAATGCGTTATCAAGACAAAAATCTAGAACGAATGTTCGCTTTCTTTTCTCATCCCAGCAAATATTGAAGGCTAGTCCACTTAGATAGAGTCATTGAAGACCTTACTAAAGCGGGTTTACGTTCTCTGCCTGAGGGCCTTTCTGGCCTTGGGTTACATCCATGGTTACTTTCTGACCTTCATGAAGAGTTTTTCTTCCTGAGCCATTGATAGCGCTGAAATGTACGAATACATCTTTGCCACCTTCCTGCTCTATGAAACCGAATCCCTTCTCGTCATTAAACCACTTAACGGTACCCTCAACTGAATCTGACATACTTGTTCTCGTACTTAAAAATTTTAGAAATCGAACTACTAATCAAAGCAATCCCCCGGCGAAAATTCGACCGAATATCCAGTGTATACCCATAAATTCGTAGATGGAAACTCTAAATGTCGCAAATTGTAACGGCTTTCCGGGGGCTAGCTGAGGCTTCTCACTCGTTATCTGGTGTAGTAAACACGGGGCCTAGCGCCATCATAGTTAAATCAATAGTTGCATCAATCGAATAGCTTTCCAGGATTCATAATGTTCTTAGGATCGAATATTTTCTTTATCGCTTTCATGTAGGCTATCTCTGCGGCACTGCGTGAGTAGTGCAGGAATGGCTTCTTTAACAAACCGACGCCGTGCTCGGCAGAAATACTCCCACCGTGTTTCGCCACGATTTCGAAAACTAGATCGGAAACCTTTGCACACTCCTCGAAAAAAACGTCCGCCGCCAAAGCCTCCGGTTTAAGAATATTCAGATGAACATTGCCGTCACCGATGTGACCGAACCAAATGATTTCGAAGTCGGGATAGGCAGATGTAACCAAACTGTCAACTTCTTGTAAGAATTGGGGAACTTTGGAAACCTTAACCGAGATGTCATTCTTGTAGGGTGTAAACTTTGAGATGGTTTCCGATATGTCTTCACGCAGCCGCCAAAGGTTATTCGCCTGAGTGCTGTTCTGACTAATCGTACCATCGACGATCCAGCCTTCTTCGAGACAACTCTCGAATAGATTCATGGCCGTTTCCATATCCTGCTCAGAGTGATTTTCAAACTCGACTAGCGCATAAAAATCCGATTCAGTATCGAACGGTCGCTGCAATTGTTTCTCTTCGATGACATGTTTAAGCGCCTTCTCCGAAAAGAATTCGAAGGCAGTAAGATTGAGCTTTCCCTGAAATGCCTGCAGCACTTGCATAATGAGTTCCATCTTTTCCACGCCCAGTACCAAGACAGTCGGATCCTTAGGCTTATTGGTAAGAGCTACAGTTAACTCAACTATAAAACCGAGTGTTCCTTCTGCTCCTGTAAAGAGATGACGGAAGTCATAACCTGTCGCGTTCTTACTCAAGCCGCGGTTCAGATCGAGAAGCTCGCCACTTCCCGTAACCACCTTCATTCCCTTGACCCACTCGCGAGTCATGCCATAGCGAATAACCTTTATGCCACCGGCATTGGTCGAGACATTTCCACCTAGCTGACTGGAGCCCGACGACGCAAAGTCAACTGGATAGAAGAGGCCTTCCTGTTCCGCGTACTGCTGCAGCTGTTCAGTAACTACACCAGGCTGGCAAACAACCTGTCTATCTGCAGGATTGAAATCGAGAATCTTATTCATGCGATCGAAGGCAACGACCAGCTCCTCATTCGAGGCTACCGCACCGCCACTCAGGCCCGTGCGACCACCGGACGGGACTAGTGCTATTTCATGAAGATTTGCCAGTTGGACAAGTGCAATCACTTCATCCGTATCGTTCGGTAGCACGATAGCCACAGGGTTTGCAGTATAGGCTTTAGTCCAGTCTTTGCCGTAATGCTCGAGGTCATCGGCGCCGGTCTTAACCCAGCCCGCACCCACGATCTCGACTAGCTTATCCAGCAGTTCTGGTTTGCTGCAATTCATGTTCCTGTCCTTTACTTTATCGCTGCTGGGGTCGCTGCTAGGTTTTGGAATTAATGCACTGCTCGGCGCATAGCAAAAGCAGAATATGTTACCATGCGCCAGCTTTTTGAGCATCGCTCTCGATGGCCGGCTCTCGATAGTCTAAAGACAGGCCTTCATGGTAAACAGAAGTACTGTAACTTAAACCCAGCTAGCACCCAGAATAGAAAGCCCTTATCTAGTAAACGAAACCCATGAATCTAACCCTATGAATCCAAAATCCTTAGAAAAACGGAAAATTAAGTTTCTGCTATTGGAGGGCGTTCACCAGAGCGCTATCAACACACTGCAGAAGTCGGGCTATGAGAATATTGAAGCCTTGAAAACTTCACTCGAGGGGGACGACTTAGCAGAAAAAATAGCCGACGCACATTTCGTTGGCATTCGCTCGCGTACCCAGCTTACAGAATCCGTGTTTGCAGCGTCCAAGAAACTACAGGCTGTTGGTTGCTTCTGCATCGGAACGAATCAGGTTGATCTGAATGCGGCGCTTGTACGCGGCATACCCATCTTCAATGCACCGTTCTCCAACACACGTAGCGTAGCCGAGTTAGTCATAGGACAGTCGATCTTATTACTCCGAGGCATTCCTGAAAAGAATGCCCTTCTGCATCGAGGCGTTTGGCAGAAGGCTGCGAAAGGCTCCTTCGAGACACGCGGCAAGAAACTCGGCATCGTGGGCTATGGCAATATTGGCTCACAACTGAGTGTACTTGCGGAGTCGATGGGCATGAAAGTTTACTTATACGACGTAGTGACTAAGCTGCCTCTCGGCAACGCGGTACAGATGGACTCGCTTGAACAGCTAATGCGTGAGTGCGATGTAGTTAGCCTGCATGTGCCAGAGACACCACAAACCCAAGATATGATCGGTGCCGAACAGATAGCTTGGATGAAGCCTCAATCGATACTGATCAATGCATCCCGTGGCTCGGTAGTTGATATCGATGCGCTGGCTAGCGCGCTCGATAGCAAGGCCCTCGCCGGCGCCGCCATCGATGTCTACCCGCAGGAGCCGAAGTCGAATGCGGAGGAATTTAACTCTCCATTGCGTCAATTCGACAACTGCATCATCACTCCTCATGTAGGTGGAAGTACGATGGAAGCTCAGGAAAATATTGGAGTCGAGGTGGCGGAGAAACTTATTACGTACAGCGATAACGGGTCCAGTTTTGCCTCGGTCAATTTCCCCGAAGTAACACTGCCTGCACATCCTGGAAAGCACCGACTCTTACATATTCATGAGAATGTACCCGGCGTACTCTCCGAGATAAACAATGTGTTCTCAAATACTGGAATCAATATTAGCTCGCAGTATCTACAAACTAATGAACACGTCGGTTATGTGGTGATGGATATAGACGTGCAATATAGCGAAGTCGCATTGGAGAAGTTGAATCAAGTACCTGGCACTATTCGCTGCAGAGTCTTATTCTAGGGTGGGTACTCTTTTTGGCAGCCCGACGTATGCCAGCAAAGAAACGCCTTGATCTCCGAACAGTCCAAAAGCCAGAGGTACCATAGAATTATTCAATCCAATAGTCTGTCTATGATCGCAAAGACCTGCTCACGATAGTCTAATGATTCGTTGACGAGATGGTGCCCGGCCTCATCGACCCAATGAACATTAGAGCCTGAAAACTTCTCTAGTATTTTTGGGATATTCGCTTCCCAATCAACCGTGCCATCGCCCCTGCCTTGAATTACCTGCAATGATTGCTCATGGCGGGGCGCCGCCTCAAAACGATTGATGTAGTCAATCATTGCATGAACCCAATCACGGGGAAGGATCCTACTCTGTAACTCGTCTTTATTCTCGAGGAATTCTAGAAACTCGGCATCATGACTATTCTTGCTGAATTTTCGGGGCGTTGACGCCACGAACAATCTGCTCAGGCTAAATAAAATCTTGGAACGTGACCACTGCCTCGGCCTAAGCAAAGGCCCTAGAAGAATAAAGTCTTGCAGGAAAAAATCCTTATCGAGCTTCTGCTCCAGTCTATTCTCCAGCTTATTTTCCAATAGGGCATCCATAAAGATTGCGCCACCGGTGCTTTGGCCTATCGCAATCCACGGCGATGCGACCTGATGTTGTTTAGCGAGCTTTAGACACTCTACCAACGCAGCACTGTATTCATGAAATGAGTTGATGCTTGCGGTCGCGCCGCTGGATAATCCATGTCCAGGCAAATCGAAGATAATGACGGCGATATCACACTTAAGTAGATGCTTTATCAGATGACGATACAAACCTGCGTGGTCGAAATAGCCATGCAGCAAAAATGCCGTCTTGCGGGGCGGTTGTATTGAGGGCAGGAAGTGCTGGCAGACCAGTTTATAGGTCCCGCTAGAGAAAGTTCCTATAGTCGATCTCGTGGACTTTAGAGCCTGATCCAGCTCTGAAAAATTAAGACCGTAATATCGTTCGTAAGCCGCATAGTGCTGCGCTGCCTCAGCGCCAAGCTCGGAACTCGACTCGGCACCACCGTGCAGGAATTCTATGCTCCCCAGATTTTGTCTAAGTTGGTTGGCGTCGACCTTGCTGAACATCTGCTTTCACTTCCCTTCGTACAATCATCAATCTTTCGCTCAGCAACTATCGGTTATTTGGCATAGCGGTCGGCCATCTCTTCTAGGTTATAGACTTTCTTGATATTCGAAATCTGACCCGCCGTTCCGAACGCCTCAAGTCTAGCAAGAACGATTGCCTTCATCGCATCCATGGTTGGAATCAGGAATTTTCTTGGATCGAATTCGGATTTGTTCTCGGCGAGAAACTTACGCGTAGCACCGGTGGATGCGAGGCGTAGATCCGTATCAATGTTCACTTTGCGTACGCCGTGCTTGATGCCTTCCTGAATTTCTTCGACGGGCACACCATAGGTCTCTGGAATCTCGCCACCAAATTCATTAATAGTCGCCAGCCATTCCTGCGGTACTGAGGAAGATCCATGCATTACTAAGTGAGTGTTCGGGATTTTCGCATGGATCTCTTTAATTCTGTTTATCGCCAGAATGTCTCCCGTTGGCGGGCGGCTAAACTTGTAAGCGCCATGACTAGTGCCCACTGCAATCGCCAGGGCATCAACGCCAGTCGCTTCTACGAAGTCTGAAGCTTCCTCTGGAGAGGTTAGCATCTGCGCCATAGTTAGCTTGCCTTCTGCTCCACTTCCGTCTTCATCGCCGGCCATGCCTGTCTCCAACGAGCCTAGGCAACCTATCTCACCTTCCACTGATACGCCGCAGGCATGCGCCATGTCGACCGTAGTCTTGGTGACGTTAACGTTGTAGTCGAAATCTGTGGGTGTCTTTCCGTCTTCTCCAAGCGACCCGTCCATCATTACGGAAGAAAAGCCTAGTTGAATGGAACGTTGGCATACGGCAGGCGAGACGCCATGATCCTGATGCATAACAATAGGTATATGTGGAAATTCTTCAATAGCGGCCTGGATAAGATGTTTCAGAAAATTTGATCCAGCGTATTTTCGCGCGCCTGCCGAGGCCTGTAAGATAACTGGGCTATTCGCCTCGTCTGCAGCTTCCATAATAGCGCGAATCTGTTCAAGATTATTTACATTGAAAGCTGGAACACCGTAACTATTCTCTGCAGCGTGATCTAACAATTGTCTTAAACTAATTAGTGCCATGATTCGTCCTCACTTCGCTTGTCTATTCTTTGTCAGTAGATTAAAAATTCTAAATGATATTAGGAGTTCTAGCCGTCGCTGGCTCTTCGCTCCAAAATTTCCACCGCAGGCAAAACAGTGCCCTGCACGTATTCTAAAAATGCACCCCCTCCCGTTGAAATATAGGAGACTTTATCTGTAATTGCATATTTGTCTATCGCCGCGATGGTTTCTCCACCGCCTGCAATCGAAAAACCGGCACTATCGGCTACCGCTTTCGCAACCGCCTGCGTACCGTTTGAAAATTGCTCGAACTCGAATACGCCAACCGGACCATTCCAGATTATCGTTTTCATAGTACTGACTATTTCTGCGAAGTACATTGCCGTCGCCGGCCCGATGTCCAGGATCATGTCATCGTCTTCGATATCGATGACTAGCTTCGTTACTGCGACTGCATTTGCACTGAATTCTTTTGCAACGACCACGTCAGTCGGCATTGGAATGGAAGTTGTCTGCATTAAGGCCTTAGCTGTGTCGATAAGACTGGGTTCAAATAATGACTTGCCCACATTTATACCGCCTGCCGCAAGAAAGGTATTCGCTATGCCGCCACCTACGATGAGCTGATCAACTTCGGTCGATAGTTTCTTAAGCACTTCCAGTTTGCTTGAGACCTTCGCTCCTCCCACTATCGCTAACATGGGTCTTTCTGGATTCTTGAGAGAACGTTCGAGAGCATCCAGTTCGCTGGCGAGTAGTGGGCCTGCACAGGCGATAAGCGCGTACTTGGCAACACCATGGGTGCTGGCTTGTGCACGGTGTGCCGTGCCGAAGGCATCCATTACGAATACATCGCACAGCGCTGCATAGCTTTTAGCAAGACTATCATCGTTTGCCTTCTCGCCGGCATTGATGCGCACGTTTTCCAATAGCGTGACGCTGCCAGCACCGCGGCTTGCAGGAGCCGTAGATAGATAATCCCGATTGACCTC
Organism: SAR86 cluster bacterium; assembly: GCA_002401885.1. GTDB lineage: Bacteria > Pseudomonadota > Gammaproteobacteria > Pseudomonadales > Pseudohongiellaceae > UBA9145. The sequence continues at coordinate 23,547 of NVUL01000062.1, forward strand.
AACATCACAATCGAGCAACTTCGCTAACCTATCTGCCACGGGCTGCATCGAAAATTCATTCTGTTCCTCGATCGGTTTCGCTTCGACCGGTCTACCTAGATGCGACATGATGATTACTTCCGCACCCGCTGCTCTCGCCATTTCGATAGAAGGCAGCGCCGCTCTGATTCTGGTGTCGTTGCTAATTACCCCATCATTGATGGGCACGTTGAGATCCTCGCGTATAAGAACCCGCTTCCCTTCAAGCATTTGTTGATCCATGCGCAGGAATGACATTAGCGACTTGTTCCAAGTAAAAGTTGCGTCGGCTTGTTCATTTATTTGAGCTCATATACTGAGCTACATCTAGCATTCTGTTTGCGTAGGCCCACTCGTTGTCGAACCAGACGAATAGCTTAATCAGCTTGCCGTTCGCCACACTCGTCTGATTTAGGTCGACGATAGCCGAACGCGGATCGTGATTAAAATCACAAGATGCGAGCGGCTCATCGGTGAAACCCAGCACATTCGCCGGCAAGCTTGCGCTGGCCTCACGTATCGCTTGATTCACCGCCTCAATATTCGTATTAGACGCTACGGATAATGTTAGGTCCATAAGGGAAACATTCAGCGTTGGAACCCGAATCGCTTGCGCTTCGAGTAAGCCGGTTAGCTCCGGAAGAATTCTTTCAATGCCCTTAGCCAGAGCTGTATCGACGGGAATTATCGATTGCATCGCGCTTCGCGTCTTGCGCAGATCATCGTCGTGATAGCTGTCTATGACCGGTTGATCGTTCATCGCAGAGTGAATCGTAGTGATGGCACCCGACTCGATCTTGAATGATTCATTTATCATCTTCAACACGGGCACTATGCAATTCGTCGTGCAGGACGCGTTGGACACTATCTCAGCATCGGGCTTTAGAGTGGTGTGGTTGGTCCCGTAAACCAAAGTGGCATCGACGTCACTCTCGGCGGGTTGCGAGAACAGTACTTTCTTGGCGCCACCAGTAATGTGTAGTTGAGCAGTATCACGATCCTTAAATGCGCCGCTACATTCCATAACCAAATCGACATCGAGATCAGACCAGGGGAGCTTACCCACGTCGGCCTCGTTAAATACACGAATCTCATCACCATTCACGATCAGGCTCTTTGCAGATGTCTCATTACTCGTTTCGACCGTTCCCAGAAAACGACCATGGGTGCTGTCATAACGAGTGAGATGGGACAGATTTGCGATGTCGGCAAGATCGTTGATCGCAACGAGTCGCATGTCGGCATAGTTGGTTGATTCATAGAACGCACGCAGCACACAGCGGCCTATGCGGCCGTATCCGTTAATTGCGATGCGATAGGTCATCTGTATTTACCGTGCCGAGAGAACTAGCCGATTTTTGATCGTCGATAGGCTCACGAGCCGAAAGACTTTACACAAGCAATAATATTCTCAGCGGTGAAGCCGAAGTGTTCCATTAGCACGGCTCCTGGAGCAGATTCGCCGAACGAGTGCATGCCGATGACCTTGCCATCCAGGCCCACTAGCTTGCGCCAATAATCGACTCCAGCTGCTTCGACTGCTACGCGCTGGCGTACTGCATTGGGTAATACCAACTCGATGTACTCGGCATCTTGCGCTTCGAACACATCGACACAGGGAATTGACACGAGACGAGCCTTTACGCCTTCGGCCTGCAGACTTTCCACAGCAGCTAGGCTTATGGCAACTTCCGAGCCTGTGGCCAGAACGATTACTGAGGGCTCTCCCTCACAATCTTTAAGAATATAGGCGCCACGTGAGATAGCCTGAACTTGTTCATCACTACGCGCTTGATGCGGCAGATTCTGTCGGGAGAAAACGAGACTAGTCGGCCCGTTCTGCTTTTCGATCGCGGCCTTCCAGGCAACGGCAGATTCTACATTGTCACAGGGACGCCACACCGACATGTTCGGCGTAGTACGAAGGCTTGCGAGTTGCTCAATCGGTTGGTGAGTCGGGCCATCTTCTCCCTGTCCGATCGAGTCGTGGGTATAGACGAATATACTCTGCTGCTTCATCAGTGCCGACATTCTGACTGCATTGCGGGCGTATTCCATGAAGATCAGGAATGTAGCGGTATAGGGAATGAATCCACCGTGCAGCGCCATGCCTGTGGCGATTGCGCTCATTCCAAATTCTCTAACACCGTAGTAGATATAGTTGCCGTCGGCCTGCTCTGAAATCGCGGAACTACCAGACCAGTTCGTTAGGTTGGATCCAGTCAAATCTGCGGAGCCACCAATCAGCTCAGGCAGTAGCGCGGCGTAGGCTTCTATAGAATTCTGTGAGGCTTTACGGCTTGGAATATTGTCGTCGCTAAGCTGACACTTGGCGATAAACTCATCCGCCATCGCACTGAAATAACCCGGCAGTTGGCCCTTCAATCTGCGCACCAGTTCCATGGCGAGTTCTGGATACTCCTCTTCATAGATGACGAGCTTCTCTTTCCAGGCTGACTCAGCGGTAAATCCCTGCTCTGTCGCATCCCAGGCTTGCTTGATTTCCTCTGGTATAACGAAAGGCGCATGGGGCCAGTCCAACACTTCTCTGGTAGCTGCAACCTCTTCATCGCCCAGAGGCGCGCCGTGAATTCCCTTCGTACCTTGTTTGTTCGGGGAGCCAAAACCAATAATTGTCTTGCAGCTAATCAGGGTCGGCCGCGCGCTTTCACTTATGCCTTGTTTGATGGCATCACTAATTGCGCCCGCGTCATGTCCATCTACTGACAGTACCTGCCAACCATAGGCTTCGAAGCGCTTGCCTGTGTCATCTGCGAACCACTCCTCTACTTCACCGTCGATGGAAATCCCATTGTCATCGTAAAACACGATCAGCTTGCCTAGGTTCAGTGTGCCGGCAAGGGAACAGACCTCGTGCGAGATACCTTCCATCAGACAGCCATCGCCAACAAATACGTAGGTATTGTGGTCGATGACCTCATGGCCCTCGCGATTAAATTGTGCACCGAGAGTCTTCTCGGCAATTGCCATTCCCACTCCGTTAGCGAGCCCCTGGCCCAGAGGTCCTGTCGTAGTTTCTACGCCAGGCGTATAGCCGTATTCGGGGTGACCAGGTGTCTTGGAATCGAACTGACGGAACTGCTGCAAATCATCAACAGAAAGATCGTAGCCAGTCAGATGCAGCAGGGAATAGATCAGCATCGAGCCATGGCCGTTGGATAGCACGAATCGATCGCGGTTAAACCACTTCGGATCGCCAGGATTGTGCTTCAGAAAATCGCACCAAAGCACCTGTGCTATATCTGCCATTCCCATCGGCGCACCCGGGTGACCCGATTTTGCCTTCTGTACTGCATCCATGCTTAATGCACGAATTGCGTTGGCGCTCTGTTTACGTGACACAGCTTGTTCTGCCATCGATCGATTTCCTTCAATTGCTACGTGTTTGTCATGGTTGGCGAAGCGATAGACTCCGTACCCTGCTGCTAGCCGACTAGCCATGCAGTTGGGTAAACGGAGCTGTGCTTCGGGGAGTCTCTGTAAGACGGCTATTTTCCCGCACCTGAATGGAATATGCCATATCTATGCCGTCCTAAGAGGCAATATATTGGTAGATGAGAGCAACATTGAGCAACTCGCTCAAATTAAGCTCTTATAGAACTCTCATTGACCCGCTATTGAGCGAAATCTATATCAAAATATTTTGATATAGATTTGAATTTGCTCCTCAATGCTGCTAAGTTAGCGGCTTTTCGGATAGACCATCAGGCCCAAAACATGGCTGCAACTGCATTGAAGAGTGCCAGCAACTCAGGCTCACTGAGCCCTATAGAGTCGCTCACAGCGCTGCACAAGGCCCTAGCCGATCATCTGCGACTGCAGATCCTAAGGCTTCTCAAGAATGAGTCGTTTGGGGTATTGGAGCTATGCCGCATCCTCGATATTCGGCAGTCCGCACTCAGTCATCATCTAAAGATCCTCGCTACCAGCCATCTGGTTTCCACCCGACGCGAGGGAAACTCGATCTTCTATAGACGCGCACTCCTGTCCGAGGATGATGTTTACGGCGACATCAAAAAGACGGTTTTTGAGAATCTCGATTCGCTGGAGATTCCTAGCGCTCAACTTAGGGAGATTAAACAGATCCAGTTGGAGCGAGCGCAGCTTTCCCTTAATTTTTTCAATAAGCACGCGAATAAGTTTCGTGAAAAGCAGGGGCTAATCGTCGAGCACGCAGACTATGCGAGCAGCCTGCACGACCTCATCAATGGTCTCGCCTTGAGTGAGAAGGCGGCAGTAATGGAAGTGGGTCCCGGCGAGGGCCAGCTGCTTACAGAGCTTTCGCAACGCTTCAAGAATCTAACGGCACTCGACAATTCTAAAGACATGTTGGACAAGTCCCGTTCCGCAATTGCTGACTGCGGTCGTGGCGGCGTCAAATTTATTCTTGGCGATACAGCCGTAGCTAAACAACAAGCTGTTAGCAGCGACCTGATTATTTTTGACATGGTGCTGCATCACATCTCCTCTCCGGCGAAGACGTTTAAAGACATAGCTGCCCTTCTTAACTCCGACGGCTATCTACTGATCGTGGAACTTTGCAGTCACGATCAGGACTGGGTTCGAGAATCTTGCGGCGATCTATGGCTTGGCTTCGAGGAAGGCGACTTGGATCATTGGGCCGAGAGGGCAGATCTAGAGAAACAACAGAGTACTTATCTAGGACTACGGAACGGATTTCAAATTCAGATGCAAACATTTAAAAATGTTGTATCTAGCCCTAATTATTAGAATTAACTGCAACTAATTTCGAATTATATTTTAACTATCACTACACATATTTGAGGAAATACTAATGGCAGAATCAACACTGTTTACATCCGAATCGGTATCTGAGGGTCACCCAGATAAAATGGCGGACCAAATCTCCGATGCAATCTTGGATGCTCTGCTAGAGAAAGACAAAGCTTCCCGCGTAGCCTGCGAAACCATGATCAAAACTGGCATGGTCGTCGTCGCTGGCGAAATCACAACGGAAGCCTATGTGGATATCGAAGACATCGTGCGCGGTGTTGTGAATGATATCGGCTACAACAATTCAGAGAGTGGATTCGACAGCAACACCTGTGCAGTACTCAACGGCATCGGCAAACAGTCTCCCGATATCGCTATGGGTGTTGACGATAGCGAGGATCACGAGCAGGGCGCAGGCGATCAGGGGTTAATGTTTGGTTACGCAACAAATGAAACCGATGTGCTAATGCCCGCACCAATTACTTATTCACATCTCTTGGTGAAGCGCCAATCTGAAGTACGTAAAGATGGCACCCTTCCCTGGCTGCAGCCGGATGCGAAGAGCCAGATTACATTCCGCTACGAAGATGGGAAGCCTGTTGCTATTGATGCCGTTGTGTTATCCACACAGCACAAGGAAGAGATATCGCTGAAAGATTTACAAGAGGCAGTGATGGAGGAAATCATCAAGCCGGTTCTTCCTGAAGCTTGGATTAACGCTGACACCAAGTATTTTATAAATCCAACCGGACGCTTTGTCATTGGCGGTCCTCATGGTGATTGCGGGTTAACTGGCAGGAAAATTATCGTCGATACCTACGGCGGCATGGCACGCCACGGTGGCGGCGCCTTCTCTGGGAAAGACCCATCGAAGGTTGACCGCTCCGCTGCCTATGCGGCGCGCTACGTTGCCAAGAACATCGTTGCCGCAGGCATCGCCGAACGCTGCGAGATTCAACTCTCCTACGCGATCGGTATAGCAGAACCCACTTCTATCAGTGTTGAAACATTCGGTACGGGAAAGGTAAGCAACGGAAAAATCGTTGAGCTTATTCGAGACAATTTTGAATTACGTCCGAAAGGCCTAATTAAAATGTTGGATCTGCTTAAGCCTATCTACAAAGACACCGCCGCTTACGGCCACTTCGGCCGCGAAGATCTCGACCTACGCTGGGAAAAAACTGACAAGGCCGATGCACTTAAAGCAGCCGCTGGCCTATAACACAATATCTACGGAGTTAGAAATGAACGATTCATCAGTACAAGATTATAAAGTAGCGGATATGAGCCTGGCCGATTTCGGTCGCCGCGAAGTCACATTGGCCGAGGCAGAGATGCCGGCACTAATGACTCTACGCAACAAGTACTCTGCAGAGAAACCACTTGCTTCAGCGAAGATTCTGGGCTGTATACACATGACTGTGCAGACAGCCGTGCTAATTGAAACACTTGTAGAGCTAGGTGCAGAAGTGCGCTGGTCATCTTGCAACATATTCTCTACTCAGGACCATGCTGCCGCTTGCATCGCTGCCGCCGGAATCGCCGTGTACGCCTGGAAGGGTCAGACTGAAGACGAAGGCGAATGGTGCATAGAGCAGACCATTCTCAAAGATGGCGAGCCTTGGGATGTAAACATGATCCTAGATGACGGTGGAGACCTCACCGGGATGGTGCATGAAAAGTACCCTCAGCTCTTAGACAATATCCATGGCATTACCGAAGAGACAACCACTGGCGTACATCGCCTTTTAGAGATGTTAGAAGAAGGTTCATTGAAAGTTCCTGCAATCAACGTAAACGACTCGGTAACTAAGTCGAAGAACGACAACAAATACGGCTGTCGCCATTCACTTAACGATGGCATCAAGCGTGGTACTGACATGCTGCTTTCCGGCAAACAGGCAATGGTCGTCGGCTACGGTGATGTAGGCAAGGGCTCCGCGCAGAGCCTGCGTCAGGAAGGCATGATCGTGAAGATTGCCGAGATAGACCCTATCTGTGCGATGCAGGCTTGCATGGACGGATTCGAAGTTGTGTCGCCTTATAACGACGGTATCAACACCGGATCTAGCGAAGGAATTGATACTACGCTGCTCGCGAAGATCGACCTGATCGTGACAACAACGGGCAATATAAATGTATGCGACAAGTACATGCTGCAAGCCATTAAAAAAGGCGCCGTAGTCTGCAACATCGGTCACTTCGACAACGAGATCGACA
>NVUL01000063.1 GCA_002401885.1 SAR86 cluster bacterium
AGGGTGCGAGATACCATCCGCCGCAGAAAACTGGCAGCAGGTAGGAGAATGCCGCGGTATACCCGTTGGGCATCACTAACAAGACTTTAGGGGACACTATGTAGCTGCCCCCGATTGACGGACACTTCTATTTAGGGACAATAGTCCCATAGGAGTGAGCCATGAAACAACGACAAACCTTTACTAAAGAGTTTAAGCTGGAAGCTGTTCGCCTTCTCGATGAGGGCAAGAGACCAGCAACGGAAATAGCCAGAGAGTTAGGCATTCCCAGAACCAGGCTTTACAAATGGAAGGATCAGTTAGAAAAGCAAGGAGCGAGTGCTTTTCCTGGTCACGGCAGACCCTCTTCACCTGAATCTCAAGCCGCAGAGATAGCACGCTTAAAACGAGAGTTAGAGGTATCACAAGAAGAGAATGAAATTCTAAAAAAGGCCGCCGCGTTCTTTGCCAGGGAACTTCTGTAAAATACGAGTTCATCTTCAGGCATAGAACGCAATACAAGATTGTTCGCATGTGTGGCGCGCTAAGGGTTTCTAGGTCTGGTTATTACGATTGGATAGGCCGACCAGAAAGTGCTCGCAGTAAACGCTACAGGTCATTAAGGGTAAGAATTGAAGCGATCCATAAGGCTCATCATGAGATTTATGGATCGCCTCGGATTCATGGCACGCTAGTCGATGAGGGGGAAGTGATTGGCATAAATACTGTCGCTCGAGTGATGAGGCTTAATGGCATTAAGTCAAAGGTTCATAGACGGTTTGTTGTCACCACTAATTCTCGACACAACCGAAAGGCTGCGCCTAATCATTTGAATCGACGATTTACGGCTAATGCACCTAACGAGAAATGGGTTTCTGATGTAACTTATATCCCAACACGAGCCGGCGCATTATTCCTGGCGACAGTTATGGATCTTCACTCGCGCAGAATCATTGGCTGGTCGATGAGTAAAAGCAACACGGTAGAGCTGATTAGCAACGCACTAAATATGGCTATTAGCCAAAGAGATGGCATCCGAGGTGTGCTTTTGCATTCAGACCAAGGAGTGCAATACACATCAACTGATTACCAGAGCTTGATGAAGAGGCATGGCATAGTCTGTAGTATGAGTCGAAAAGGGAACTGTTGGGACAATGCAGTTATGGAGAGCTTTTATCATTCGATGAAAACGGAATGGGTGGTGTTTGAAGACTATCGAACACGAGCACAGGCACGAAGCAGTTTATTCGAATACATCGAGCTATTTTACAACCGCAAGCGTCGACACTCGACGCTCAAATACAAGAGCCCGCAGGCCTACGAACAGGCATGTGTGCATTAACCGAAGTGTCCGAGAACTGGGGGCAAGACCACTCATAACTTAATAACTTAAGAGGGACTCAATTTTACGCTATTGAGTTACGAATATCCCTTTCTGCTGGTGTTGCAGTGACGTCCCAAATTAGTGTAGTCCTTTATTCGTGAGTTTTCTTTTGAGAAAGCTTGTTGTGCCAACTTGAGTGACTCAGTTGGTTCCCGACATCAATCTATAGATTATGCGGGCAACCTTAAAAATACTGGAGTCACTATGCAACGATCTAGAAAATCCCTAAAAAAACCTCGAGCTCGCGCCTTCCAATCCCAGAATGGATATTGCTATTACTGCAATTCTTCCATGTGGCAAGATGACATAAATGAGTATGCATTGAAAAATGCCATGTCATTGAGGCAAGCACGCTTTTTTAAAAGTACCGGTGAACATTTGATCCCTTTTGGTGAGGGTGGTACTTCTAAGCAGGAAAATATTGTAGCTGCTTGCCGTCTGTGCAACGAACGTAGACACAGGCGCAATGCTAACCTAACTTCAACTCAGTACATTGAGTATGTTCAAAGACATGTGGCCAGAGGCGGTTGGAATACTCACTTGTTGGCTCGGCCATATGTCCAAAGCCAACAAGCGAGATAACAACAGAATAAAGAGGGCAGATTTATTTTATAAGATCCTTTCTACCATAAATAAATCTGTCCGCTTTGTTGCCTCATTGTTGCCCACAGCGGTACTCCGGACAGACCTCCGGATCAAAGGTGCCAGAGTACTTTTAATTGACTTGCGCTGCTCCTATATCAAAGTACTCTGATCACTTAGATTCCCTGCGAGTGAAACTAATGAATAAATTAGTGTTGACGTTAGTGATATTTTTTTCAATTAGCGCCACAGCGCGAGAAAAAGAGGTTTGGTCTTGCCAAGGAACCAATTCGACCGGTTTTTCCTGGAGTGCTGACGAATTGATAGAGCAGGAATTTTATGCTGAAAACTATTTGCTAACAGTGGACGGCATGAATTCAATCCTTAGAGTTAATGGGACAGATGAGCCCATGGAATGCAGGACAGTCGGATCCTTTCATCGCTGTAGTAGCTTTACGAATCTAGTTGTATTGAAGTTAACGACTGGTCGAGGTGCGTATTCTACAGTAAGTGGTGTAATCCAAAAAGGCGATGGAGCCGATTCTATTGTTGCTACGGTGTTGCAATGCTCCAAATTTTAGGCAGCCCCACAGATCGAGAAAATAGATCCGCGCGCGTTTTATTAATCCCCAAGCCGCAAAGAAAAGCCCCAGTCCGCTACATCATCGAGTTCCGCTTCTCCCAAACACCAACATATGGTTTCCCCAAACCATACTTTTAACTCTCAACCTGCAATAACCTCAACTCGTAGCAGTAAGAACGACGTCTATCAGTCTGCCTAGAAGGGATCATGACGCGCACTCAGTCTCGATCACGCGTACTAATTCAATGAAGCAGGCGCTTACAAGTTATCCCGTGCAAAACTACAGGACCAACCACCGGGGTATGTCGGTTATCACAGCTCTGCAATAAGCTGTGATCGAAGAGGCGGCTAGCAGTCCTCGGGGCCGCCTCTTTGTTTTTTAGCGTTGCAGAGTTGCTGAAAATAGGTTTTTCCTCACCTGTATTTTCCCATTTCGCTCGCTAGTTAAAACATTCTGTCACGATCCTAATGTTAGAATCCTATCAGCCCGATTCTGCCTTCACCTATTTAGGAGCCACTGATTTGCTACAACTCCAGCTTAATTCCAAAGTTATTGTCTCAGTTGCGCTTCTATTTCTAACCCCAGCCTGCCTAGCCCAATTCGATGATCTCTACGACAGAGTATCCATAGCCCACGGCGGTGCCAGCCAACACCTTCCGTTCAGCTCACTAACCGCCTTCGAAGCGGCAGTAGAAATGCGCCCTGACTACATTGAAACCGACGTGCAAATTACCAGCGATGGCGTATTAATCTGTTTCCATGACCTGGTACTGGAGCGGCGCACAAACGTAGAAAAGCTATTCCCCGATCGCTATACCGAGGTAGACGTCGATGGGGACAACACGAAGACCTGGTACGTAAACGATTTCACACTAGCTGAGATAAAGACCCTCGACTACGGTTCCTGGTTTTCACCGGAATATGCAGCAGAGCGCATAGTAAGCTTCCAAGAACTGATCGATTTGGTTAGGGGTAAAGTTGGCCTGTATCCTGAGTCTAAAGATCCGGACTTCTATCACGCCCGAGGCATGGATATCGACGAGGCCTTGCACGATCTGTTCGTGAGCAATGGCCTGAGCACTCTCGAAGGTCAAAAGGGCACACCTATAGTCATTCAATCCTTTCACGAATCCAGCCTGAAGCGATTACGCGAGCTAAATGGCGATAACTACGCGCTCATACAATTGGTGTGGGAAGGGCAAGATTACGACTATATGAGCGACGCTGGGCTCGAACACATCGCAAGCTATGCCGATGGCGTGGCACCGATACTCCGCATGGTGATACCTCCCAATGCGCAGCGTATAACGGCAGCTCATGAGGCCGGCCTCTGGGTGCACATATGGCATGCGGAGGCGAATTTTCCCGCTCCTGGTTATACAGCGAAGAGTTATATGAGCTATCTCATGGATGTACTTCATATCGATGGCATCATGAATCACGAGCCAGACCAATTTCCCCTACAGTAAATTAGCGAATCGGTCGTACTAGGGGATGAGTAGCCACAGAGATTTGTACGAATATTCCTACGAGGTAGTTAGTTACTAGAAAGTGATGAGATTGGCGGTAATATTTACCAACTTCCCCAATAAGTTTACCCATTTAGAAATCCCACGAAATTAGCAGGAAAAATTTCCCTAGTTTCGCATCCGGCTTTGCCTCAAAGAACCTTGTTTCAAATGTGAAATTTGCCTGAATTTTGCATTTATCAGTATGCGCTATATCTAATTTCCAATTAATTCCCCTTTGTTAAAACCCATGTATTGACCGGCATTCTCCAATAAGGACAGAATCCTCTATCAGCTTTTCGGGAGAGAATCATTGAGTTGGCTAACAACTCCGTAAGCTCTTCAGAAGGATCTAGAAAAGTTTCTTTAACATTCGAAGCAACACGTCATAAGGAAAGTGTCATGAGTAACGTGGTGAATATGAAGGATTACCGTAAAAAAATAGCCAGCGAATCAAGCGACGCGATACGCGATGGATTGATTCCTATCGAATTCGCTATAGGCATAAACAACAGAGAGCAGTGCTTGGACAAGATGTCTACCTACGGGGTGAGCTCCATTCACGTCCGTAGTGTGAACGGTGATCCAACAGCGCTTCTGTATTTGATCGGTGTAGGGGACGCTATTTTGCTAAATAAGAAAATATTAGCGACTGAAGAAATTCCTGAAGCAGAAATTGAGCGCCGTATTGACCTTATTCAAATGATGGAGAATATGAATTTCGTTGGAATGGACAGCTTGTGGGAGTCATTCAGCAGCCAGAGCGAGAGTGTCCTCTAGCTAGGCGGTAACTCCTCAATTCGTCATATAGGGCAGTTCTCGAATACAGACTTCCGATTCAGCGTTATCAGAGAGCGTCATGCGCTCTCCTGAATCGACGGCTTGTACGGCTAAGACTGCTAACAACAGAGATTCAGTGGCTCCTGTGTTGCTGAAGGCCAAGATATCTTCCCCTGAGTCTTCACTGGCTCTCGCTACAACCTTGCTAGAATCACTTATCGAATGGCTACTGCTGGCCAATTGTAGGCGGCGCTTCGCGGTTCCGCGATAGAACATTCGAGCAACGATCTCCTGGCCGGTGTAACAGCCCTTCTTGAAGTCTATTAACCCTGATAGGTCGTAGTTAAGTAATTGAGGTGTGAACTCTTCGCTCAGTGTCGGAGTCACATGCACTATTCCCGCTTCGATGTCTGCTCTAAGCCAGGGTTCGAGGTCATCGTTTTTTTCCTCTTTTAACCTAGTTAACAATTGCTCTGCTGCGGCTTCGGTGTGCATCCATATTTCGATACGCTCACTAAGACCGGATACTCGAACAACCGAACTACTCGGAGACGAACTCACACCATCGGTATTTTCAGGCAGATCCAGGCCGAGTATGGATAGTGCCTCATCCACTCCTTTGCCTATAACGCCAATAGCGACGGGCGCGGTATTGTTCTTGCTTTCCAACAGAGAGAGCTCGACCTTTGAAAAAACAGCGTATTTGCTCAGGGTCGCGTGTATTTTGTCCGCCATGCCTGCAGCACACTGCATGATTATGTCTTCACCAATCTTAACGAGTCGAAAATCCGCTATGACACGACCTTTGAGGTTGCAGAGAGCGCCGGTTAGGCTGCGTCCGGCTGAGAGTAGTTCGGTATTGCAGCTGAGTTGCCCTTGCAAGAAACTTATGCTGTCGGCACCGCTGATGCGGATGAATTCGTAGCTCTCTAGGGAGTAAATATTGTTTTGCATAGTAAGGATGATACAGGGTTGCGGTGTTTCATAAAGTGACTGTCGCAAGTGTGCGCGAATTTCCGCATAATTCGTTACAGTCGAATGACTCGGCGGCTTACGTAACTAGATGGCGACTAAATGCAGGAATTCAATAAACAGGAAATATTTTGGCATAGTCGTCGTGGCATGCTTGAGTTGGACTTACTACTTGTCCCCTTCGCGACCGAAGTCTTCGAGTCGCTTTCCGGCCCAGATCAAATGTTATACAGCGACCTGCTCGAAGAGGAAGATCAGGACCTGTTTACTTGGCTGATGCAACGCAGCGCGCCCAACGACCCGCGCTTCGAGCCTATTATTCGGCAGATACTGGCGCACAACGGCAGCTCGGACTAGGCTTAAGCAAGGTCATGGAAAGGGATTTGTGGCAGAGGCCTTCGTCCTCGCAGAGATCGTTGCTTAAATACATATGATGAAATGCAGTCTGCGCTGGTCTCGCTGGGAGCTCTGCTTTGTGAGTGCATGTCACCTTACGGCAGCAATATCTGCGGTGCTGGCCGATGTGTTGGTAGTGTTAGAATTCGCCATAGCAATCGCCGTGCTTATGAGTTATTTGGTCTATCTGCGAGATCGAATTCGAACCTTCTGTGTGCAGAGACGGGGCAGATGGCAGCGGGTAAAACCTGAGCTCGTTATTGGTGAGCAATCCTGTAGATTGAGCCACCTCGGTAAGTTATGGGAAATGCAGCTGCCGAGCGTGATCTATTTTAGTGAGTTTTTGCTGGTGCTAAGCTTTCGCCCCGAGGCTGAGAACGACTTAGCGAGAGTCATTCATCTGGTGTTGTGGCCCGACAGCCTAGCTCGCATTGAGGATAGGCGCTTGCGACGCTATCTGCGCTTCGATCTGCCTAGTAGCCTGTAAGGTAATTAAGTAGCTGCTAGTCGAAAGTCGCTGGGTTCAGAATTGTGTCAGTAGGGTTTGCCGCCTGTTCTGGATAGTCTAGCGTGAAGTGCAGGCCTCGACTTTCCTTGCGCTGGATGGCGCAGGCAATGATCAGTTTGGACACCAGCGCCAGATTCCGCAATTCCAGCATATCCTTCGTGACCCGGTGTTTGATGTAGTAGTCTTGGACCTCTTCTCGCAAGATATTAATGCGCCGTTCTGCTCGTTGCAGGCGCTCGTTGTTTCTCACGATGCCGACAAAATCCCACATGCAACGACGCAATTCATCCCAGTTGTGAGATACGAGCACTTCATCATCTGATTTGCTCACGCGGCTTTCGTCCCAGGCATTGATATTTGTGCCATGGACTGTAGAGGTGATTTTACTCTGAATGTCTTTTGCTGCTCCGAACGCCACAACAAAGCACTCGAGCAGGGAATTACTGGCCATGCGATTGGCGCCATGCAGGCCGGTAAAGCTGGTCTCGCCAATCGCGTACAAATGATCGATGTCGGTCTCGCCGTTCTTGCTCACCATGATGCCACCGCAGGTGTAATGGGCGGCAGGCACGACAGGAATTCGATCGGTAGTTATATCGATGCCGAATTCTAGGCAGCGCGCATAAATAGTAGGGAAGTTCTCGGTTAAGAATGAAGCGCGCATGTGCGTGATGTTCAGATAGACACAGTCGCAGCCTAGTCGCTTCATCTCATGATCGATGGCGCGGGCGACGATATCTCGCGGTGCTAGTTCTTCGCGGCTATCGAAGGCGGGCATGAATCGGCTGCCATCGGGTAGCTCTAAAGTGGCTCCTTCGCCGCGCAGCGCCTCGGTGATGAGGAATGACTTGGCATGGGGGTGAAATAGGCAGGTCGGGTGGAATTGGTTGAATTCCATATTGGCTATGCGGCAGCCTGCGCGCCAAGCCATGGCGATGCCATCGCCACTCGCTCCATCAGGATTCGTGGTGTACAGGTAAGCCTTGCTGGCGCCACCGGTTGCCAGAGCGACAAACTTGCTCTTGATGAGGTCTACGTTACCAGATTCCAGGTTTAGCACGTAGGCGCCTACGCAGACGCTCCCAGAGCCGTCTTTCTGCCTCTGTGTCACTAAATCTACAGCAGTACAGTCAGCTATCAGCTCGATGTTTGGGTGAGCCAGGGCGCGTCTCTGTAGCGTCTCGAACACCGCCTTACCGGTTGCGTCGGTGGCATGGATAATGCGGCGCTTGCTGTGTCCGCCTTCTTGCGTCAGATGCAGCGAGCTTAGCTCCTCCGGCATCGATTTGTTTTTGCCATGCTCGAAGTTCTTCTTCGTGGTAAAGGGGACGCCTTGCTTGACCAACCATTTTACCGATTCAGCGCTCTCGGCGACGATATGCTCAACTATTTCCTCATGACACAGGCCAACACCGGCGGCAAGCGTATCCGCAACATGAGACTCGATACTGTCGGTTTCATCGAGTACGGCTGCAATGCCGCCCTGCGCATAGAATGTGGCCCCCTGATTGAGGTCGCCCTTGCTGAGCACGGCGACGCGGGCAAAATCTGCCGTTTTCAGGGCAAGCGTGAGGCCGGCAGCACCGCTGCCAATGATCAAGATATCGAACTGTAGTTGATTTTGAGCTAATGAGGCGTTCATAAAAGTATTTCAACTAATTGAATTAATTGGTTTTTATCGTTTCTAGTGGATTGAAAAATGCTGAGCCTGCTACGATTATTACCGGCAAGATGAAGTGCTTACCGGCGAGCGAGCGAGGATTCTTGCACAGTTACACTGAAAATCTCTAGCCCAATAATGGTTAGGACTCATCTCGGTTGCATAAAACTGTCATAATTTGTCCGTTATCGAGAACTTTTGCACAAACACGTTGTCTATCGATGTGAATGAATGCATTTGTTCCCTGTAGTGTCGTAATAGAACCCCAGCAATAACGGAGTTGGAACAGATGTCAGAGGATACGGATCAACAATTAGTTGACCGGGTTTTAAGCGGCAATAAAAACGCATTTAACCTTTTGGTGTTGCGTTATCAGCACAGAGTATCGGCCCTAGTAGGGCGTTTCATCCACGATTCACATGAAGCTGAAGATGTTTGCCAAGAAGCCTTCATCAAAGCGTATAGAGCCCTGCCTCTATTTCGTGGCGATAGTGCTTTCTATACGTGGTTGTACCGTATAGCGGTCAATACAGCGAAGAACTACCTGGTCTCAAGGAATCGAAGACCACCTGCTAGCGACGTAGAGGTAGAAGACGCGGAGCAGAGTGAAGGAGGCAGCGTACTGCGGGAGATTGAGAATCCTGAGAGTAAGCTGGCCACCGCCAAACTAAAATTGGTGATAGAGCAGGCGATAGAAGATTTACCGGAAGATTTGCGTACCGCGTTTACGCTTCGCGAGTTTTCAGGGCTGAGCTACGAAGACATTACCGAAGTCATGGATTGTCCAGTGGGTACAGTTCGATCGCGAATCTTTAGAGCCAGAGAAGCGATAGATAAGAAAATTAAGGATTTACTCGAATAGAGAGTCAGACAGCCATCGGTAATAATCCGACAAGCTATTTGGATTAAAATTTTATTAGGTAGGTCGAAGAATCACAGGGGTGCTCAATGAGCCAGATCGACTCAGAGAATAGCAGCGAGACAATATCTGCATTACTCGATAACGAGGCAGATGACTTGGAATTGCGTCGCTTTCTAAAGTCTTGTGAGCAGGACCCAACCCTGTTGGAGACTTGGGAGCGCTACAGCCTGGTTCAGTCTGCTCTCCATGAATCTGCGCAACCCGTGAATGCGAGCCTTAGCCAGCGCATTGCTGCACAAATTGAGCAAGAAGCCCCATTGTCGGCAGCCCCGGTAGCACCAGCTCAGTCTTCCTGGAAAGAAGGTCTAACCAAGATGGCAATCGCCGCCTCCGTGGCCGCGGTGTTTCTAGTTGCGGTGCAGGTTAATCTGGATAGCGGCTCTGGCACTTCTGCCATTCCTGCTATCGCCGATCAATCAGCTGAAAATTTCGAATCGCCAGCCACTCCATCGCTGGCAGCAACCACGCTGCTGGCCGGATCGGGCGTCGATGCACCGGTCGTGGTCGATGGCGGTATTGTGCGTCAATACATTGAGAGTCTCACTCTAGACGATGAAGAACCGGTGCGCATCGAGCATATTCAGGATTCACCGCTATACCGTCTAGTCAACGAGTTGCAGGCAAAACCCTAAAACCATCTTCCTAAAACCCCCCAAGCCCAGTCCTTACGGCTTGCGTGCTTCCCTTGCCGTTGTGCTAAAGTAGTGTCTCGATTCAGGTTCGCCCTCGGCCGAGTTCGGCTCAAAGGGTCAGCCTGTGCAGTATTTCATAGACGCGGAAATCTTTTATGCGAACTCTTAGTGAAGCAAGCCTCAAGTTGTCATCGATCGGTTTTGTAGTTGCCTTATTCCTATCGGCTAGCAACAGCAGCTATGCTCAAGCAGCCCTGCCAAATTTTGCCGATCTTGTTGAAAATAATGCTCCGTCAATCGTTGAGATTTCTACTACTAAAAGTGTTTCCGGCCGAAGCGCTATTGGCGACGATGAGATCGAAGAATTATTGCGCCGACTAAATCCAGGTCAGGAGCCAGACCTAAACATCGAGGGTTTACCGGAACAGCGTCAACGCGGCGCGGTAGGATCGGGCTTTGTGATTTCTACCGACGGCTACATCATGACGAACAATCATGTCGTCGCGGACGCAGATGAAATACGGGTCACCCTAAATGACAGAAGAGTCTATGACGCCGAGGTCATAGGACTCGATGAGCCCTCTGATCTCGCCTTATTGAAGATAGACGCGACAGATTTGTCCTATGTGGAGTTCGGTAACTCCGACAGCCTTCGCGTAGGCGATTGGGTGCTAGCCATCGGTTCGCCATTCGGCTTGGAATTTTCTGCGGCCGCCGGCATTGTGAGTGCGAAAGGGCGCTCAATGCCTGGAAGATCCACCTACAATTACATGTCCTTCATCCAGACGGATGTCGCAATCAATCAGGGTAACTCGGGTGGCCCCCTCTTCAATTTAGAGGGCGATGTCATCGGCATCAATTCGCAGATTCTAAGCAGCACAGGCGGCTCGAACGGCATTTCTTTTTCTATTCCCAGCAACGTAGCGATGAATGTGATGGAGCAATTGCGTGACACCGGCACTGTAGAGCGCGGGCTGTTGGGCGTGCGCATGCGTGAGGTGGACTATGCGCTTGCCGAAATCTTCAAGTTGGAACGACCACGCGGCGCCTTCGTCGATGATGTGCAGATCGAGAGCCCGGCGGAAGAGGGCGGTGTTCTCATTGAGGATATTATTCTCGAATTCAACGGGCACGACATCGAATATTTCTCTGATCTGCCGTTCTACGTGGGCCAATACCGTCCAGGTACTGCGGCGAAGATGCTTGTTTATCGCGACGGCGAGCTGCGCGACATCACCGTAGTTTTGGGTAGTTCGCCGACTAACAGCGTCGCAGTCGCCGTGCCTGAAGTCGTCCGCGAGCGCGGTAATCCACTCGGTTTTCGTGTCAGCGAGCTCAGCGATGACCTGCGCAGAGTTACCGGACTGAGCGGTGTGCAAATTGCAGAATTGAATCAAGGTCCCGGCCGTGAGGCAGGCTTGCTGGTTGGGGATGTTATTGTTTCACTCAATCGGCAGGAGATCGACTCGGCGGATAAATTTGCGATTGTCGCTAGCAATCTGCCCGACTCGGGATTCGTTCCTATTCGTATAGTCCGCGAGGGTCAGGGCACGACCATGGCGCTGGAACTCGAGCGCTAGCCTGCTGCGCCTCTAAGACGCCTCAGCTCACAGGCCTGATTCCGCGCGGCTTAACTCGCTAATACTCCTGACACTCGGTTTCATTTGCTGTAGACTTGCCCGCTTGATTTCACCCTGTCTAATTCCTCCTACTGTGACCCATTTGCTTCGTGACTGACTTAAGCCACATTCGAAACTTTTCGATTATCGCCCACATCGACCACGGCAAATCCACGCTTGCCGATCGCTTCATTCAGACCTGCGGAGGCCTGAGCGATCGCGAAATGGATGTGCAGATTCTCGATACCTTAGATATTGAACGCGAGCGCGGCATTACTATCAAAGCACAGAGCGTGACCCTGCATTACGATGCGCAGGATGGTAAACGCTATCAGCTAAATTTCATCGATACGCCTGGCCACGTTGATTTTACCTACGAAGTGTCTCGCTCACTTGCCGCCTGCGAGGGCGCGCTACTCGTCGTGGATGCAGGGCAGGGTGTAGAAGCTCAGTCCGTTGCGACTTGCTATACAGCGATAGAGCAGGGCCTCGAAGTTATTCCCGTATTAAACAAGATGGATCTGCCCCAGGCAGAGCCCGATCGTGTGCGCGTGGAGATAGAAGAGATCATCGGTATCGATGCGGAGGACGCTGTCTGCGCGAGTGCAAAGTCCGGTCTCGGTATTAACGAGATCCTTGAACAGATCATCACCAAGATTCCGCCACCCGAGGGAGACAGGGATGCCGATTTGCAGGCGCTAATCATCGACTCCTGGTTCGATAATTACTTGGGCGTGGTCTCTCTAGTAAGAGTCATGGCAGGTACCCTTAACAAGGGCGACAAGATTATCGCGAAGTCTTTGGGTAAGTCCCACGTGGTAGATAGCATAGGTGTGTTTACGCCGAAGCGAACCGAGACAGGCAACTTGGCGGCTGGCGAAGTTGGTTTTATCGTTGCCGGCATCAAAGACATCTTAGGGGCGCCGGTCGGCGACACCATTACGCTAGCGAAGAGTCCCGATGTGGATGCGTTAGATGGGTTTCGAAAAATACAGCCTCAGGTCTATGCCGGACTCTTCCCTGTATCCTCAGACGATTTTGAAAATTTTCGCGACGCGTTATCGAAACTGACATTGAACGACGCTTCTCTGCACTATGAACCCGAGAATTCTGACGCGTTAGGCTTCGGCTTTCGCTGTGGGTTTCTGGGAATGCTGCACATGGAAATTATTCAGGAACGACTAGAGCGGGAGTACGACCTTTCGCTGATTACCACGGCACCCACCGTGGTCTATGAAGTGTTGTTAGAGAACGGCGAGGAGCTCAAGGTCGATAGTCCCTCGCGCCTGCCTGCAGTAACGTCTATTGCGGAGATGCGTGAGCCGATAGTGAAGGCGAATATCCTCGTTCCTCAGGAGCATCTGGGCAACGTGATAACCCTCTGTGTCGAGAGGCGGGGCATACAGAAAGACATGCAGTTCATCGGCAAGCAAGTCTCACTGACCTATGAATTGCCGATGAGTGAAGTTGTGCTCGATTTCTTTGACAAACTAAAGTCGACGAGCCGCGGCTACGCCTCTCTCGATTATCAGTTCGAGCGTTTCGAGGAAGCGAAGCTGGTGCGTTTAGATATTTTAATAAACGGCGATAGAGTAGATGCGCTCGCAATTATTGTGCACCGCGACCACGCACAGTCGAAGGCCCGTTCGCTGGTTGAGAAGATGAAGGAATTGATTCCGCGTCAGATGTACGATGTGGCTATTCAAGCTGCGATAGGCGGGCAGATTGTTTCCCGGCAGACGGTGAAGGCGCTGCGCAAGAATGTCACTGCAAAGTGTTATGGAGGTGATATCTCTCGAAAGAAGAAGCTCCTGGAAAAACAGAAAGCGGGCAAGAAAAGAATGAAGAAAGTAGGCAACGTGGAAGTGCCGCAGGAAGCGTTTTTGGCGGTGCTAAAAGTTGATAGTTAATTCGCGTTAATACACTGCATTTTGCATTGATAAGTAATAGATAGATAAGCGATAGATAAGAACGAAATGGATATAGATTTTTCACTAGTATTGGTTTGTCTCGTCGGCGCCTGTGGAGCACTCTGGTTGCTGGATAGTCTATGGATCAAGAAGTATCGTCTGCAGGCTATCGCGGATTATGAGGCGACTCAGACGAAAGGGAAAACCGAAGAAAAAGTAGCACAGCACATCGCCGGCTTATCCCAAGAGCCAATGATTATAGAATACGCGAAGTCCTTTTTTCCCGTGCTGCTGATTGTCTTGATACTCCGCTCGTTCCTAGTAGAGCCTTTTCAGATACCAACAGGATCGATGATTCCAACCCTGGAGGTTGGAGATTTTATTCTGGTGAATAAATACGCCTATGGCATTCGACTTCCGGTGATCGGGACTAAGATTGTCGATGTTGCCGATCCAGAGCGCGGGGATGTCATGGTTTTTATTCCGCCCCATGTGGATAGCTATTATATTAAGCGAGTAATCGGCATGCCGGGCGATACAATACGGTATGAAGACAAGCGTTTGTTCGTCAACGGTGAACTGATAAGCGAAGAGTTCGTAGAAAACACAGTGATAGATACGAATCTGGGCGAATTAGCAGGCACCCTGCATTCAGAGACAATCAATGGTGTCGAACACGCCACTCAGCACATAACGGCGGTCACCAGGCAGCGCTCGCGCACGACTTGGGTAATCCCAAATGGGCATTACTTCATGATGGGTGACAATCGAGACAACAGCAGCGATAGCCGAGAGTGGGGCACAGTGCCAGAGAAAGATATAGTCGGAAGGGCGATAGCCGTTTGGATGCACAAGGAACCGGGGTTAAATCTGCCAACTTTCGCTAGAAATCAACGAATTAAGTAAGAGTTTTGTGACAGCTATAGCGGATTTAGTAGCTTCAACTCCTTAAGCTTGGCAGACTGGTGGTTTTGCCACTACGCCACTAAATTTTTATTATTAATGAATGCAACTTTCCTACGGGTGCGGCCATGAAACAAATACGATCAAAAAGCTTAAGCGAACAAGCGGGCGTTTCTAAGTTTGGCATGCTCATGGTGTTCATTTTAATAGTGGCATTTCTAACGTTCGGCTTGAAAGTAGTCCCGCTGTATGTCGATCATAATCTGATCACTGGCGTCTGCGAGGAGCTAATCGAGAACGGTGAGGCTGCAAACATGACCATTACCGATATTCGTCAACGCGTCTCGAATACTCTGCGCATCAATAATGTAACTGATTTTGATCTGTCTGCCATCACAATGCGCAAGGAAAATGACCAAGCCATTATTACTATTTCCTATGAGCGCCGTGTCGAACTGGCAGCGAATCTCGATGTTGTGGCGAAATTCGATACTGTTTTGCAATAGATGGTCAATAAACTAGAAATTCTTCAGCAGTCCTTAGCCTACCAATTCTCCAATCCGGACCTGGCGCAGCTAGCGTTAACTCACCGCAGTGCGAATGCGGCGCACAACGAGCGACTTGAATTCCTAGGAGACGCTCTCCTAGGATTCATCGTTGCAGAAACGCTGTTCACATTAAATCCTCAGGCAAGTGAGGGCGAGCTCAGCAGAATGCGTTCAGCCCTAGTCAACAAGAATGCGCTGGCAGCAGCTGCAAGAAGCCTTGGGATTGGTGAGTATCTTCAGCTAGGAACTGGCGAGGCAAATAGCGGTGGTAGCGATAGAGACTCTATTCTTGCGGATACAGTCGAAGCTTTAATAGCGGCAATCTACCTAGATGGGGGGATAGACAGCTGCACAACATTCGTAAAAAAGATCAGTGAGAGTAAACTAGCGATTGATGCAGCCGCGACTGAACAGAAAGATGCAAAGACCCGTCTGCAGGAATTTCTGCAGGCCCAGGGAAAGAACTTACCCAAATACACAGTAGTGGAAATTAGTGGGGCGGCACACGAACAGGTATTTCATGTTAGTTGTAGGTTGGAATCATTAGGCGCAGAGTCTACGGGGTCCGGTACCAGCAAGCGTGAGGCGGAGCAGCAGGCTGCAAAGAATATTTTGGAAGCGATAGAGGTGACAACAGACTAGGCATGAACAAACCCACGGAACAAGTTACGCCACCCAGCCGCTGCGGCTACATCGCTATAGTGGGTCGTCCCAATGTAGGTAAATCGACGCTGTTGAATCATCTGCTACACCAAAAAATCAGTATTACCTCGCGCAAGCCGCAGACTACCCGCCATAGAATTATGGGCATAAATAGCGATGAGCACCATCAGTGTTTGTTCGTTGATACGCCAGGTCTGAATGCTCAATTCAAGAAGGCGCTCAATAAGGTTATGAACGACACCGTGTTTAATGTGATTAAAGACGTTGATGTGGTGCTGTTCGTCGTCGAGCGATTCATTTGGAACGAAGCGGATCAATATGTATTAGATGCGCTGACCTACGCGAAAGTGCCAGTGCTGTTGGTCATCAACAAGATCGACCTGGTGCAGGACAAGACAGAGTTGTTACCGCACATCGCGAAGTTAAGAGAGAAGCGGGAGTTTGCCGAAATAGTTCCTGTTTCTGCTCTTGGGGGGCACAATCTCGAGACCATCGATCGGCTGGTGAAAGCTCTATTACCCGAGGCGCCATTTCTGTTTCCCGAAGATCAGGTAACTGATAGAAGCTCTAGGTTCCTCGCCGCCGAATTGATTCGAGAAAAGGCGACACGACAACTGGGCGACGAATTGCCCTATGAAGTCACCGTGGAGATCGAAAAATTTGAGACAGCTAAATCCGTATTGCATATTCACGGCTTAATCTTGGTGGATAATAAAGGACAGAAACGAATTGTGATTGGCAAGGATGGCGATCGATTAAAGCAGATCGGAACCGCTGCTCGTGAAGATATGGAGAAAGCATTTCAGAGCAAGGTTATGCTGAACCTTTGGGTAAAAGTAAAATCAGGCTGGGCTGACGACGAAAGAGCGTTGCAGAGTCTGGGTTACGTAGATAGGTAGGTCGAATAAGTCGCACAGGGATGTGCAACCATTGCCGTTAAGGGCAATGCGAGTGGGCCCAAAGCAAGCAAAATGACATTTTTGCGCCAGCTATTGGGGCACGCCATACTGAGAAAGTCATGGATGACTTTTTCAGTATCGAATAGAAAGAAGGTCGAGACGATCATGGATTCGAGAGTTGCACTACAGCCGGCTTACGTATTGCACAGCCAGCCTTTTCAAAACACCAGCCTGCTAGTTGATTTCTTCACCATGGACTATGGCCGCGTACGCGCAGTTGCCAAGGGCGCACGCAGCGCCAAGTCAAAATACCGTTCACTTCTGCAGCTTTTTCAGCCACTACTAGTTTCGCTCTCCGGTCGGGGTGAACTGAAAACCCTAACCGGTCTGGAGAGCAGTCTAGGCGCGATGAGGCTAGAAGCACAACGCTTGTTTAGCGGCATGTATATCAATGAGCTGTTGACCCGATTGTTACTGAATCACGTTGAGCACAAACAACTCTATCTCGCCTATCAGGATACGTTGGTCGCCCTTCAAGGAGATTCAGACATCCAGCTCTTGCTGCGTCAGTTCGAGTTGTGCCTGCTGAGTGAGTTGGGCTATGGCATTAATTTGGATTCGGACTGTCACTCGCACGAGCCCATCGAAGCGGATCGAAGTTACCGGTTTACGCCCGACATTGGCTTCCAGATTCTAGCTGATGAAGGCCAGCACAATAGCAGCAAGGTCTATCTAGGATCGCATATAGTCTCCCTGCGCGAGCATGACCTGACAGATACTGACGTAGTCAAATCCGCCAAGCGCCTGTTGCGAGCGGCACTGGCTGCGCATCTCGGTGGTAAGCCTCTTCACAGCCGCAGCCTATTTGCAAAGTAGCCGAGGCACTTATCTCGGAATCCGAGACCAAGCCAACTTTCGTCCGCCCCGCTTTCCGTGTAGAATTTTGCGCTTTCCGACTCCTACTAACCCATTTAAATTAAACTTGCCGTTGGCCACTACTCTTATGTCCTATCAAAGCATTCAGGCACAAATTGGCAACACGCCATTGGTTAAGCTGCAGCGTCTACCCGGCGATACCAGCAATACAATCTTGGCAAAGCTGGAGGGCAACAACCCAGCCGGTTCGGTCAAGGATAGGCCGGCGCTCAGCATGATCCAGCAGGCGGAACTTCGCGGCGAGATCAAGCCCGGCGACGTGCTCATTGAGGCCACTAGCGGCAACACAGGTATCGCGCTAGCTATGGTCGCTGCGGTGATGGGATACCGGATGATCTTAATCATGCCAGACAATATGAGTGATGAGCGCAAGGCTTCGATGACCGCGTACGGAGCAGAACTCATTAGCGTAAGCGAGAAAGAGGGCATGGAAGGTGCCCGTGATTTAGCGGCGCAGATGCATTTGGCAGGCAAGGGTAAGGTGCTGGATCAGTTTGCTAATCAGGACAACCCCAACGCGCACTACGTTCATACAGGCCCAGAAATCTGGCGCGATACAAAGGGCGAGATAACTCACTTCGTCAGCTCCATGGGAACGACTGGCACAATTATGGGCGTGTCACGCTATCTGAAGGAACAGAATCCAGAGATAGAAATTATTGGGTTGCAACCGAAAGATGGGTCTCGCATTCCCGGCATTCGTCGTTGGCCCGCAGAGTACCTTCCTTCTATATTCGATCGTAGTCGTGTTGATCGCGTTGTAGATGTTGAGCAGCGTGATGCGGAACACACGATGAAAGAATTGGCTAAAGCGGAGGGCATTTTTTGCGGCGTTTCGTCCGGCGGTTCTATCTATGCGGCACTGCAGCTTTCCCAGGAAGTGAGTAACGCCACTATAGTGGCGATAGTTTGTGACCGTGGCGACCGCTATCTCTCCACAGGCGTATTTCAATAACCGTGCCTGACTAACCATTAATCTAAGCATGTGTCCCGCCGTCGTTTTCCACGGGGCGTTGCATCACCTACCGAGTTGGCAATTAGTCAGAGGCTCCCTTAAATATGAGTAGACGCAGACATGGACGTGGCAAACTTCCATCCGAGCCAGTAATCCTTGAGATTGAATCCCTGAGTCATGAGGGGCGTGGAATTGCACATCTTGATGGGAAGGTAGCCTTTGTAGATGGCGCGCTTGCGGGTGAGCAGGTGTCCGCCACCTATGTAAGACGCCGTGGTCGATTCGATGAATTGAAAACCATCGAGGTGCTCAATCCATCGGAGAATCGGGTAACTCCTCCCTGCGAATTCGCCGGCCTATGCGGCGGTTGTTCGCTACAGCATATGGATAGCGATGCGCAGATCGAGTTCAAGCAATCGGTACTACTCGAGCAGATGCAGCATGCTACCGGCAAGACAATGGGTGAAATCGAACTACTGCCGAAATTGCAGGATGCTACGCAGTTTTACCGGCGCAAGGCGCGGCTCGCGGTCCGAGTCGTCAGTAAGAAGGGCGGTGCACTCGTAGGGTTTAGAGAAAAATACAGCAGCTTCATTGCAGATATGGATGATTGTAAGGTGCTCGTAGAAGAAGTGGCCGTCTTGATCCGTCCGCTGCGTAGCCTGATTACGGGTCTGCAGGGCAGTCTGAATATTCCGCAGATAGAAGTGGCGGTTGGAGAGGAGTTGCTAAGCGGTGAAGATCTTGCGGGGAGCTCGGCCGGCGACTCTCGGCTTCAAGTCGCACTAGTGTTTCGCCATCTGCAGCCACTCTCTGAAGCGGATACGCAAAGCCTGGTTCAGTTTTCGCAGGAGCA
The DNA here is from genome assembly GCA_002401885.1 of SAR86 cluster bacterium. Taxonomy (GTDB): domain Bacteria; phylum Pseudomonadota; class Gammaproteobacteria; order Pseudomonadales; family Pseudohongiellaceae; genus UBA9145. The sequence continues at coordinate 19,197 of NVUL01000063.1, forward strand.
AGGTATTCAGCTCTACCTGCAGCCTGGCGGGAATGACACTGTACACAAGGTATTCCCGGCAGATGGAGTAGAACGTTTGCAGTACGCTCTTCCAGAATTTGATTTACAGCTAAACTTTCACCCCATGGACTTCACGCAAATTAATGCGGGCATCAATCGAAAGATCATTAGTCAGGCATTGTCGCTACTCGAACTGAGTGAAGACGATACGGTGTTGGATCTGTTCTGTGGCCTCGGTAACTTCACCTTGGCTAGCGCGCGTCGCGCGAAGAAAGTTGTGGGTGTAGAAGGGAGTCAGGAGATGGTACTGCGTGGTTCAGAGAACGCATCCCTTAATGGCTTAGAGAACGTCGAGTTTCATGCTGCCGATTTGTTTCAGTCCATATCAGAAAAAGAATGGGCCGCGCAAGAGTTCAGTAAGATAATCTTAGACCCGCCGAGATCTGGCGCTATCGAGATAATTCCGGAAATAGCAAAACTTGGAGCGAAGATTATTGTCTACGTTTCTTGTAACCCTGCAACACTAGCGAGAGATACAGCCGAGCTGATTAGCGCGGGTTATCAATTGCGAGCGACTGGGGTAATGGATATGTTTCCTCATACGACGCATGTAGAATCGATGGCCGTATTCGATGCAGGAAAACGGCTGCGGAAATAACGCAGTGCCTGAATAAAGCGCGATGTATCGGAGGTAATGAGTGTTGAGTACAGGAAATGACGGTGGCTTGAACGCATTGACGGCGATCGATCGTTTAATAGCGATTATGACGATGTTGCGTGATAAGCAACATGGCTGCCCTTGGGATCTGGAACAGACCATCAAGTCGCTCTTACCTTACACCCTTGAAGAGGTCTATGAGGTTGCAGACGCTATCGAGAACAATGATCTGGTAGAGCTCGAAGATGAATTGGGCGATCTGCTGTTCCAGGTCATCTTCTATGCACAGATTGCGAAGGAGCAGGGTGCCTTCGATTTTCAAGATATTGCGACGGCCATAAGCGATAAGTTAGTAAGGCGGCATCCTCATGTTTTTCCCGATGGTGATGTAAAGCAATTCGGAATCTCGCAAGATATCAGTGCGCAGCAGGTGGTAGTTAATTGGGAAGCCATAAAAGAGCTTGAGCGGGAAGAGAAGCGCAAGAAGGGTGGCAGGCAGGCAGCTCAAGAAGTCGAGAGTATCTTGGGTGACGTGCCTAGAGCATTGCCCGCAATGGAGCGAGCACGTAAGCTGCAAAAACGAGCGGCACAGGTAGGATTCGATTGGACTGAAATAGCTCCCGTCCTCGAAAAGTTGAAAGAGGAAGTGGCGGAATTTGAGGAAGCCTTGGCCAGCGGTGATCTTGAGAGAATGAGTGACGAGTTAGGCGATGTAATGTTCGCTGCTATCAATCTGGCGCGGCACGGCAACATTGAGCCCGAAGTTGCGCTCAGGTCTGCAAATAGGCGCTTCGAGACACGTTTTAATTGGATCGAAACAGCCCTAGCGGCGCAGGGCAAGGTGTTTAGAGACGCAAATTTAGTAGAATTGGATGCTCTCTGGGAGCAGGCGAAGACAAAGGGTCTATAAAGCATCTTACTGAAAGAAAGATTGAACATTATAGAATTAATACAACTAGAACTAGAACACAGGAGTAAGGAATGAGAGTTATTTTGTTAGGTGCGCCAGGCGCAGGCAAGGGAACGCAGGCACAATTCATCTGTGAGCGCTTTGGAATTCCACAAATCTCAACTGGCGACATGCTGCGCGCGGCGGTGAAGGCGAAGACAGAACTGGGTATGCAAGTTGAGCAGGTTATGGCATCGGGCGGCTTAGTCACTGACGAGATAATCATCGCATTGGTAAAAGAGCGCATTCAGGCGGACGACTGTGAATCGGGATTCTTGTTCGATGGCTTTCCTCGTACCATCCCACAAGCGGAAGCTATGGTTGAGGCCGCTGTACCCATCGACGTAGTGCTAGAAATCGATGTCGCCGATGACGAAATCGTCAAGCGCCTGGGAGGCAGGAGAGTGCATCCTAATTCTGGTCGCGTCTACCATGTAGAATTTAACGCGCCTACGGTGGCGGGCAAGGACAATGAAACAGGTGAAGATCTAATTCAGAGAGAAGACGATCAGGAAGATACGATACGCACGCGACTAGATGTTTATCATGAACAGACAGAACCACTGGTTAAGTTTTATCAGGACATAGAAGCGCAGGGTCAGCCAGTAAAAGTTATAAAGGTGAACGGTATCGCTAGTGTGGATTCAATCAAGGAGCAAATTCTTGCTTCCTTAAGCTAGTGTTTAGCGCCCTGAGAGCGCCAACCGAAGCATTCAAAAACCAGGTTACGGCCTGGTTTTTGCGTTCCAGAAACAGTGTTTCTCCCGTAACACTATCCATCACAGTGTGTTCTTGTAACGAATTTACACACTTGCCTGTAGCATCCGCTCCTTTCAATTCCTGTTAAGCAGTTCACAGTAGTTGCGGCAACTACTGCAGTAGATTCTCTCTAGCAATTTATCTTTGATTTTTTAATGTGTCTGCCAGTTGTTGTTAGCCAAGTGACGTTGTTGTTGAAATACAGAGTTTGATCAATGTTTGGTCAATTAGAAGGTTTTAGAAACCAAGAGGATAAAAGTTGGCAGACAAATTGCTATTTTAATGAGCCTGTTTTTAGTTGTGTGATCAATTTTCCATCATGTTTTCTTAAAGTTTTCACTTTAGCTAGCGAAATAGAGGTTGATACCATGTGAAAGTGGGCATTGTGCATGGACTGTTTTTAAAAAGAGTTTTATTAAGCAGTTTTTTGCAGAAAGAGTTTACTGTAAGCCAGATTATTTATGTGATATGTTGCCGGCGAGCAGTGGTTATAATTCTTCAACTTAAGCGGGCACGATTCATAACCTAGGAGAGAAACGAGTATGGCTAAAGTTAAGGCAAAAAAGAGAAAACCAGCTAAGAGAAAGTCGGTGGCTAAGAGAGTTAGCAGCCCGGCTTTGTCTAAAGCAAATGCCGCAGTAGCGAAACTTGAAAAAGCATCTAAAGCAGCAGCCAAGAAAGTAGCAGCAGCAAGAAGAAAAGCTGTCGCTGCGAAGAAAGCTGCAGCAAGAACTAAAACAGCAGCGAGCAAAAGAGCTGCTAAGTCAGCTAAAGGCGCAGTAAAGAAAGCGTCTGCATCAGCAGCTGCTACAAACGCGAAGATCAGAACAGCTAAAGCTAGAGCTAGAGCCGCAGAGACAGCAGCGAAGGCAGCAGCCGCTAAGGCAGCTGCAGCAGCTAAAGCTGAATCAGATCTTAAAAAGGCAGTAAAGGCGTTTACCGATAAGTTTAAAGCGAAACAAGCAAAGGCTAAAGCGAAAGTAGCAGCTAAGAAGGCGCGTAAAGATGCTGTAGCAGCTAGAAAAGCAGCAGCCAAGGCAGCTAAGAAGGAAAAGGCTGCAGCGAAGAGAGCCGCAGCTAAAGCTAAAGCAGCAGCTCGTAAGGCTGGAAAGAAGAAGCCTGCTAAGAAGAAAGCCGCTAAAAAGAAGGCAACAAAGAAAAAAGCTAAGAAGAAAGCAGTAAAGAGACGCTCAGCAGCGAAGAAAGCCTCTCCTAAGAAAGTTGCGAAGCGTAAGCCAGCTGCTAAAAAGAAAGCCGCTAAGAAGAAAGTAGCGAAAAAGAAGGTTGCCAAGAAGAAGGTAGCTAAGAAGAAGGTAGCTAAGAAGAAGGTAGCTAAGAAGAAGGTAGCTAAGAAGAAGGCCAAAAAGAAAGTAGCGAAGAAAAAGGTCGTTAAGAAGAAGGCTAAGAAGAAAGTAGCCAAGAAAAAGGTCGTTAAGAAGAAGGCTAAGAAGAAAGTAGCCAAGAAAAAGGTTGTTAAGAAGAAAGCTAAGAAGAAAGTAGCCAAGAAGAAGGCTGCCAAGAAGAAAACAAAGAAGAAGGCAGTTAAGCGCAGAGCAGCAGCCAAAAAAGCCGTAAAACGCAAAGTTGCTAAGCGTAAAGCGCCTGCAAAGAAGAAAGCAGCCAAAAAGAAGGTCGCTAAGAAGAAAGTAGCGAAGAAGAAGGTTGTTAAGAAGAAGGCCAAGAAGAAGGTCGCTAAGAAGAAAGTAGCTAAGAAGAAGGCTCCTGCTCGTAAAAAGGCAGCGAAAAAGAAAGCGGCTAAAAAGAAAGCTCCAGCTCGTAAAAAAGCTGTAAAGAAGAAGGCGAAGAAGAAAGCTGTAAAGCGTAGATCGGCCGCTAAGAAGGCCACGAAGCGTAAAGTAGCTAAGCGTAAAGCGCCTGCAAAGAAGAAAGCAGCCAAAAAGAAGGTCGCTAAGAAGAAAGTAGCGAAGAAGAAGGTTGCTAAGAAGAAGGCCAAAAAGAAAGTAGCCAAGAAAAAGGTTGCTAAGAAGAAGGTAGCCAAGAAGAAAGTAGCGAAGAAGAAAGTGGCTAAGAAGAAGGCCGCTAAGCGAAAGGCTCCCGCTAAGAAAAAAGCTGCCAAGAAGAAGGCCGCCAAACGCAAGCCAGCCAAGAAAAAGGCTGTAAAGCGTAAAGCAGTCAAGAAGAAGGCAGTAAAAAAGAAAGCGCCAGCTCGTAAGAAAGCAGCCCGAAAGAAGAAGTAGGGCCTAAGCTGGATTGAGTGACTTTAGCCAGTACACCCACCGACTGCGTGTCCGCTCGCAGTCGGTGGGTGGATACTCAAAGCTTGCAAAAAATCCTTGTTGGTAAGCACCAGCAGGGATTTTTTCTATTAGGGCAGCGTAATATAGTGCAGAGAGTCTAGGCCGTACTGAATCTAAAAATGAATACCATACTGACAATAGATACTTCGTCTACCCACTGTGCTGTCGCGCTGCAGCACGGAGATGTCCTGCTAGAGCGTGTGACCGAAGCCGAGCGACAATCGGCCCAGCGCGTGCTTCCCATGCTCTCCGAGTTATTGCTTGATGCCGAGATAGCGATTAGTGCTATAGACTTAATCGCTGTAGTTGCAGGGCCTGGTTCGTTCACAGGGGTCAGGATAGGTGTAGCGGTGGCTCAAGGACTTAGCTTCAGCGCGGCGATCCCTGTTGTGCCGCTCTCGTCGCTAGCCTTGTTGGCAATGGCGGCAGTTTCTGAGAGCTCTTTTGACAGAGTACTCGTAAGTGAGGAGGCGAGAGAAGGTGAGCTCTATTTCGCAGCTTATCAATGCTCAGACCGACAAGGGGTAGAGCTAGTTGGCAGAGAACAGGTTGCGCTGATTGAAGAGTTGGATGCGCTGCCCGGGCATTCTAAAGGTGCTAGTTGGTGTCTAGCTGGCAGTGGCTGGGAAAGACAGACTGAAATTCTGCAGCATCTCGGTTGTACCGCTGCTGCTGAGCCCCAAACACCGGTAATAGGGAATCAACTCATAGCAAATCTGGCGTTACTGCGCTTCAACTGCGGAGAAGCGGTCGATGCCACACAGTTACGACCAAACTACGTCAAAGAGCAATTAGACTATACTTAGCCTGATTCGCGGCAAGCAGTGATACCGCTAAGCAAAAATGGGAAGAGGCATTGGAATTAGATTTTATTCAGGTAACAATCTTAGCTGTGCTGCAAGGTGCCACGGAATTTCTGCCTATTTCTTCCTCGGGGCATTTGATATTGCCCTCGCTCTTGCTTGCTTGGAATGACCAGGGCCTCACCTTCGATGTCGCTGTGCACGTGGGAACACTATTCGCGGTATTGGTTTACTTCAGGCACGATCTGCAGCGTCTCTTCTTCGCTCTGGCATCGAGCTTATTTCTAAGAGAACACTCCGCAGATTCAAAGTTAGGATGGATGCTACTCGCTGCGACGATTCCCGCGGGCCTTAGTGGTTTGCTATTCGCGTCGCAGGTAGAGCAGTACGGTCGTTCGCTTATGCTCATCGGCGTTACTTCCATTGGTTTTGGGCTATTGCTGTTCGTATCCGACCGCTTTGGTAGCCAGCAACGCTCGCTGGCTGACATGAATTGGAAAACAGCGTTGCTAATCGGTTTCTCTCAAGTGTTGGCATTGATCCCAGGCACTTCCCGTTCCGGGGTAACAATGACTGCCGCGCTTTTCTGCAATCTAGATCGTGCAGCCGCCGCACGCTTCTCATTCTTGCTCGCGATTCCGATTATTACAGCCTCCGGCCTGTTAAGAGGCATCGATTTGCTTGCCGCAGGCACAGAGTCAGTTGCATGGCTTGTCTTGCTGTATGCCATTTTTGTCTCTGCCGTTGTCGCGTATTTGTGTATTCACTACTTCCTGCGATTGATCGAGAGAATCGGTTTTCTGCCTTTTGTCATATACCGCGTCTTGCTCGGTATTGCGCTGATACTCTTAGCCTTGTGAAAGTAGCGGTTGCTAAAACAGGTTCCGATTCGGCAGAACGGGAAATCAAGCTGTCTACTGATCTAGGTTTTCCAGTTATAGAATTGTCATCCTCCTATTCCCCTAGAGAAGTCAGTGACTTCGACTATCTGCTAGCTTACCGCGACTCAAGATTAATATTACAGAGTACTGGTGACGCTCAATCTGGTGAGCTGTGTGTTGATTTTTCCGATGCCAAGCTGAACTACCGTGCGAACAGCTCGATTAGGAATCAAAATATAGCCAAGGCATTGGGACTCAAGGGTGGTCAGAGACCTGTGGTACTTGATGCGACTGCAGGCTTGGGTAAGGACGCATTCCTTATGGCTAGCTTGGGATGCGAAGTCTCATTGTTAGAGCGGTCTGCATTGGTACACGCTCTCTTGGCAGACGGCTTAACTCGGACTGGCTACTACGGCGAAGAAATTACCGCCATTTTGAGGAGAATGAACCTGCATTTTGGCGACTTGCTGGAATTCGCAGCGGACTCGAAGCAGTTCGATGTTGTCTACCTCGACCCCATGTTCCCGGAGAGGCGCAAGAGCGCGAAGGTAAAGAAAGATATGGCCATTTTGCAGCAACTTCTTGGTCACCAGACGGATGGAGCTGAGCTACTTGATTCAGCGACGCGTCTCGCGAAGAAGCGAGTAGTAGTTAAACGGGCGAAACTCTCGCCTCATCTTGGGCCATGTAAGCCGGATATAGAGTTTAAAGGAAGCAGTAGCCGCTACGACGTTTATCTTATCGCTTAGGGCTTGTGTGGGTAGGAATTAGCTAGCGAGCGTCTGTAACACGCCCTGATAGACATCTGATAGCTTATCTAGTTCGGCGACGGTAATTTTTTCATCAATCTGATGGATAGTCGCATTGCAGGGTCCGAGTTCAACGACTTCAGCCCCAGTGGGCGCGATGAAACGGCCATCGGAAGTGCCACCGGCAGTTGAGCGTTCGGTGTCGAGTCCGCAATGTTGCTGAATGCTTGTCGCTACGGCCTCGACGAGCCTGCCGGACTCCGTCAAAAACGGCTCTCCCGAAAGATTCCAATCGATCTGGTAATTGAGGTCGGCCTCGCCAAGTAGCTGAGTAACGCGCGACTGAATCGCCGCTGCATTCAGTTCCGTGGAGAAGCGAAAGTTGAAGTCGACCTCTATTTGCCCAGGAATAACATTGGTGGCACCAGTGCCCGCATTGATATTCGAAATCTGAAAGCTGGTTGCCGGAAATGAGGCATTGCCTTCGTCCCAAGTGATATCAGTTAGGACTGCTAACACTGGTAATAGTTTGTGTATTGGATTGATCGCGAGTTGTGGATAAGCTACGTGACCCTGCGTACCTTTTACCACAAGTTTTGCGCTCAGTGAGCCGCGCCGCCCGATCTTGACAGTATCGCCTAGCTGCCTGCTGCTACTAGGCTCTCCGACCAGGCAGTAGTCGATTTTGATGTTTCGAGCGCCGAGTTCTTTCATGACCTTTTGTGTGCCGTTGATGGCAATGCCTTCTTCATCGCTGGTAATGAGGAAACCAATACGGGCGTTGAGCTTAGACTTTGCGAGGAAGCGTTCGGCCGCTGTTATCATCGCGGCAATGCTACCTTTCATATCGGCAGCACCTCTGCCATGCAGGAAGCCATCAGCAACAGTGGCGCTAAATGGGGGATATCGCCAGCTGTTCTCTGGACCAGTCGGTACGACATCGGTGTGGCCCGCAAACACGAATAAGGGACCGCGACTACCTAGAGTGGCCCATAAATTCGTCACGTCCTCAAATTGAAGTGTTTCAATACTGAACCCGATGGCGCTTAGTCGCTTCGCGATCAGCGCCTGACAGCCCTCGTCGCTTGGTGTCACCGAGGGACGTTGAATAAGCTGTTGCGCCAGTTCGAGGGTTTCGCTCATGGTATTTTCTTTATTTTCTTAAAGTAGCTATTTGTTTAACTGGTCTGCACAAGTTAGTTATGACTATGTAGATCATCGTTAAGGCTGATAGATGACTTTAGTGGCACGCATTCTACGCCACCAGAAAGTGAGTTGCGCCTAAAAAGTAAATCTTCAACACCAACCAGTTCCTTCGCCTTCACTGTTTTCAGCACTGCGCCATCTTGTCCGAGCACATTTAATTTAGTACCTGCAGTGAGGTATAAGCCGGCCTCGACTGTGCAGCCATTCGCTAGAGGGATGCCTATACCCGCATTGGCGCCAATCAGACAGTTCTCACCCACGGAAATGACTTCAGTACCGCCGCCGGAGAGGGTGCCCATGGTGCTGCAACCCCCGCCAAGGTCGCTATTTGCGCCGATCATAACACCCGCCGATATACGTCCTTCTACCATTGCTGGTCCTTCGGTGCCTGCATTGAAATTCACGAAGCCCTCGTGCATGACCGTCGTGCCAGCTCCGAGATAGGCTCCGAGACGAACTCGCGCCGTATGGGCGATGCGGACACCCGCTGGAACGACATAACTAGTCATCTTGGGAAACTTGTCTACAGAGGCAACTTCAAGGGTTGTACCACCTAGTCTGGCCGCCAATTGGCGTATGGGTAATTCTTCTAGGTCGATTGCGCCTTCGTTAGTCCAGGCCAAATTATGCAACACGGCAAACAGCCCATCGAGATTGAGCGAATGCGGTTTACAGAGACGATGCGAGAGCAGGTGAAGCTTGAGATAGGCTTCTGCAACGCTTTTAGGAGCACTGTCCGCGAATAGCACGCAGAGAATAAGTTGGCCTTGGCCCTCATTCATCCGCTGAACAAGCTCGGCGTGTTCAGGAAATTCGGCTTCAAGCAGCTCTGCAACAAGTGCGGACGCCGATTTCTCATCGATCGCTGTAACAGCGTTCTCGCCGGGTTGGATTGCGCAACTAGCCAGCAATAAGCCAGCTAGCACCGCATCCGGATTCCGTAGTGGTTGTGGATAGAAGACTTCGATGATGTCTTGTTTAGTATTGCGAGTTGCTAGGCCAAGGCCTAGGCTATGTATTGCTGTATCGTTCATGTAATGATAATCCTTGTTGCTTAGTCTTGCGCTAAATCCTGAATTTGTTGCTTATCGAATCCGAGTAGCCACTCGCCTTGGCTCTCGATAATCGGTCGCTTTATGATCGAATTGTTCTCGCTCATAATTTTGATGGCGGATGCCTCATTTAGATCTTGCTTCACAGCATCGGGCAATTTTCGCCATGTAGTTCCGCGCGTGTTGACGAGGGACTTGAAGTCGAAGTGCTTAAGGAATGTCCTAACAAGCGCCTCGTCACAGCCAAGCTTCTTGTAGTCATGAAATTCGTAGTCGACTCCCAATTCGGCGAGCAGGGAGCGCGTCTTCTTGATGGTATCGCAGTTGTTTATTCCGTAGAGCGTAGTCATGATTGGTTCGCTAAATTCACTAAAGGGTTAGGTGTTTTCTAGGTGTCGAGTCGTTGTTCGAGTTCGATTTTCAGCTCTGTGCTTATCTTGTCTATCAGGCCCTGATTATCGATCGGCTTGTTAGCCTGGTCGGTGACGAAAAACAAATCCTCAACGCGCTCGCCAAGAGTGGCGATGCGCGCATCCTGTAGATTTATTTGATGCTCCGCAAAGACTTTGCCTATGCTGGCGAGAATTCCCGATTGATCCGGGCAATTAATCTCGACGGTCGAATAATCTTTGCCCGGGGAATTGAACCAATTGATTTCGATTGTATGACTAAAATATTTGTCCTTACGACTACGTCGGATACGCGATGGCGCGATAGTCGATATATCCAATTTAAGATATTCAGTTACCACTTTTTCTATTTCGGCGAGACGCTTCGGATTGTTGCCTACCGGCTTGCCCGAGGCTTCGAGAACAGTGTAGGTATTCATGCAATAGTCATTGTCTGAGGTAAAGATTCTTGCGCCCTGAATGTTTAGATTCAATTTCTCGAATGCCGCTGCAGTTTTCGCGAAGAGGTAGTTGCTATTCTTCGTGTAGATAAATATCTGGGTCGCGCCTTCGAGCGCGTTCCGAATCAAGCAGTCGGTTAATACTAGAGCGCCCGATTCGGGAAA